>NZ_JAQSLN010000001.1:600000-900000 GCF_028649655.1 Halobacteriovorax sp. GB3
TAAAATGCATAATAGTTTAAACATCATTTTCATGTCAGACCCTCTTTTGTTCTTAAGGAATGTGTTCAGTTTAACCTCAATTTTGCCTCTTATTAGTTCTTTGATTACTTAAATTTAACCTCAAATTTGTAAGTTTTATTTATATTCAACTAATTGCGAGTCAAACATTAAATTTTTGAAGAATTATGAGTCAAGGCACTGTTTTGATGCATAATATATTTCAGTCTATAAATTCAAAATATAAGGTGTTCCATGAAAAACTGGTCGATGCAAAAGAAACTCATTGTCATCACAAATATGATTTCAATGTTCATTATGTTTGGTCTTGGTGTTGTTATCCTTAATGATAAAGCAAAAATTCTCAATCATTCTCTTGAGTCAAAAATGACAATGGTTATAGAGTCTCTTGGACTCTCTACAAAGGCCCTTTTTTGGAACTTTGATAATGCATCACTTGAGGCCCTGGCCAAGCAAATTCAAGCGGAAAAAGAGGTTGATTATATTTTCTTTCTTAATGAGAAAAAGAAGTCGATGTTTAACATTCCAAAGGAACTATTGGAATTAGAAAAAGGGCATGATCTCTTTATTACTAAAGAAGTCAAAGTTAAAGATCGCGTAGTTGGTCATATTAAACTTGGTTATAATAAGTCTGAAAATAAAAAGGCACTTACAGCGGCCTTGATTAAAATTGTCACAGTCGTTATTGCTGGGCAGGTCATTTTATCAATTGCTGTTGCCTTTCTTGTGCGAAGATTGTCAAAAGAATTAGAGAAAAATATTGAAAGTCTAAAAGATACATCGATCCGTTCAAAAGAGAGTTCAGAGAAACTAAGACATGCCAGTGAACTTCTTTCTTCATCATCTAATGAACAGGCCAGTGCTATACAAGAAACAGTGGCAACACTTGATGAAATTTCAGCAATGGTAAAAACGAGTGCGACAAACGCATCTGACAGTAGTGAACGAGCGGATGAGTCGTATCAAGTTACGGTTAAAGGGAAAGAGAGTATTGGAGAACTTGCTAATGTTATAAATATGATTATTCAAAATAATCAAAAGATTAAAGAGCAGATGGACGAAAATTCACAGAACTTAGATAGTATCTCTTCAACAATTAATGAAATATCGACAAAAACTAGTGTTATTAATGATATCGTTTTTCAAACAAAACTTCTCTCATTTAATGCATCTGTTGAAGCTGCAAGAGCCGGAGAGTCGGGGAAAGGCTTCGCTGTAGTTGCAGAAGAGGTTGGGAATTTAGCAACAATGAGTGGAAAGGCATCACAAGAGATATCTGAAATGCTTGCAAGTAGTACTGATAAGGTCGAGTCTATTGCAAAATATTCGAAAGAGCAGATCGAAAAAATCGTCGCTGAAGGTGATAGACAAATGGATCTTGTGTCTGAGATTATTAAAACCTGTGAAGATTCTTTTGATCAAGTTGTTAGTAACGTTTCTGAAGTCAAAGAAATGATGAATCAAGTTGCTAGTGCCGTTTCTGAACAATCGGTAGGTGTTGAAAATATCACACAGGCCATGAATGAACTTGATTCAACTGTGCAAGAAAATACAAGAGGTGCACAGGAAACCTATGGGCATGCAGAGAACCTTTCTACTCAGTCAGAACTTTTAGATAGAATTGTAGAAAGTCTATTTAAAACGGTAAACGGAAATAAGAAAAAGAGCGGAAAATCGAAAGAATCTTTGTTACAATTTAAAAAAAAAGAAACGAAAGTCGTAAGAGATAAAAAGGCCGCGTAAGTGAGAGATGAAAGAGTATTTAAGATTCTAACAGAGAATGAGTGGGATAAATTTCAAAAAGAAAAAGAGAGCGCTGGCACTGAACTAGATATAAAAGATGGTTTTATACACCTTTGTAGTAGAGAACAGGCCATTGGCGTCATCGATAGGTACTTTAAAGATATGAACGTGATTACTCTCGAACTGACTAATCAAGATTTATTAG
This sequence comes from Halobacteriovorax sp. GB3, assembly GCF_028649655.1. Taxonomy (NCBI): domain Bacteria; kingdom Pseudomonadati; phylum Bdellovibrionota; class Bacteriovoracia; order Bacteriovoracales; family Halobacteriovoraceae; genus Halobacteriovorax; species Halobacteriovorax sp. GB3. The sequence goes on from NZ_JAQSLN010000001.1 coordinate 601,967, forward strand.
ATGCAATTAGATGGGAATCATCTACTAATAATGAGTATTTTCCTCACTTGTATGTTGAAAGAATTTATTTGCATGACTTTCAGATATGTCATATTCATTCATGAGGTACTCTTTCGATTTCACTTGAACATATCTTGATAGTAATTGAGTTGCAAAATAACTTCCTACACCATAATCATTCACTTCAATATCTTTCAAAGTTTGAATAAACTCTTCATTTAAAATATTAACATTCCTATAGTATGGAGCATTACTTAGTCCCGACTTGAGAGAGGCGATGGCCATCTCATTAATGTGATCAATAACTGCGTTGATTGATGTTTTCATTTTCTCTTTAAGAGCAAAGAATTCACTATTCTTTGTATAGCCAGCTTTTTCATAACCACATCTTAAAAGAGTGATAACTTCTAAATTATCTTCGTCAAGAAAGTAAGCTCGTCTTTGATTGAGAAAATTTTCTGATTGAATATCATTTTCACATATAGCTATATATGAATTAGTTCTCTTTTTAGTGATTATTCGTTTTAGATTTTCATCGATGCAACTTCTTTGTTCATCAGGACAAGTTTCTTTTAACTCTTTTACGACGAGGTAACCTTTATAAGAATTTAACTGACCTGGGAGATGTTCTCCATTTTGTATTGTTTTGAGCGCAGTACTCTTTAAAATTGTAATCACATCATTTCTTTTAAGGTTAGAGAAAATTGAGAGCCAATTGGCAACAGTCGCAGCTACCATCGGTGTTGCTCCACTTGTCTCTCCAAAGGAGCTGATCTCGTTGTGAGCATTTATTGTTTGTTGATAATGATCAGCAGGAGCTAGGATAACAACATTCTTATCAATTTGAGTTGAATTTGTCACAAGTCCACTAGGGGAGTATGAACCCACTAAAATGGCCTTTGATTCTGATTCCCAAGGGTTAACTCTCTTTGGAAAATCATTTCCCGAGGCCAAAAACCATAAGATGTCTTGCTCATGTGCACGTTCTGCCACTTTCGAAACTGAATCAGTTCTCCATCCGAGTGAATTACTAATAATTCTTGTTTTAGGACTTTGTTTCAACGACTCGTCTAAAATATATGAATAATTAAAATCATACATAGCTTTCGCTAAGAGATTTAATTGGACTTTTTCAGATCCCCCAAATCTCGAATGATTGATTACATTAGCTACATTTGTACCGTGATGATCGGCGACATTTCTATTTCGATGTGTTTTAGAATCAACGCGTACTTTATTTGGGACATTAATTGCTTTTCTTGTAAAACCACTATCAATGACAGTCACTGGAATATAATCCTCATTTTCATTTCCATTTGATGATATTTCCATTCTAACAAGATCATTGCCAGAGTATTCGAGAGACCAGTCAGGAGTAAGTTTTTTATCTAAGATATCGATTGATTCAATCTCCTTAATAAGAAATTTATTTTGAGATTCGATCGTTTTGTTCTTTCTGGTAATTGAGCTTTGAATTTCTTGAATTGTCGCTGTTAATACTTTTTGTACATATGGAATCTTTCCGTAGTGTCTAGGCGTCCACATATTTGTCCCAAGCCAATTCCTGACTATGTAGAAAAATTGATGGGCATTAGAAATGTCTTCACTTTTTAATTCAGAGAGAGACGTTTTAAAATTTCTATATTCGTCATTCAATGTTTCTGTAAAAATATGTTTTTCATTAAGTATTAATGCTGAAAAATAGTCTGCAAAAAGCTCTTCGTAATGTTCGATATAACTATTTTGTTTTAAAGCATAAGGAGAAGAGGCAAATAGGTTATAGTCTCTTGTATGTCTTGTCTTTCTTCGAGCATATTCTAACGATTGCTTATCTTCAAATTGCTTTAGCTCGAATTTTTCATGGGAAAGGGACTCTATCTTTTTTAGGAATCTTTGTAATGGGATTACTTCTTTTTGAATTTCACCTTTTATTACATGGTGGGCATATTCATGAATTATGATTGCTTGTCTATTCTTTCCAAGAATTTCATTTCCGTTAATGCTAATTGAAAAAGGAAGATAGATTCTTCCACTTTTATCATAATGGGGATTAAAATTAGCGTTTTCTAAAATTATAGTGACTGGTTTCGAGTTAAAACTGAAATCAATGGCCAATTCCATTGTTTTTTCAATTCTTCCTTTTAGTATTAGTGCTTCCTTTTTTTGTTTTTTACAATCATCATCTTGTTTATAGAAAATATGAATTTCAGAGATATTTTCGATGTGGCTCGAAAGAACTTCACTAGGACAGCTCGTCGCAAAAGAGATTTTAATAGATAAAAAAATGATAATTGAAAGGATGCTCTTTAGATTCATACTCTTATTTATAAGTGATTCTCGTGATTTGTGCCTTTATCCTTGAATATTTTATAGTGTTTTTCTTTATTTTCGGTGTTGCCTGTTAGGAGAAAAAGTTTGAAGATAGAGGAATGTTAAAGCGCTTTATAATTAAATTACTCTGCTTCTTTTGTGGCTGTTCTCTTTGTTTTGTTCTTCATACAAAGTTTGATGTTAGTGCTGTCGTTGCTTCTTGTATCGTAGGTCTTTTTGGGACATTTATTCCATTATCAAAGCTTGGGAATGTTAAAGATATCCAGAATGCTGTTTATGCTGGAAGCTTTGCTGGCATGTGTTCAGCAGGAGTGTTGACTCATTTTAGTCAAATCTTTTTTCTATCTCTTTTAGGTGCAAGTTTCTATTTACTTACGATTGATCTATTTAAAGGGTATGGTGGTAAACTTGGTACAATCGCATTTATTAGTGTTTCTCTTGTTTATTTACTAAAAGGAAGTCTTTTGTGATTGCGATGAGTCTCTTTATTTCTTGTATTGCTGCATGGCTTACTTTTGAAGTCTCAAAGTATCCACAAGTTGGTAGTATTAGAGCATCTGCTGGTTTAACTTTACTATCATTTATAGATTTTAACTTGATTCACTACTTCTTTGATATCGATGTTCTTTATTTCACTAGTATTTTCTTTGGTGGAACCTTTGTCGGAATGAGTTGTCCTACAAAAGTTACGACTATTGAAATTCTTATTAGTGCTTGTTTCTTTGCACTCTTTTTTATTTTTCTCGTTCCACTGGTTCCTGGTATGGGTGGAGCTCTTGGACTGAGTGCATTTCTCTCTGTTGTCCAGACCAAGATCCTTCACAGAAGCTTATTTAAGAAAGTAAACCATTAAGCTCATACAGGGTACACTTATCTTGCCATTTTTCTTATCAATAAAAGCTTCTTCTCTTAATTCTGTACCTGAGTTGTCGAGTAGTTCTTTCAAAACTTTCTCGTTTGATTCGCTCAAATCCTTTGCCAAGACAATATTACCATTTTTGATATCATCATCTTGAAAATGGAGCCATTCGTCCCATGATGTGTTGAAAAGAACATAGGCGGCCTTATTATCTGAATCGATTCTTTCGCCATTTCTATCGTCAATTTTCATCACTAAGAGTCGTGAGTCATGATTTCCATTTTTATCTGTGATATTTTCTGGAAAGCTAACTTTTTGTTGCACTTGCTCTCTTGTTCTCAATCTAAAAAGAGGGGAGCTCTTTCTTGTTTGAAGCATTGTTTTAAACCACTCCAAATTGTTTTTAATCTGATCACTTGAAGGACTTGGGATTTTAAGAAGTCTTTCTTTCCAATTTGGCCATGCATGTAGGTTTTCTTCCTGCCACGCTGGTGGAAGTCCTTTTCGCCAGTTATTTGTTGTATACGTATAATCTAGACGGTTGAACCAGTCTCCCGAGTTATAAGAGTTTTCATCTCCAGATTTTGAACGAAGAATTTCTACCCCTGCGTGAAAAAATGGAATTCCTTGAGCAAGAGAGATAAAGCCAATACCCATTTGTTGCATCTTCACAACCTTTTCCATTGGGGCCCATAATCCTACTTTTGCTAGAAGGTGATCAAAGAGAGTTGCTTTGTCATGTGCCGTCAAATAGTTGATCGTCTCATCGGGACTATTATAAATTCCTTCGTGCCAGTCATTCATTGTCGCTCTTAAGGCTAGTTTTACTTGATCGCGATTTTCAGTTTTATCAGTAAGGTAAGAGTCATCGACAAAGAGTTCTCTTTCATTTTGTCCCTTTCCTTTGATGCTATCTCTAAAGATATGATTAAAACTTCCAAGTCCCATTTTAAGTGAAGCTGCTCCCCATTGGTGCAGACTTTCTTCTGGTAAAAGCCACTTGAGAGAGCCAAAATCCCATCCTTCGCCGTAAAGGTAGACTCCTTTTCCGTTTACTCCATCTTTTTCAAGCGTTAGAGAATTGATCGACTCTCTGATATCAACGAGTGTTTCTTTTGTTAGAAAATTCATTAGATCAAATCTAATTCCATCTAATTTATAGTGACGAACCCAGTTGACTGTCGCATCTTTAATTAGTTTTTGAACCATCGTGTTTTCACTGGCCGTGTCAAAACAACAAGAATCTTTTGTCGCGACTCCAAAGTGATCGAGTCGATAGTAGTAATCTGGTACGATCTTATTAAAGACACTATTGTCATAGGTATGATTAAAAACAACATCGACAATTACTCTTAGTCCGCTTTCATGAAGTGATTGAACGGCTTCTCTAAGTTCTTTTACACGAGCACCGCCATTGGTGTCACTTGCATAAGCCCCCTCTGGGGCCATGTAATGATGAGGATCATATCCCCAGTTAAATCCATCGAGATCCTTAATCTTTGTCATGATCTCTTGTTGCTGATCGCTATCAATAGGAAGTCCTTCTAGAACTTCTAAAATGGTTTTATCTTTAAACTCATGGTTTGGATCAAGTTTCTCCATTTTGTCTGTAAGTTCAATTCTTTGCTCTCTATTTTCATTAATTGAGGCCATGTCATTAATTGGAAGAAGGTGAATGTGAGTTAATCCAGATTTTGCAAGTTCACTTAAATGCTTCATACCGTGTGAATCTTTTCTGGTGAACGCTTTGAATGTTCCTTTTTCATTTGCTGGCACTTTTGGGTCGAAGACCGAGAAATCTCTTGTATGAAGTTCATAGATCGTCATATCTGTAGGAGACTCTAGAGGGTAGTACTCAGTTGTCTTGTGCTTATTCCATCCTTTAGGAGCAAAAGATTTATTGAGATCGACTATCTGAGATCTCTTACTATTTTCACTTAATGAAAGAGAGTAGGGATCAGTGACTAGATGTGTTTCTATTTCACCAGCTTCTCTTTGAAACTGCTCAATCTCATAGACGTAGTATTTATTTTCATCACTCAATGCTAATTCGCTATTCCATAGTCCATTTTTCTCTTTCATCTCAATAGTGCGGTACTCCTTCGAATTAGCGCTATCATAGACTCTTAGGCGAATATTTCTTGCCGTTGGTGACCATAGGTTGATGTCGATTTTATTTTTTGAGACGACTGCCCCAAGTTCTATTTCTTTATTACTGAAAAATTGATCCAGTACTCCGGCCTTTTGGAGACCTGAACTATCAATAATATTCCCCTGCTCATCACGAATAACAACAACCATATGTTCTTTGACAAGAGCTCTTACCTGAGATTCATCTAAATCGAATTCTATTTTAGAAAATTGATGATCTCTTAGAAAGGCCCATCTCTTATAAAAAGAACTTTCTTCGTTGTGAAAGTTTCCTTTTAATGTTCCTTTAATTGGAGAGACCACTTTTCCTTCAACGAGTACTTGTTTGCCCTTAACTCGAATAGCACCTTGATCGTTGTGATAAAGTTCTATTTGATGATTTTGTGAAAGTTGAGATGGCCATGCTACAGTTCTTTGTTCAATCCAACGTCCTTTAAGATCGTAGACTTTTTCAAGAGCTTCTGTTGCTTCTTGTTTACTGTAAAAGGCCTTACCCGCTCCTTGAATAAAGAAGACCTTTTCTCCTTTTGTCGGATCAACTTCAACTGGTCCGAGATCAGATTGTCCATTTTTGTGAACGATGACATAGAAAGGCGATTCATTTTGAAGATCGAGATTGACTGCTGTTGAAAGAGGATGAACTTCTGGCCAAACTGTTCGTTGTGACTTTTTAATAGATTCTCCCCAAACGTGGATACCGTACTGCTGAGCTTTTGAATCTTTTCTAAGATAGTTAATTTCTACTGCACTGGCCGTCGTTGTCACTGCGTATGCACAGAAAAGTAAAACTAGCATTTTGTCCAAAAATCTCATGATATCTCCAAAAATTGTTTTTTTATTTAAAGCAAATAAGGTGCCAAACTGATGTTGTTGAATAGTGTGGGTATGGACTCGATATCGTCTAAAACTTAGACAGTTGCTCCTAAACCTAACAAAACCCTAATGCAATAGAGATGGACTTTAATTTGGTTCTCATTAGATAATTGGCCTTTAATTATGGGGGAAAGAATGAAAGAGAGAATCGCAAACTATTTTGAATTTGAACGAAATGAGACGAATTTTAAGACTGAAATTCTCGCTGGGATTACAACCTTTCTAGCAACGGCATATATCATTATTGTGAATCCACAGATTCTAGCTCAATCGGGTCTTTCTTTTAATGCCGTTGTTACGGCGACAATTATTGTGACATTTTTTTCTTCGGCCATGATGGGTCTCTATGCTAAGAACCCCATTGTTCTTGCACCCGGAATGGGAATTAATGCTTTTTTCACATACAGTATTGTTCTAGGGATGGGAGTTAGTCCTTATGTCGCTCTCGGTGCTATCTTTTGGTCAGGTGTATTTTTTCTACTTATGAGTATCTTTAATATAAGAGAGATTATTGTTAAGGCAATTCCTCGCAACTTAAGACTTTCCATTGCAACTGGAATAGGCTTTTTTATTGCCCTTATTGGTTTAATTAATGGTGGTGTTGTCGTTGATAACCCTGCAACTCTTATTAGTGCTGCTAAATTAGATGCTAATGTTGCACTCTTTTTTGTATCACTTCTTTTCATTGCGATTCTTTCTTATTATAAAATTGGTGGTGCTCTTGTTATTGGAATTCTCTTTAGTGCTTTTGGTTTTCATTTCTTAAATGATGTTAAAGTTGGTGCCACTCTCATTTCTTCGCCAGATTTCTCTCTTCTTGGAAAATTAGATTTTACTAATTCACTCGCTCCAGGGCTTATTCATGTGATTTTTAGTCTTATCTTTACCGATCTCTTTGATTCGCTCTCTACTTTTGTCGCGGTCTCGGAAGCAGGTAATCTAAAAGACAGCAATGGTGAACCCAGAAATTTAAAAAAGTCTCTTTTGGTCGATTCCATGGCCACGCTCATTTCTGGTCTTTTTGGAACAAGTTCTGCTACTAGCTATATTGAGTCTGGTGCAGGAATCTCTCAAGGAGGAAGAAGTGGTCTTGTGGCCCTTATTGCGGGTTTTCTTTTTCTACCGTTTCTCTTTCTCTCTCCGGCCCTTTCTCTTTTTCCAAGCTTTTCAACAGCTCCAGTCCTTGTTTTTGTGGGACTTCTCATGAGCCGCTCTATAACAATGATTAATTTTAAAGATCTTGATGAGGCCCTTCCTGCATTTCTTAGCATGATGTTAATTCCACTAACATATTCTATTGGTCAGGGGATTATCTGGGGGTTTTTGAGTTACACAGTTTTAAAAATTGTTCTTGGTAAGAGAAATGAAGTTTCTCTAGGACTGATCATCATTGATATTTTCTGTTTGCTCTCTCTTCTTATGAAGTAGAAAATTAGAAAAAAATACGCACTCTAAGTATTTGGAAACTAGTAGCTTCAAACAAAAGATCCTTGGCCTGTATTCAATTCTTGACCAAAATTTTTGGGGATGAGATGTCTAGAGGGATAGGAGTTTTTTATGAAGGCGATTTTATTAGCAATGTCATTTATTTTCGGTACGGCGCAGGCCTATGATGTCTGTAATGCCAAAGAAGAGTATCCCTATAACTATTATCTTTCAGTGAAAGAAACGAATAAGAGTTATAGAGAGCTTGCTGAGACTTATATTGTTCAATGCTATTATCGCAATAAAAGAGATATGCACGCTGTTAGTGAGTCTACTATTGAGCTTCATGAACGTATTGAAAAAGAAAGAGAATTAAAATGTGTACCGGCTCCTGATGTCTTCGAAAAGGTTAATTACATTTTTAAAACTCTTGAAAATAGCTCTGTCTGTTTTGACAAGGAAGATAAACCCTATCTTCTTCGTTATAAGAGTCGCTATAAAGTATCAGAATATAAGCGTTATAAAATGTTCGGTTTCTTTCCAGAGCGTTTTGCTAGTGAATTTGATTTCTCTTTAATGAAGTACCGTTTAAGAAAGATATCTAAAGATTCCTTTGAGTAAATATCATTGCCGCTTAAATTTAGACTAATTTAAATAACGGATAGCAATTTCCGAGTAAAATTAGAGTGACTTACAATGGAGTCTCTCTGTGAAACTACGGTGGTATCACCATTTCTTTAGTCTCGGTATTGCTATATGTATACTCATGGTTATGAGTGGATTCTATTTCTATAACGTTGAAGAGAATCAAGAATTACGAATTAAGAGTTATATAGCGAGTATTGAAAAAAGTATCATGAGTGAAGTTCGCCTTCTCAATGCCATTGTTCTTTCCTTTAAAAGTGATAAGGCCGTTTTAAATTTTCTAAATTCAAAAAATGAAAACGAGGAACTTAAGAAATTTCTCGATCATCGAGTAAAAACAACTCTCTTTAATTTCACAAATATTAATCAATTTCGCCTTTTAGATGTAAATGGCCTAGAAGTCTATCGTCTAAACTCTTACGGAGGTACGATACTCTTTGTCGATAAGAGAAACCTTCAAGATAAATCGAATCGCTACTACTATAAAGAAATGATTGAACTCAATCGCTATTCATCTTATTTTTCAATGATTGATTTTAATATCGAGCAAGGGAGAGTTCAATACCCCTTGACGACTATGATGAGAGCAGGGACAAATATCTACAGTAGCGAGGACGTTCGAGTCGGCTCGATTATTATTAATATTAATATGGATAAAGTTTTAAAAGACGCTCAAATAGATGAGAAAGTCGATTTTTCTATTATCAATGCCAAAGGTGAGGCCATTAATGGTGATAAATTCTTTTTTTCTTCTCAGGCTGAATTTATTAAAAGTAATGGAAAGCTTAAAAATTTCGATGAAGAGAGTTTGAAAAAAGTTGTTAAAGAAAAATCACAGCTCTTTAGAAAAGTATTAACTAAGAAGATCGATTTATCAGATCAACAGTATATTTTTATTGCGGGTATCAATCCAGCATTTGTTGATGAACAAAGGTGGGATTATTTCTTCATGGCCTTTCACGCCTTTTTATCCATTGTTGTTTTTAATTATCTTGTCTTTTTTCTTTATAATTTTATTAAAAAAGGTGATGACTATAAAAAGGTGATTAAATTTTTAAAAATTGAATCCAATCAATTGCAATCTGATAAAGATAATTTGATTGAGTCATTAGGTCTTGTTTCATGCGAGATTGTAGAGCCTGTAAATTCCCTTGAAGACTCAGCTCTTTTGATTGAGGGCTTTCTAGATTCGCAGGAGATAGAGCTTGCTCGTGAAGAATGTCAGGTACTGTCATCGCGCCTAAAGCAGCTAAAATCCTTTATTCAAAGACTAAAGTCTTCAAAATAACTGAATTTCTATTCATTTTGCGAAAAACTTAAAAAATGTCTAACAAAACATTTGTTTCTTATTTTAAAGCCAATTTCATTTCGCTATTTAATACTTAGCATTAAAAATTGGTGATCATGTTAACAAATTCAATAACCCAAACAATTCTAGAAACTGTGCCTCTTCCTTGTTTTTTCAGGGGAGTTGATTCACGTTATCTCGATTGCAATGAACTCTATGCAAGTGAAGTATTGAATTTACCAAAAGAACAGATCATCGGGCGCTCCCTTTTTGATGACGTTGGAAATACCCCAAACAATCTTTTAAAGAAATATTACTTTCAAGACCAACGACTTTTTGAAAGTGGTGGAAAGCAAGTTTACGATACCGATGTCTATTGTTTTGATGGGGTGATTCGTAAATTTCGCGTTTTTAAAAATTGCTTTTACAATGAACAAGGCGAGATCCTAGGACTTTTTGGAACCATGGTCGATCTTGAAAACTCGCTTCCTTGCTCGAGACTTATGACGATCAACACTGGTCTACAGGCCCTTGGGCGTAAAAGTAGCATTCTCGTGCACGAAATCAATAGTGCGCTTTCCAATTTAAAAATTTTAACAAACCAAGTTGCTGATGCCTCACTTGTTAATCAAAGCCCTTCTGAAGATGTTCTTATCAAGATGCAAACATCTCTAGAGTTAATTGATAATATTTCAAAATGGGCCTTAAGTTATGGACACAAAAGTTTTGATACTCCTTTTGAAGAAGTTGAAGTTTCACGCATCGTTGAAACTGTTGTTCAAACTTTTGGCGATGTTCTTTTAAGTAAGGGTATCGAATTTAACTTTCCTGATATTGGTCAACTCGAGTCGATAAGGGTTCATTGCCAGGTCGTACAAGTTATTCAAGTTCTTCATAATCTTCTTGGTAATGCAACAAAAGCAATTGAAAACCTCGATCATAAATGGATTAAATTATCTTTCGAGCAAACGGAGAGTCACTTTGTTTTTACAGTTCAAGACTCTGGCCGTGGTCTTAGAGAGGAAGAAATTGAGAAAATCCTGCAAAGAAGAGTTGAGAAGAAAGACTTTCTCTCTGGTAGTGGCCTGGGTCTCGATTTAGTTCAGCAAATTCTTCAAAACCATCAAGGGCATCTCTCGATTCCTCAAAATCAGAACAATACAATATTTAAATGCTACTTTAGTCCACATGTCTTGAATTAAATATTTGTTATTGCAAATATTTGAAAAATCTGACAAAATTCTAAGTTCCCGAAAATCAAGCAAAATCTCTTTTTTGATGCTTATCTATTCGTAATTTCTCAAGAGTTAATTTTCTTAACCGAATAGTTAACCACAAAATGAAATAGGGTAACGAATTCAAAAGGAGAAGTTATGAACTTTAAAAAAATTGCCGCTACGACATGTTTTCTTTCTATGGCCACTGTTGGTGTTTTAACAATCGATTCAGCTAAGGCTGCATCTGCCACAGCTCAGGCCCTCGCAGTTGTTACAGCTGCTATTAATATCACTCAAGTTGCTGACCTTGACTTTGGATCAGCAGTTCAAGGTGATGCTTCAAATCTAGTTGCTCCTGGAGATGCTTCTGCAGCAGAATTTTCTGTAACAGGACAACCAAATACGGCCTATACGATTACTCTTCCTGCTGATGGTACCGTTGTTATGACAACGGGAGCTGGTTCAAGTGCGGATGAGCAAATTGCCGTAGACTCATTTGCTTCAACTCCAGCTGTTGGTGCTAACGGACTACTTGATGGTTCAGGTGCACAGACGCTTAAAGTTGGTGCAACAAGAGCGGCCCTAAGTGGAACTCAAGTTGTAGGAAACTACTCAACAAACTTCACAGTTGACGTTGTTTACTAATCACTAAGCTTTCATTGACCCCTCTTCAAATAGGAGGGGTCTCTTTTGAAGTTAAGGAAGATCATGAAATTAATTGCTCTCACTATAGGTTTTCTTTTATCAGTTTCAAGTTTTGCCAACTTACAGGTGTTTCCAACTAAAATTGAATTATCAACGCGTGCAAAAGCTGCAACAGTCACTCTTAGAAATAAGGGAAGTGAAAAGACAACTTATAAAGTTAGTGCTGTGTTTTATCGCCAAGATTATATGGGAAGAATGGTAAGAGTTGATTCACCTAAAGAAGAAGAAAGATCAATTATAAATAATTTAAGATTTTCTCCTCGACGAGTCGTCCTCGCTCCTGGGCAAGAGCAGGTCGTTCGCTTTATGGTAAGAAAGACGGCAAAACTTGAAAGTGGGGACTATAGGGCACACATAAGATTTGAACCTATTAAAAAAGAAGTTGATAATGCCTCTGGAAGAGACAATTTTGTTATGATGAAAGTTGATGCGCGAGTCGCAATCAATGTTCCTGTCATTTATTCCAAAGGGCGATCAAAATCTAAGATTAGTTTGGAAAAATTTCATATGAGTGATTCTAAAGAAGGCCAACTCTATAGTGTCGTCATGAAAAAAGAGGGTCCAGTTTTTCCATTTGGAACCTTTAAAGTTTTCAAAGTTAACAACGAAAAAGAAGAGCTTGTAAGCCTTGTTAATGGTGTAAGTTCCTATGTGGATGAAAGACTTTTTTCTTTTCAGTTTACTAAACCAAAGGATCCCGAAGGAAAGTATGAGATTCGTTTTTACAAAAATGAATACTCAAGACAGGCCCTTGCTGTCGATCAATTTGTATGGAAAAAATAGGTGTTTTCTTCCTTATTCTTACTATTGTTTTTGGAAAAGTCTCCTTTGCCAACGATCAATGGTACGATAATGAACGAATCATGCTGGTAAAAACAGAGAAGGGATTTGTTCTCTCTGATGCTCTCATCTCATATCATATGAATAATCGTTGGTATGTGCCTTTAATCGACTTCTTTGATATCACAGGAATTGAAATTAAATTCTCTAAGGAAAAGAAATACGCGGAGGGGTTTATCATTGATGAGAGAGACCACTATCGAATAGATTTTCAAGAGTGCCACTTAACGTTTAAAAACGAAATCAAAAGCTTTCCTTGTGAGTCTTATGTTGAGCTGATTGACGAGGTTCTCGTTGACAGTGCTATGCTCGAAAAATTATTACCAATTAAATTCAAGATTGATTCGCTCTCTTCCTCCATTATATTGAAGACTTTTAGAACATTGCCTCCTGTTGCAAGAAATATGAGAGAAGATAAGAAAGTCTCATCAAAAAAGACAGAGCAGCATTTCAATGAGCAACCAGTGAAAAGAGATCTCATTGATGGACTTAATTTCGGTCAAGACCTAAAGTATTCTTTTAAAAGAAGTAGTGCCAATAAAAAGACCTCAGATCTCACTCATCAAAGTTCTATCTCGGGAGAAATCCTTACATTTGAGACTCTTGGTAATTATAGAGGAACCAATAATAAAAGAGATTCTTGGTGGTTAAGCTTTGAAAAGAACGATCACAATGCTAAGGCCATTGGAAATCTAGGGTTAAGCGAAGTCAAGATTCACCACTTTAATAGTCCGAGTCTTTCTCTCTTTGGTGGAGGACAAAAGATAACAGGTCTCTATCTCTCAAATCAATCCCTTGAGGAATCAACTCATTTTACAAAGAAAGACTTTTCTGGACCACTAGATAGCGGTTGGGAAGTTGAGCTTTATCACAACGATGTGTTTCTTGGACGCCAAATTGGAAGTCAAAGTGAGCAGCGTTATCTTTTTTCAAATGTTGATCTCTATTATGGCGTTAACCGTTTTCGCTTTGTTTTTTATGGGCCAAAGGGAGAAGTTCGCTACAAAGAAGATACTCTCTCAATTGGTCAAGAATTCTCAAAGAGGGGAAAAGTGATCTATTCAACGAGTATGGGAAAGGATAAGGATCACAATGATTACTATTCATTTGAAGCGACGACTAATATCCTGGATCGGTTTAAACTTGAGGCATTTGGTGTTCATTCGAATGAGTATTATCAAGGCATTGGTATAGGGACATTTTTTAGTGGAATGGTTATTGATTATCGTACTCTATTTCAAAAGGAAAAGAGGGCGATGGAATTGAGCTCAAAATTTAATCTCTTTGGTATCAATACAAATATAACGTATATCAATAATTCAAATCTCAAGACATCACTTCTTGGTGAGAAGAATCCATTGGATTACTCTTATCGATTAACAACGTTAATTCCTTTGCGCTTTATACGAAATCTTCAGCTTTATAGTGACATGAAAAAAGAAATGAAGGTGAATCAAAGTAGTGATGGTCTTTCTCAGTTACATCGTCTTTCGTATTCTGTAGGGCAATTCTATCTTTCTGGAACATTTAATATCGAGCAAGAGAAGTTTTTAAATGAATACTTTGTTCGCTACAGTTGGAATCGAAATTATATTCGTCTTAAAAATCGTTTTGACGAGCAAGGGTTAGTTGATAGTGAATTAGGTCTTCGTTTTGTAAATGAGGACAAATCCAATTACTCACTTAATTCAATCTATCAATATGATAAAAAACTCTTGGCCTTGAATTATAGATCAGATAAGCGCTTTGATCACTTTTCTCTTGGTCATGAATTTGAGGTTAATTCAGATAAAGATATTTCTCTTGGGCTAAATCTCTCCTACGGTCTTACCTATGATGACCAGATTGGAACGAAGTTCTTTGATCGATCAACAAGTGAGTATGGAAATATTAAAGCTTTGGTTTTTCACGATCTCAACAACAATGGAAAAATGGATAATAGCGAAACCCCTGTTGAGGGAGTTGAAGTAAGAAAATTGGCCGGTAATGAAACTCGAGTTTCTGACAAATATGGGCGCTCATTTTTTACCTTCATTCAACCTAAGAGACCAACAGATCTTCGTGTGAGTTTAAAAAACGTTGAAAATATTTATTTGAAATCTCTTGAGCAAGGGAAAAGAGTCTGGGCCCGTGCTGGAAAGACGGCCGTTGTTTATTTTCCTCTTGTTGTAAGAGGGGATCTTGAAGGGGAGGTTAGTCGAAGTGATTCTAATAATCTTTCGATGGTTAAAGGCTCCATTGTTAAAGAGGGAATAGAGATTTCTACATTTAAGATTGAAAATGATGGTTACTTCTTTGTTCCCAATGTTGTTCCTGGAGATTTAACGGTAAAATTTCAATGCGATGAATGTCCTAAGAGGTTTATTGAAAAAAAGATCTCGATGCCTAAAGAAGGTGATAGTCTCTTTATTGAAGGAGTACATTTTTGATGAAAAGTCTATTTCTCATTCTTTTGTTTTTGAGTATCTCAAACTTAACTTTTGGGTTGACGGTTACTACAACTCAGAACCTAAACTTCGGAACACTCGTTCAAGGTGATTCCGCAAAAACAATTCGCCCCAGTAAGGCGGACACTAATAATGCTCGCTTTGATATTGTAGGTGAGCCAAATCGCTCTTTTATGGTCATTCTTCCATCGGAGGTAGAGTTATTCTCTGCTTCAACACCTTCTCAAACTTTAAAGGTTGGAAGCTTTAAGTCTCGACCAAATATATCTGGAAGTCTTAATAGAAAAGGGAAAAAGGAGCTCAGAGTTGGGGCTAAGTTACAAAAAATTCCAAACGGACAGGCTTCTGGTAGCTATTTTGGTTATTTTATTGTCGATGTCATTTATTAGAAGATAATTTCAACAAGTTCACTATTTTTTGGAATAGTGATATCTCCATTCTTTGAATTTACATTGAGAGTTTTCTTTTCAACGAGAAGAGTGACATTTTGATTAGACTTCATCTTGAGAGAAGAGTCATTGATATGGGCACTCGAATAAACGGTTAGTCTTGCTTGCGCTCGCGATGAGCCAGCAAAAACACTTGAGCATAAGAATGTCGAAATCAGTGTGGTGATAATCAATTTCATCATGAAGATATTTTCTCACTAGTGGGCGTGAAATTGAGTCTTTCCTGTTAGTTTTCAATATAAGTTATTGAAAATCGTGAAAAGAGCACTAAAATGACTTAATAGTTAAGAATGGTAAAGATTTTTTGGAAATTTATTCATATTTGTAGCAAAATCTATTAAGTGATTGAATATTCGATCATGCGCCTAAAATATGAGTCAAAAATGAGGTTTAAATGAATAAGTTAACTGGTTCAGAGTGTGGGAAGATTTGTTTAACGGGTGGACCTGGTGGTGGAAAAAGTACGGCGGCCGATCTTTTTAGGCGAGAGCTCGGAGATAAAGTTGTCATCGTTCCTGAGACGGCCACAATGCTCTTTTCAGGAGGATTTCCAAGAACAGACAACCCTGAGGGGGTGCTTCATACTCAAAAGGCTATTTACAGTGTTCAAGTAAACAACGAGGATCTTCATACAAGTATCTATCCAGGAAGAATGCTTCTTTGCGATAGGGGGACAATTGATGGTGCTGCTTATTGGCCAGGGGGAGAAGAGGAGTTCTTTAAAGAGAATAATACTACTTTGGAGCAGGAGCTTGCTCGCTATGATGCCATTATCTTTTTTGAAACGGCCGCTGTTGGTGGAATTTCAATAGAAGGGGGAAATCCTGTTCGAAATGAAACTTTGGATAAGGCCATTGAACTAGATCGTCGCTTACACAATCTTTATAAGTCCCATCCTAATTTCATTTTCGTTCCCCATAGCAATTCTTTTATGAAGAAAATTGTGTACGGACTAACATCTATTGAATCCATGTTTAAGCAATTGAATCGCGATTAGTTTACAGATAGAGGGAGATGCCAAAGGTGTCTCCATTTCTTTCTTTTCTCGTCACAGAAGTTCCAGAGTCAAAAGAATATTTCTCAATTGTTTTATGATAGTAAAGTCTTATGAAGTAAAATTCTAGAAAGCCTCCAAAGCGCGATTTCTCACCCTCGACTTTCGAGATGGTATTTGCTCTTTGGCGAATCTTTTCAAATCTTCCACTTGCACCTAAGAAACTCAGTAAATAGAGATCTCCTTCAGCTCCATAGAATTGAGTTCGATAATCCCCATAGATTCTCGTTTCAATTTCTTTATAGCCCCACAGAAGATTGACATGAGTCGATTGTTGCGAGCTTCCAAGGAGTCGTAAGCTTAAGTTGTAGTGATTTGTTTTAAGCTGCGAAGTTGACCATTCTTTTTCTGCTTCAAGTCCAAGGAGAGTAACAAACATTTTTAAATTGGCTCTATCAGAAACTTTTGTTTCACTTAAAAAAGCATCATCGAATTCATAGTGTTGGTAATCAACAATCATTTCAAAGATATTACTTTCAGTGTTAAGAGCGAGCCATTGATCCATGAGTGCGATTCTCTTTTTTGTGGCCAGCCAGTCTGCAAGAGACCATCGACTTTGTTTTTTCTGCTCTTGTTTTTGAACAATAACGGTATAGACACCTTCAATGGCAAAGCTATTTTGAACAAAGACTAGAATGAGGATAAATAAGCGAGTCATAGGATCTCCAACAAAATCTTGGCACTTAGGCCAATGGTCCATCTATTATCTCACTTTTAAAAGGGGAATTAAGTATCGAAAAATATTCCACTATATCTATTTAGAGGGGGTTAGAACTCAAGTATCCTATATAATGACTTGGTTATTGATCGTGATGAGGTTTTATGAATTCAATTAAAAGTACTCTTCCAAATTTTACGACACTACAAATTTCGAGTGATCTTAAGGCGAAAAAGAAAAGCCCCTTAGGATTACAAATTGCCAGTGAGCTAGACAAGATTAAATCAAAGTATTCTGATCCAACTTGGCGTTACGAGCCGGTTAGTTCCCATTATCGTAACACCTTTGTCGAAATGCAAAATGAGGCTTTTAAAAAGAGACTGAATCTCTTATAGGATCATTTTATTCGATTATAAAATACTTATCATAACTATCTTCACCATCTGAATTTAAATCATCCAGAGTAGGTTTCTTTGGTTTCACAAGCTGGCCTTGAATTTCTCTGTTTAGCTTTGAGACTTCTTCTTTCTTTCCATCTCCAACGAAACCTTTAATCGCATCGAGCTTGATTCCCTTAGGTGGAATATAGCTACCACTAGATGTAATAGAACCTTTCTTTGTGTCGAGTTCATAGATATTAAGTTCTTTGTTAAATTTCTTGTCATCAATTGTAGGAGGAATATAGAGTCCTGTCTCCAAATCTAGAACACCTCCAGCCGTTGGGCGGTAGCTTTTGTTATTAACATCGTATTCTCTTTTTGCGACGATATTTTCTTTTTTCTCTTCTTTTGAAATCGCGGCATATTCTTTGACTGTTTTTTTCAGTTCTTTCTCAAATACTTTCTCATTGATTTTCTTGTCTTCTAAAAGCTCTTTGTTAAGTTTCAACCTCGTATACTGTACAGGTGAAATCTTTATTGGTTTAGTTGTCTTTTCTAAGTTCTTTGTTACAGAGGCATAGCGTCCATTTTTAACTTTTGTTACATTTTCTTTTGCGAGTTCTCTTT
Source organism: Halobacteriovorax sp. GB3 (assembly GCF_028649655.1). NCBI lineage: Bacteria > Pseudomonadati > Bdellovibrionota > Bacteriovoracia > Bacteriovoracales > Halobacteriovoraceae > Halobacteriovorax > Halobacteriovorax sp. GB3. The sequence continues at coordinate 619,916 of NZ_JAQSLN010000001.1, forward strand.
TTAGAATTTCGTTGTCCATAAGGTTTTTGGTTTTTTCAGTCTTGGCCATGGCAACTTCACCTTCAAAAGTAAGAAGGGAAGTGATGTTATTTTGTGGGTTATAGACTGTTTGAAAATCTGTCCCTCTAACCCCTATGGCCGCAGTTTGTGTTCTAATATAAAGTTTGTCTTTATTTTTTGTAGCCGCCTTTTTAACCTCAGATCGAACTTTACCTTTCATCAAGTTAACTATCCCAGTATCTTGTTTCGGAACTTTATCAATAATCATTTTACTATCTGGTCCTAAGATGATTTTAGATTTATCAAAGAGTGTGATTTGAACGAAACTTTTTTTCTCGGTTAAAATTGAAGTATCTTTTCTTATAGGAGTTCCTGCTTTAACAACTCTTGCATCTCGTTCACCAACATTGAGAAGAGTTACCTTTCCTCTTACTTTTGTGGCCTTACCAATGACAGGGGTTGCTAGAGTTACTTGAGTAAAAAGGAGGGAAAACGAAATTAAGATTATCTTCATACCAAATCCTTGGAGTAAATAATTCTCACTTTTACGTTCATTCGAAAAAGTGATTTAATTAATAGGTATTCTATCCATAAACGATATTCTTAAAAAGGACTTTTCCATGAGGGATTTTTTTTCTAAGGGCCTTTGCTTAGGTTTTTTTACTTTGTTGAGTTTTCAGTCTCTTAGTGCAGACAAACTTCACTACCCAGAATTAGAGGTTACTCCAAGAGCAAGTGAGCGCCTTAAAATGATGGTGATTAAAGAAAAAAAGGCGAATTTTTTCTCTGAATTACCTATGCAAATTTCTGCCATGACTACTCTAACAGCAGGGCTTCTTCAATTTGGTAATGTCGATGAGAATGATGACCCTGATAAAAAATCTGCTTGGGCCGGTGTTGTTGTCGGAGGTGCTTGGTTGGGAATTAATTACTACCTCTCAAATCAGCATGGTCTTTACGAAAATAGCTACCGTGAAATGATACAAGCGAAAGGACAAACCGATAGAGATCAACTCATTCGCGAAAGACTTGCTGAAGAAGGTCTCAAAAAGGCAGCTCGTCTTTCAAAAAGGTTGAAGTGGATGTCTGCTCTTACAAATGCGGGAGCTGGTGCTTATATGATGAGCAATGTTGAAAAGGATAATATTTCTGAGCTAGTCAATGCTCTTTCAATTGTTGCGGCCTTTGGACCACTTTTCTTTGAATCTGAAAGAGAGAGGGTATGGAGAGATCAAAAATCTTATAAAAAGAAAGTATATGGCCCAATTCTTACTTCAAGTGTTTTCAACCTTGGAAATAATCAATGGGCCCCTGGATTCTTATTTTCCGCTAGATTCTAATTCAATGGTTCTTTTGGCCATCAATTTAGCAAATTCGATGGCCTCTTTCTTATTCTTATCAAGACCCTTTTTAGAGATGGCAAAAAGATAACCATTCTTAAAATTCTTAATTGATTCAGGTCCAAATGACGTTATTTCTTTCGCTAACTCTAGTGCTTGAAAGTGGGCGAGATTTAACTTTTGATTCTCAGTACTAAATTCATAGAGATCCAGGAAATATGAACTCATGGCCTGGTTGTACTTCACTGTATTTTGCAATACATCGGAAGCTAGCTTTGCGCAGTGTTTTCCTGACATGTCGAATCCACGTGATGAAAGACAGAAGCGAACGATTTTTTGAAAGTCATTTCTAATGAGAATTGGATCTTCGATCTCTTTAAGAGAGAGTGAAAGAGCAGTATCAACGGCAGATTTGATATCAAGATCAAGATATTCTTTTAGGAAAGACTCTTTGAAGATGGTGATGAATGTTTCACTGCTTCGATCTGACTTATCGCTAAACTTTAGTGCTGTATTGATGGCATCACTTGTTTCAAGACCAGCTTTAACGAGTAAGTTTGAAATGGAGATAAAGCGCTTCGCTGCATTCGTGCAACCTTTAGAAACGGAATCTGAAACGCGAAGAAGATCGTTATTTTTGAGCGAGTATTCTTTTTTGTTTTTTAAGTAATTATAAGTTGTGATGTACTCTTTTGAAGAACTACATTGCTTAATCGGAGCGTATTCAGCGTGAGTCAAAGAGGGCACGAGCGATGGGATCAAGAGAAGAGTGAAAAAAGTCTTTTTCATAAGTATCTACCTTTCTAAATTGAATATGGAATTATTTTATCTGAAAATCGAAATTTCACAACGTCGTTAAAATGACTCCTATCATACTCTAGCTGTCAAAATTCTAACGTTAAAAAAAAACTTCTTTTTCGTTGACTATTACACGAAGTGAAAAATAAAATAGAGGAAGTCTTATTCACCCCAAAAGGAGTTTTTCATGGCAAAAGCTAAGAAAAAAGCAACAAAAAAACCAGCTGCTAAAAAAGCAGCAAAGAAAACAACTGCAAAAAAAGCAGCTAAGAAACCAGCAAAAAAAGCAACTAAAGAGATGCTACTAGTTGGTTCTAAAACAAAAGAAGCTCTAAAAGGTAAAGGGTTCAACGTTTCTGCTGACACTCTAAGCGCACTTAACGAGCACGTTTACTGGCTAGTTGAGCAAGCTCAAAAGAGATGTGAAGCTAACGGTAGAAAGACTATTCGTCCATACGATATTCTTGCTTAATTAAGCTTCTCTTAAGAGATAAAGAAGGCCTCCTATCGGGAGGCTTTTTTTTGACCTAAATTGTGGTCAATCTTATCATTTTCTTGATTTATCCCCTCTAAAAAATTCCTCCTGTAATAGAAAGACACCCCTTTATAAAGGTATTAAGAAACTTTTGTTTATGTACGATAGGATAGATAATGAAGCATTTAAAAGAAGGGTGTTCTTTATGGATTTGAAAAAGAAAATGATTGTAAGTTTCATTTTAGTGTCACTGATTCCTTTTGCCTCAGGTCTTGTGATGGCGATCAAAAAAGCAGAGCCTTCAGTAAAATCTGAAATTGTGCAAAAGCTAGGTGCGATTCAAAAATCAAAAAAATTACGAGTTAAAGAGAAGATGAAAACTTTTAATTCAATGTCTCTTTTTCTAAGTCGCCATAGAAAATTTCAAGATGCTTTCGTTCTCTATGAAGAGGGAACTTCTTTTGGAAAGTCTTCAGATGAGTATAAATCAGCTCATAAAAAGTACGATCCATTCTTAAAAACTTCAGCTAATGAAATGGACCTTGATGATCTGATTCTCATTTCCAATAAAGGAGAGATTCTCGCTTCTGGAAAAGATTCTACAATTGTCGGAATGAATGCTCTGGATAAAGGTGGTTTTGGAAAGGTTCTTAAAAATGTTCTCGATAACTCCTATAGTGCTGATTCTGGAATCCTCTTTGTCGATTATATGAAAATAAGAGATGGTGGCGATTTCAATGCTTATTTTATTACTCGCTTTGCTCCAAACTCGTCTGATCGTGGTCAATGGAAAAAAGGGGAGAGTATCGGTGCGATTGCTCTTGGTATTCATCCAGATACAATTGATGCGATCGTTAATGAGAGAACAGGTCTTGGAAAAACGGGTGAAACATACATCGTTGGGATGAATGAAGATGGTACAACGTCATATAGAAGTACAAGGGTTGTAAAAAAAGGTGAAATTGGAAAAGCTAAAAAAGGTGGATCAATTAGTGCCGCTTTTAAAAATAAGCCCGAGCTTGCCCATTCTGAAAAAATCGGAAGTACTGGTGTTGCTGAAGTTGTCTACTCTTCATATATTCCAGATTTTGGAATGAATTGGGCCTTGTTTACAACACAAAGTGAGTCTGAGGCCATGAGTTCTCTTTATGATATTTATAAAGTTGCCTTTTTCATTGGAGCTTTTTTTGGAATCGTGATTATTGCCTTTTCTCTCTACTTTTCAAACTCGATTACAAAACCTATTCAAATGGTTGTTGAAAATTTATCTAAAAGAGCAGAGTCTTTAAGAAGCACTTCAACAAGTATGGAGCATCAAAGTCAAAGACTTTCGAGTGCTTCCACAGAGCAGGCTTCTAGTCTACAGCAGACGGCCGCTTCCATTGATGAGATTTCAGCGATGATTGATCGAAATACAGAATCATCAACTTATTCAAAAGATCTTTCAACGAAGTCCAATCAAGTGGCCATTGATGGGAAAATGACTATTACAGATATGATTCGTGCTATTGAGGATATCAATGAGTCTAATAACGATATTACCAATCAGATGCAAGAGAGTAATAGGCAGATAGAAGAGATTGTCCAAATTATTAATGAGATTGGAGAAAAAACCAAGGTCATTAATGATATTGTTTTTCAGACAAAACTACTTTCTTTCAATGCTTCGGTTGAAGCTGCAAGAGCTGGAGAAGATGGAAAAGGCTTTGCCGTTGTCGCAGAGGAAGTAGGTAATCTTGCTAATATGAGTGGTCAGGCGGCCAATGAAATTTCTGATATGCTTGAAAAAAGTGTTGTGAAAGTAAAGTCAATCGTTGAACAAACTCAGGGAAGTGTTGATGTCCTTATTGCAAAAGGGAGAGAGAAAGTTGAAACGGGAACTGAGATTGCCAATAAATGCGGTATTGCCTTGGATGAAATTCTTCAAAATGTCTCTCTTGTAAATGACAAAGTTGCTGAAATCGCTCAGGCCAGTATCGAGCAGTCATCTGGTGTTCAGCAGATTACAGCTGCGGTAAGAGAGCTTGATATTGTTGCCCATGAGAATTCAAATATTGCCTCAGAATCGACAAATAATGTTCGAGTCCTTAAAGATGAAGCCCTTGGGATCGCTACTGTGGTGAGTGATCTAAATCGCTTGGTTTATGCAAAAGAATTAGAAACGAAAAAAAGCGCATAAAAAAAGCACCCTAATTAGGGTGCTTTTTTTATTTTGAGATTATTTCAATGGCCCTTTCAATTGAGACCTTTTCTTGATCACCTGTTTCCATATTTTTTAAGGCGAGCATATCTTCTTTAAGTTCATCTTCTCCAATCATAATGACAAATCGAGAACCTTTAGCATTGGCATATTTCATTTGTTTTTTCATTTTGACAGGTTCTGGAAAAATTTCAGCTCTAAGATTGGCCTTTCTTATTTTTAAAAGTTGCTCTAGTGACTTATCTTGAGATTCATCACCAAAGTTAATAAATAGAACATCGAGAAAGTTTTCTAGGTTTTTAGGAAAGAGGTCTCTTGCTTCCATAACATCAAAGATTCGATCAGCACCAAAACTAATTCCAACCCCTGAAACACCTTTGAGGCCAAAAACACCTGTAAGGTTGTCATAGCGACCACCGGCCCCAATGCTTCCCATTGATCCATCGAGTAGCTTTACTTCGTAAATTGCTCCCGTGTAGTAATCAAGTCCTCTAGCGAGTGTTACGTCAAAATTGAGAGTTTCTACTCCAAGCTTGTCTGTATATTTAAAAATGGTTTCAAGCTCACTAATTCCAAGAAGACCTGTTTCACTATCTTTTAAAAACTCTTTCATTGAGTTTAGCTTTTCGCTATTTGACCCTGTAAGTTCAAAGAGTGGAGAAATCTTTTCGAGTTTATCTTGCTCAAAGCCTCTCTCTTTAAGCTCTTCGAGAACCTTTTCTTTTCCAATTTTATCGAGCTTATCGATGGCAACAGTCATATCGACCAGCTTATCCGAGGCTCCAAGAACTTCGGCAATTCCCGCTAGGATTTTTCTATTGTTGATTTCAATTTGAACGCCTTCAATATTTAGATTTTTAAAGACATCATCGTAAATTTGGACAAGTTCAACTTCGCAAAGAAGCGAATCACTTCCAACACTGTCAGCATCACATTGAAAGAACTCACGATATCGTCCTTTTTGCGGGCGATCAGCTCTCCATACAGGTTGAATTTGAAATCTCTTAAAAGGCATGGCCAGTTGACCATGATTTTGAGCGACAAAGCGAGCAAAGGGAACTGTGAGGTCATACTTAAGACCTTTTTCGCTAATTTGCTTAATGAGCTTCTTTGAGTCTTTGGCCTTTAGATCTTCATCGTTGGCCTTTTTAAGGTAATCACCTGAGTTTAAAATTTTGAAAAGAAGGCGATCTCCCTCTTCTCCGTACTTTCCTGTGAGAACTGATAGATTTTCCATAGAAGGAGTCTCAAGTGGCATAAATCCATATTGAGTGAAACTCTTTTTAATCGTGTTGAATAAATAGTTTCTTTTCACCATTTGTGACGGTGAAAAATCTCTTGTCCCTTTAGGGGTACCAACTTTACTCATTGTAAATCTCCTTAATTAACTAAAAAAATATAACGTTTTTCACGCTTATTGGCTACAGGAGAGGAATTTCTTGTGACTATCCTTTAAATTTTGCATTTTTTTTCCCATAATAGGGGACAAATAAGGAGAATCTATGGATTTAAGGATCATACCTTTAACACTACTCGCTACATTCTTTGTAAGTTGTTCTCATATTGGAAATTTGAAGAACGACCAAGTTGTGAGACTTGCCCAAGAAGATATCGAGATCAAAGACTACAATATTCACCCTGGCTCGACGAAACTGGTTTATGTTCCTGTGAAAAACTCATTTCGCGATGGGGAGCTTTATTGTGATGAGAAAGTTGTCGGTATGGATCGAGTTGGAGATTATTATCGCGCCTTTGTCTCTGCTAACTATTATGCTGTAGGACCTAGTTTCTCTTGTTTTATCAAAAAGAAGCTCGATAAGAATACTTATCTCAGTTTTCATGTGATGAATTTCAATGTCATTCCTTATGAATACCCTTTCAATAAGCTCAATGTTCCAAAGAAGCACGTTGATCTCGCTGAAAAAGACGTTCAACGTTGGTTAAAAGAAAAAGAAATTTTGAAAAAGGTCTATAGTGAGGCGATTATGGATCGCGCACTCTTTACAGGAGCTTTTGTCAGACCTCTAAATTCTAAGGTTACTTCTGTCTATGGAACTAAGAGGATCTTTAATAACAAAAAGGAATCTTGGCACTCTGGAGTCGATTTTAGAGCGAGAAGACCAACGCCGATTCCCGTTTCTAATCGCGGAAAAGTTGTCTTTACGGGGCATCTCTTTTTTAATGGAAAGACAGTGATCGTCGATCACGGGCTAGGGATTTTCACTCTCTATTGCCACCTTTCAAAAATTGATGCCAAAGTTGGAACGATTGTAGAGAAGGGAAATATTCTTGGACTCTCTGGAAATACAGGAAGATCAAGTGCTCCTCACTTACACTGGGGAACGCGCGTTCAGGGGAATTGGATCAATGGTCTTGATCTCATTGATCAAACTCTAGTATTTGAGAATCAGACCAGCACCGCCCAAAAGTAAAAGAGCCCCAAGGACTCTCATTGGATTGATTGAATTCACTGGGAGTCCTAGAATTCCAAAATGGTCCATTGTTAGAGACATAACCAGTTGTCCTGTTACAATGAGCGCCACAAATCCCATCGATCCTAGTTTAGGAACAATCATTATCGCAGAGAGAACAAAGACACTTCCAATGAGTCCTCCAATGAGAACGTAGGGAGGAAGGGAGAGTAGTTTTGATGGCGAAGGAAAGGGAATTGGTAGTAAAAGATTAAGTGTTAAGAAGACCAGAAATCCTCCTGTGAAGGAGATGAGGGCCGCTGAAATATTGCTTTGAATAAGAGTTGATAGTCTCGAATTGATGATTGCTTGAAAGGGGACCAAAAGACCCATGGCAAATGCAAAGACAATATAAGCTACTTTCATATTATTTCCTTAAGTTTCTTCTTGTTTTCTATTATTATGGTTGAGTAGGGTTTTTGGTACAAGACAGTAAAAAAGGATTTTTACGAAATGCAGCTCGCTTTTCTTATTCTAAATAGTATATTTTCACTTCTTATTTTCTGCCTTCTTTTCATTCTTTGGAAAAAGAATAGTGGAGAGAACTCCTTTCAAAAGATGAGTAATTTCATTTTTCAGAACTTTGCTGAACTTCGAGAAACTCTTGTTCTTAGGCAAGAAGAGAATCGTGAGAAGATCAATCGAGAGATTGGAAACTTTAAAATGGAGATGAAAGATAGTCTCCATAAGGAATTTGTAAATACCAACAATGTCTTAGAAGAAAGACTGGATAAAATCTCAAATCGAGTGAGAGAAAATCTCGATGAAGGGTTTAAAAAGACCAATGAGACATTTGCCAATGTCATTCAAAGACTTGCCAGAATTGATGAAGCACAAAAGAAGATTGAGTCTCTCTCAAGTAATGTTGTCTCACTTCAAGATGTTTTAACAGATAAGAAAAGTCGTGGAATCTTTGGAGAGGTTCAACTTAATCACCTTCTTGCTAGTGTCTTTGGCGATAAGAACGATAAGGTCTATGCTCTTCAGCATAAGCTCTCAACTGGCAAGATTGTCGATTCCATCCTCTTTATGCCTGAGCCAACAGGTAATATCTGTGTCGATTCAAAATTTCCTTTAGAAAACTTTAAAAGAATGTTTGATAAGGAACTAGATGAATCGCAAAGAGCTTTTGCTCAAAAAGAATTTGCAAGAAATGTAAAAAAACATATCGATGATATCGCTAATAAATATATCATCACCAATGAAACTTCTGATCAGGCGATAATGTTTCTACCGGCAGAGGCGATCTTTGCTGAACTACACGCCTATCACCCTCAAGTCATAGAGTACGCCAACTCACGCCGTATCTGGATTGCTTCTCCTACTACTTTTATGGCAACACTAACGACACTTCAATCAGTGCTTATTAATATTGAAAGAAATAAGTATATGGGTGTGATGCATGAAGAGATTAATAAACTTGGAGAAGAATTCAAGCGTTATCAGGAAAGGTGGGGTGATCTCTCTAAACACTTAAATGCTGTTACTAAAGATGTTGATCGCATTAATATAACTTCCAATAAGATTTCAAATCGCTTTCAAAAAATATTGGAAGTTGAGTTAGAGCAAAAGCATCAGCAGTTTTTAGAATAGAAACTGCTCCCCGTTGTAGGGAACATAGAATTTTGAATCATCTTTTAATGGATCATTTTTTATGGCCTCTAAGAGATCTTTCTTAGGTGCATCGTAGGGCTCTTTTGTCAGACGAAAAGTTCCAAAGTGGATGCCAATTGATGTTTTAGCATCAAGAAGATGATGGGTATCGAGTGCTTCTTTTGGGTTCATATGAGCGTAGCGCATAAACCAGCGCGGTTCATAGGCTCCAATGGGAAGAAGGGCGAGATCGGGAGAGCCTAGGCGGCTTTTAATCATATGAAAGTGCGGCCCAAAGCCTGTATCTCCTGCAAAGTAGATCTTCTTTGAACCCTCTATCCAGAAACTTCCCCAGAGCGTTTGATTTCGATCGCGTAGTCCTCGAGCGGACCAATGCTGAGAGGGCGTAAAACTGTATTTTATTTCTTCAATCTCAATGGACTCCCACCAATCGAGTGTTTTTACATTTTCAATACCATTTTCTTTGAGAAGAACATCGTTACCAAGACCAATGAGAATGAGTGGTCTATCTCTTTTAGAGAGGTACTTAAGAGATTCAAGATCGAGATGGTCATAGTGATTATGACTAATGAGAATGACATCAATTTTTGGAAGGTCTTCTTTTTTCACTCCAGGTTCTGTAACTCGGGCAGGACCTGCAAAACTAAAAGGAGAGGCCCTATTAGACCAAATTGGGTCAGTGAGAATATTCTGATGATCAAGTTGAATTAAAAGTGTCGCATGATTAATGAAAGTCACTTTCGCTTGATGAGTCTTATCTGGGGCTACTGGTTTTACCTTATCAAACTCCGTTGGCCACTTTGGCCATGGATCGTCAAAGTACTTCATTTTGACGAAACGCCAAAAACTCTTTTTACCTGGATCTTTTAGGTAGTTTTCAAAGGTCTTGCCATTAAAGTGGTCACTTTTAGGACCGCTGTAGGGGGTTGAACTTATCACCGTGCATGATGTCATCAGGAGAAATAGTATATATTTAAGTGAATTCATAGGGAGATTATGCCGAAAGGTCATAATAATTTCTATAAAAAGATCTCTGTGATAAAATTATCTAAGATCACTTTCAACTTTGTGATTTTTTGATTATATTTATCAGGATTTCTAATTATTTTTTAAAGGATAGCGTTATGGGTTTTGATGCATTTGTTGCTTTTTGTTTAGTTGGGATTTGGGCACTTCTTCCAATCTCTCTCGTTATTGCTGTAAAGACATTTGATGATGAAGCTATTGGTGGTCACGACCACTAAATAATATAAGCTCCTCTTCAATAGGAGGAGCTTAATCTCTCGTGGCCTTAAAGATATTCGTTAAGCCACTCTCTCAGGTCTTTCATTTCTATGGGGTCTATTTCGTGCTCCATTTCATAGGCATAAAAACTTACATCTAATCCTTGCTCTCTAATGAGATGCTGGGCTTCGCTTACTTCCGTATAGGGAATGACGGGATCAAATTCTCCGTGGGCCATAAAAAGGGGAGTCTTTTTCGCTTGATCAGAAAGAGACTTATTGAGTTCGCTATAGAAGACGCGCGGACTAAGGGCCACGACACCACCGAGTTTATGGTTGTAATTAAAAAAAGTATGAAGCGCAATACAGCCTCCCTGTGAGAAGCCACAAAGAAAAATATCATCATTTTGATAACCACTGGCCTTAAGTTCTTCAATTAGTTTAATGACCTTGTCACTTGACTCTTTTACTCCAATCATTGGATTTGCTGGAGGCAGATCATACCAAGAGCTACCAATTGGGTAGGGCCTAGGCGCATCAATAAGGACATAAGCAAGTCCTGTAACATTGATTTCCCCAATAAAGGGAAGATAGCTTTCTTTGCAATCTCCAAGCCCGTGCATGACGATCATGACTTTGTGGTGAGGGCTTGGCACCTCGTGCTTCGCCTCGATAAAGAGAGAGTTAAATTGAGTTGTTTTCATATACTTAACCTTTTAGTTGAGTAGTTTGGTTGCTCATTATTTTCATAAAAATACATTTAATTATAAACATTTTTTCCCACCCTCCGAAATGATTAAATGAGATATTTGTCACAACACATAGGAGGACAATGTGTACGAACTACTAAAAACTGAATGGAGAGATGATAAAGTTAAGGCACCTCTTACAAGAATGAGAAGAGACGGTTGGGTTCCAGGCGTTCTTTTTGGTAAAGGGTTTGAGTCGACAAGCTTTATGGTTAGAAAAAATGATCTAACAAAATTTCTTCACCACTCAGGTAAAGTTTTTGAAGTAGAAGTCAAAGGTTATGGAAAGCACCTAGTATCACTAGATAACGTTCAATGGGATCACATGGGTGATTTTATTAAGCATATTTCTTTCCACAAAATCTCTGCAAACGAAAAAACAATCGTTAAGCTTCCAATTCACTTTGTAGGTGAGGCTGTTGGTATCAAAGAGGGTGGAGTAGTACAACAAGTTATGCAAGAAGTAGAAGTAAAAGGACTTCCAAAAGATATGCCAGAATTCCTAGAATTCGACATCTCTTCACTTGGTTTCCACTCACACTTCACTCTACATGATGTAACTCTTCCAAAGGGACTAGAGTTCCACCACGATATGGAAGACACTCTTGTTTCTTGTCATCCTCCGAAGAAGGTTGTTGAGACAGTTGAAGAAACTGTTGCACAACCAGAACTGGTTGGAAAAGAAACTGTTGTTGAAGACGAAGTTAAAGAAGCAGCATAAAAAAGAAAGGGCCCAGAAAATGGGCCCTTTTTAATTTGAAACTAATTTATCTAGTGTTTGTTTTGTCTTTTTAAAGAGTTCTTCCAAGTAACCATCTTTATAGAGAATATAGTGGTTTGGTCCAGGAAGAATGGAATTCATTAAACTCATTTTTACAACTTTATGATCTTCAGTTTCGATCGTCTCATCATCGTGATCTCTATCGAGGCGACAATGTCCTAGTTCGTGATAAATCATCATTTCTCTAGAGGTCTCACCACGATCTTCCCACCAATCTTTTTCTATTATAATTTCTTTTGTTCCATCAGAGTAAGAGATGCAGACACCATCGTATCCATCATTTCCTGTATCTCCAAAATTGATAGGTATATCTCCGACACTAAAATCCGAGCCGTATCTCGCTTTGGCGTCGGTCTCAAACTTTGTGACGTACTTTGAAAAAGTAGAGTCCGAAGTTGTAAATTGGCGAGTCCCGTTTGAAGACTTGGCATGTTTTAAAGGCAATCCACAAGAGACAAGTAGTAGCGGTAATAAAATGATAGCAAATTTTCTCATGGTCTTCTCCTTTGCCCTTAATAAAAGCAAAAGAGATGCCAATGAAATAACGTGAAAACGATGAGTTATTCCCTAAATAACTGTCTAAAAAATAGACTGTATAAAAACCTAACACATTGAAAGGTTTACTATAAAAAATATCGATTATAATAAATAAAAAGGAACTCATTATGGGAAAAGATATCTTAAAAGACATTAATATTCTCGTCGTCGATGACGAGGAAGAGATTAAGGACATTCTGAGGCATGACTTTACTGAATTAGGTGCTAATGTTCATTTTGCTAACGATGGTAAAGATGCCCTAGATAAGATTTTCAATCAAAACTTCGATGTCATTCTTACAGATGTCGCTATGCCTGGCTATGATGGATTGCAACTGATTGAAGAGATGACATCGAGTAAACTGGCGATTCCCATTGTTGTGATGACTGGCTATTTGAAATACATTGATGAGCTTGAACACTTTGATCAAATCGTAAGAGTCATCCAAAAGCCTTTCAACGTGCAAGAGGTAGCCTCAATATTAAAGCATGCCGTTTTAGAAGAAGGAGATCTTACATAAAAACTCTAGATCAGTGGCTAAGTGAATACGGAGAGTCCCACCAAAATACGACAAATCGTCTCATTCATAAAATTTGTGTCCCGGCCATTACGTGGAGCTTGCTGGCGCTTCTTTGGAAGATTCCAAATTTTGGTATGCCTGAGCTTGCTAATTTTGCGAGCCTCTTTGTCTTGATTTGCTTTGCTTTTTATTTAACTCTTCGAAGCTTTAAAGTTATGGGTATATTTTTTATTCTCTTAGGCCCCATTTTTCTTTCCCTCTACTTATTAAGAGATTATCCTTACTTGTGGCAGACGGCCTTGACCGTCTTTGTCATTGCTTGGATTGGACAATTTATAGGTCACAAAATAGAAGGAAAAAAGCCTTCCTTTTTTAAAGACCTGCAATTCTTACTTATTGGACCTTTGTGGATATTCATAGGTAAGTAAGCTCTCTTGGTAGGTGGATTATTAACGTTTATGTAACAGCTCTTCTGGCTACCTTTAGCTTTGCGCTTGGCTCTCAGATTTTTACTTACTACGCTAGAAGTGTTTCATCTACATGGATGAATGCAGTTAAGGCGATGGTTGGACTCTTGTTCTTTGTCCTCTTTGTCTCGCTGTTTATCGGCTTTCAAAAAATTAGCCTCCCTTTCATTTTACTTTTTGCCCTTTCTGGAGCCCTCGGTTTAGGAATAGGGGATATCTTTCTCTTTAAGGCCTATAGTGAAATGGGTCCAGGAAGAACGATGATGCTCTTTGGATTTCAGCCCTTGATTCTTGGAGTTCTTAGTTATTTCTTTATTGGTCAGGCCATTGAACCTAAAAAGCTCATTGCTATTATTTTCTTTGTAGGATGTCTTTTTACGCTCTCTCTTGAAGCATTTCGAGCTGATGGTCACTGGCAGATCAAAGGAATTCTCATGGCCCTTTTATGGCTTGTGATGGATTCAACTGGTGTTGTTATCACGCGCTATAGTTTTGATCAAAATCCTGATTTGCATGCGATGGAAGGAAATATTTATCGCTGTCTTGGTGCTGTATTTGTTTTCATCGTCATGATGAAATTGAAGCCCTATGGGCTTGTTTCAAATTTCAAAAAAATGAAATGGAAATCGCGCTCAATGGTTGTGTTTGGCTCTTTTTTAGGGACATTTGTTTCGCTGGCCCTTTATCTCGAAGCGATTAAGACTATTAATCTTGCGAGCCTTGCGGGAATCAATGTTTCTGGAACTGTTTTTTCGGCGATCCTCGAATGTATCATTTTCAAGAAGAAGCCAACTCCCTATTTGGGAGTGGCCTTTATTTTCTTTCTCATTGGTGTGAAAATTCTCTTTTAGTCGCGCCAGAAATCTTCGTGGTAATCGAAGTTACAAAGTTGTTTTACTTTCTGTAAGTACATATTGAGATCTTGTGGAAATTGAAATTCTGGAAATACATAAAGCCCCCAGAGATGGGAAGCAATCATGATGTCGACTACTGTAAACTTATCTCCACCAAAGTAAGGGTGAAGATTATTTTTTACCTTCATAAGTACTGGTACGAGTTGCTTTAGAAAGGCCTGTCTGTTTTGAACGAGCTTATTAAATGGCCCTCTTTTTTTGCTCTTCTTTTCTACAAAGTACTGTCTGGACTTTTCGTTGAACTCTGGAGTCCAAACCCAATAAGGCATACAGAGATTATGGACCGGGCCAGCAATTTCATTTAAAAGCGCTTCAATTTCATCTTTGTGCTTATCGTAGAGACTGAAGTCGAGTTCATTTTTAGTATCAAATTTTTTAATGATATCTAAACTCTCATTCATATTCGTCCCATCTTCAAGGCCCATGATCGGAAGCATTTTAACGCCTGTCAGATCAACAGGGGTCTTTTCATCATCGTAAGGAACAACGACAGACTTGTATTCAGTTGATAGAAATCCGAGTGCCATGCGCACGCGAACACAAAAGGGACAATGGACATAGTGATATAGTGTATTCATGGGCCCTATCATAGAAAAAAGGGCCCTTTTTGGCCATATGTTTGCGATGCGTAATAAGTGACTTCTCATGTTCTCTAGGGCACAATTTAGGGGAACATCATTTTTATTTGGGAGAACACACTTGTCATTGGAATTTATCTTCAAGGATCGAAGGTTTTGGCCACTTTTTTGGACGCAGTTCCTAGGGGCCATGAACGATAACTTTTTTAAAAACGCCCTAGTTATGCTGATTACATACAAAAGTATTTCTTTAATGGGGCTCTCATCTGCATCGGTTGTTGCTATGGCCGGTGGAGTTTTTATTTTTCCATTTTTTCTCTTTTCTGCAACAGCAGGACAGATTGCAGATCGATATGAGAAAGCAACGGTCATTCGGTATACAAAGATTTCTGAATTTCTGATTATGTTTGTCGCGGCCTTAGGCTTTTATTTTGACTCCTATCAAATGCTCATGTTTGTTCTCTTTTGTATGGGAGCACAGTCGGCCTTTTTTGGACCGCTAAAATATGGAATCTTGCCCAATCTTCTTAAAACAGAGGAACTCGTTACAGGTAATGCCTTCGTTGGTGGAGGTACATTTCTTGCCATTTTGATTGGGACAATTCTTGGTGGCCTTGCAACGACAATCGAAGGGGCGTCAGTTGTTATTGGAATTGGTATTCTTCTGGTTTCTTTTATTGGGATTTTAACTTCTAAAAAAGTTATCAACGTTAATAATGCCGATGAATCGATTAAAGTTGATTACACTTTTATTAAACCAACAATTGATATTATTAAATTAACGGCAAAGAATAAGAAAGTATTCTACTCTGTTCTAGGTATTTCTTGGTTTTGGTTTCTTGGGGCCGCGATACTTTCTGTCCTTCCAGGTCTTGTTAAAGATTACTTCTACGGGGATCAAAGCGTTGGAACTCTCTTTCTAGCAACATTTACTATTGGGATGGGGCTTGGCTCTTTTTTCTGTAATAAGCTTTCCTTTAAAAGAGTTGAAGTGGGAATGGTTCCTCTGGCCGCTCTTTTTATGGGGATCTTTCTTTTTGATATGTATCTTGTAGGAAATAGCTGGCAAGGGGTCACTGATGAACTTCTCTCTATCTCTGCTTATTTAGAAGAAGAGAATTCTATTCGCGCCCTCATTGATCTTCTTCTCGTTTCGGCCTTTGGTGGAATGTTTATTATTCCTCAATTTGCTTATATTCAGCATGAAACTCCTGAAAATGAAGTTTCAAGAATCATCGCTGGAAATAATATTTGGAATACTATTTTCATGGTCGTAGCTGCAGTGCTCATTATGGTTATGGACTCTATGGGAATGACGATTCCAAAGATTCTTGGAATCTTTGCTTTTGTTAATATCATTTTCTCTTTCATCATTTACTACTTTGTTTACTCCGAAGAAGCTCTTCGTTTCTTGGGATGGATCATTGCTAAGCTCATGTATAAAGTTGAAGTGAAGGGGCGTGAGAATATGCCACAAGATGGACCTTATGTGATTGCAAGTAATCATGTGAGTTTTGTTGATTGGATTCTCGTTATGTCTGTGTGTCCACGACCTGTTCGATTTGTTATTGATCACACATATTACAATGCTCCTATGGGACCTTTTTGGTTTGATCAGGCTAGACTGATCCCAATTGCAACAAGAAGGGAGAGTCCTGAGGTTTTAGCAACGGCATATGAAGAGATGTCTAAGGCCTTAGATGAGAATCATATTTTAGGAATTTTTCCTGAGGGATATCTTACTCGTAATGGAAAAATGAGGGCCTTTCAACCAGGACTTACAAAAATTATAAAAAGAAATCCTGTACCGGTTATTCCCTTGGCCATTGATGGACTTTGGGGAAGCTTCTTTTCTCATTCAGGGAAGGGACCACTCAAGGGATTGCCTTCAATTTTTAAAAGAAGAAAAGTGAAGTTAACGATTGGTGAGCCAATGCTCCCTGAACAATTGGATATGAAAATCTTAGAAACAAAGATTCATGCTCATCTAGAAATTAATCACGAAGGACTTGAAGAATTCGTATCGGAGTAATCTATGGAATTTATGAAAGATGGTGATAACTACGCAATCCGCATCGACAAAGACGAAAATGTTTTTGAAAAGCTTACGGAGTTCGCCTTAAAAGAAGGGCTCAACAGTGGTCATATTAGTGGTATTGGCGCCTTAACGAACGTAGAGCTAGGATTTTATCACTTAGATAAAAAAGAGTACGAAAGAAAGGTCTTTGATAAAGAATATGAGCTTTTAAGTTTAGAGGGGAATTTAACTCACTTAGATGGTAAGCCATTCTTTCATCTTCACGCCTGCCTTGGTGATGAGAATTTTAATGCTTTTGGTGGTCACGTTTTTAATGCAGATGTTGCCGTAACATTAGAGCTTAACTTTCGCATGTTTGATGAGTTGATTGAGAGAAAGATGAATGCTTGTATCGGTCTTAATCATATGGAAATGAGAAGAGTATGAAGCAAAAAGCAATCATTGTTGATCTCGACGGTACGCTTTGTGATTTAAAGCACAGAGTTCATCACGTTGAAGGGGAGACAAAGGATTGGAAGTCTTTTAATTCTAAAATACCTTACGACGAACTCAATAAGTGGTGTCTCGATTTAATGAAGGCCATGAAAAAGGCAGACCATAAAATAATCATCGTCACAGGTCGTAGTGAGGGAACAAAAGAAATGACGGCCGTTTGGCTTTCTAAGTATCAAGTGCCTTACGATGCTCTCTATATGAGACCTAGTAAAGATCAGAGTGAAGACTCTGATGTTAAAGAGGCCATTTACAATAATCACATAAAAGATCACTACAGCGTTACCTTTGTTGTTGATGACAGACTTTCTGTTGTTAAAAGATGGCGTGAAATGGGACTCGTTTGTTTGCAATGTGATTGGGGAGATTTTTAATGACACATGGATTTCGTGCTCAGATAACAAAGAAAGATAATTCTTTTCTTGTTCAAATGACGGAACAAGATAAAGGAACATTAGAAGAAGCTAAAGTCTATGCTAAAGAGATTGTCAGAGATTGGCTTGAAACATATCCTGATCTTACTAATGAAGAGTCTTCTTTTACATTAGAATTTAATAATCATAAAATGGATTTAAACATACACTAGGAGGGTTTATGAAAGGTTTAAGTGTTTTACTCATTTTGACTCTTGCCATCTCATGCGGAAAGAAAGAAGAAAAGAATAGTGAACTTGTTCGCTACGGAGAGGCCCTTCAAGAAAAAAGGGAACTTACATCTGAAGAGGTTGAAAGAGTTCAAGGAATGTGTGAAGCCCTCGCCTTTAGCGAAAGAAGACTTGATAATCTGACTGATAACGGTAGAAAATTTAGATTTCAAAGAGAAACGAAAAATTGTAAAGGTGAGAACGAAAAACTCGATTCTGCCATGGCCGAAATTACAATTCCATTTGATGGGAAGGCACCCTTTTTTAAAAATCTCTCAGAGGGAGATCTCATTTCTACTCTTGTAACAAGTGATTATTATCTCTTTAAAAAGGCCTGTGCCAAAGAAATTTCGCATAATCAATGGCAAGAAGGGGATATCTTTTATAGAATGCGCATCTTAAAATCAGATCATTTAGAAGTCATTCACTATAAAAAAGAAGATGACGGAAAATGGTATCCAAAGAGAATTGAAGAGGTTGTTGTTCAATTAGCTGGATCGGATTCAATTAAAGGTCTCATCAAAAAGCATGTCCAAGCAACTTTTTGTTCCAATGGTCAGTTAAGTTATTTTAAGCAAAGTTTATAAAAAAAAGGAAGGCAAAATGCCTTCCTTTTTTTATTTCATTTGATTGTAGGCTTCTAAGATTCCTTCAGTATTAAGTTTGTGAAGATCGTAGAGGTGATCGGCTTTGTAGGCCGACTGACCAAACTTACCATTGTTAGCAAGTGTGCGCACTTTAAAGTCAACATCGTTAATTTTAAGAGCGTGAACAATCTGCGCTCCCATACCACCAACAAGTTGGTGATCCTCAATTGTAATGAGCTTTCCATTTGTAGCAGCAAGACTCTTTTTAATAAGATCAACATCTGGCTTATTAACAAAGGCATTATTAATAACGGCTGCATTAATTCCTTTTTGAGCAAGTTCTTTTGCTGCATCAAGGGCCTTTTGTACCATTGGCCCATTGGCAACGATTGTTACATCACTTCCTTCTTTAAGCATTTGAGCTTTTCCCCACTCATAGCTTAGTCCTTCTACATATTCGCTTGGGTGACTTTCACGGCCAAAGAAGAAAAGAACACTGTCGGCAACTTTTCCGCTTTCTCTCTTTTCTTTAATCTGATTAATGGCCTGTTCCATATATAGTTCAGCTTCTTTTGAACAAGAACAACTAACAACTGTAGTATGAGGAATCGATGAAGTTGCTGCAAAATAAGTCGTCGCTTGGTGAGAAGCACCATCAGCTGCATCTTGAAAACCAGTGTGAGAGAAAAGACCAATTACTGGTGCTTCAGAGAGTTGGGCCATAATTAAAGGAAGGTTCCCTTTTGTTACACCAAATTGTGCAAATGTATCAACGATTGGAATGAGCCCTTGCTTTGAAAGTCCTACGGCCGTTGAAACCATATTTGATTCTGCAATTCCGATATCAACATAATGAGTTGGAAATTCCTTATGGAAAGCTGCAATCCCTGTTGAACCTTGAAGATCTGATGTTACAGAGAAGACTGGTAGACCATTTTTAGCTGCGGCAATTGTTGCACGGGCAAATCCAGGTTGTACTTTTTCTTTGACTACACTTGAAGGAGCTGATTCTTTTGGAGCTGGCTTACTAGCAAGAATTTCATTTGCCCAAGTTTTAAATTCTTCAGGAGCGCTTCCTTTGTAGATTTCATCAAGAAAAGAAACAAGAGAATCATCATAGGCCTTTAGTGGATAACCGTGTCCACCTGAAGCACTCTTTTCTGTCGCTTCAACTCCGTAACCTTTTATTGTCTTTAGAATAAGAGCTATTGGTTTTGTCGGGTCTTTTTTCGCTTTTTCAATTGAGTTTTCAAAAGTTGTATAAAGACCTTGAAGATCGTGACCATTTTCAACTGTTTCAACTTCCCATCCTAGTGCAGAGAGAGAAGCGAAAGTCGGTTCCATATCAAAAGAATCTTCTTCGATTCTACCTGAAAGTTTTGTGTTGTTATCAGAGATGATAAGAACAAATGGATTCATCTTATTTTTCTTTGCTAGACCTGGAATTGCGGCAAAAGCTTCTTTTGTTTCACCTTCCATTGAGCCACCATCTGAGAGAACACAAAGAGTTGTTCTGTCATTACCGATGATTTTATCTGCAAGGCAAAGCCCTTGAGCTTGAGGAACACCAGAACCAAGTGGACCGTTAGAGATAAAAACTCCCTCAGGGTTAAGGTGAGCTTCTCCGTGTCCTGTTAATTTACTTTCAATTGAGCGGAAACCTCTTAGAGCTTTGAAATCGAGGTTATCAAAACCATAGTTTGCTCTTAGAGCGTAAATTCCATTTTCTGCGTGACCAGCGTCATTAACAAAGTTGAAGGCTTCAAACCATTGCTTATTTGAGTTAAACATAATTCCATGAAGTGCCGACATTGTTTCAGCGAAGGCCGCTGGACCACCCCAGTGACAAGCAGCTCCACCAATAACAGCGTGCTGATTCATCAGAGCAACGAGTGCTCTTGTTGCCATAGGACAACCAACTTTAATTTTATTTCCCTCTTTATCTGTAACTTCACTAGCGTACTTAAGTTCACTAGTTGGATTCAGGGCTAATTTATTAGCAACTTTAAGGGGAGTGAGTTGACTCAATGACATATATTCTCCTAGGGTAAATTCATAAAAATTTCCCTATAAAGATAGTTCAATTTCTTGTTTCTGCAAAGTTAGTCGAGACTTTCACCAGGAAAAAGTTTTTTAAAGGCCTCTAGGTGGGACTTTTCACACAAATTTTCATGAATATCCATAAATTTATGATAGGCACGCGCCGAAGCATTGGCATTCGCTAGATCTTGTTTGAGCCCTTGAAGGTAGTATCTGGAAAAATGATTGGTAATATAAATGATTTTACTAAATGGCGAAATCTTGTGGCCTTTGAGTTTTAAAGGAAAGCCAGATCCCCTGACATCTTCATGATGCTGATAGGCAGCAAGAATGACTTCCGAGGGGACATTGTGAAGGGTGCTTAGAATCTCCATTCCGTGTTTTGGATGTTCATTGAGTTCTTCTTTTTCTTCAATTGTTAAATACAGTGGGTTCTTTTCACGAATCTCTTCTGGAATCATTTTCATTCCCACATCGTGTAGTAGACCAGAGAGAAAGAGCTTTGTTTTTCTTTCATCACTTTCCCATTCAAGCTTTTCACTAATGGCGAGAGCATAGATTGCACTTAAAAGAGAGTAGTTGTAGATGTCGGGGCACTCAAGTCTTAAATGATCCAATAAGTTCAAGTAGGAGTGAGACTTTGAGAGGACATTTAACACACTCTTAGCGTAGTAGTTGATATAGCTCATTGTTCGATCATCAAAGTTTAATTTAAAGACACTTTCTTGAATGATGTTATGGGAGTGAACGAGAAAATTCATTCTCTTTGAATCATCAATTTTCTTATTGTCTTGAAGGGCCTTGCAGATTTTTAAGTTCATCAGAGTGTAGTCTTGAAAGTCCTTTTTGAGAGCGTGAAGGAACTCCACGCCTTTATCTTCAAACTTTTTTAAGATCTCATAATTATAATTGTCACCCTTATTAGAGACTTTGATGTACTTGCCGTTTCTTATTCTTATGTAAATATCAAAGGGCGCAATTTTACCTGAGATAAAACTTTTAAGGGGAACTTCACAAAAGAGATCATCGTCAAATTCATTTTGCTTGTAACTATCTTCCGATTCACTGCCAAGAAGATGCATTAATTTATTTCGAAGTTCATCTTGATTAATGGGCTTAGCGACAAATTCATCCGCGCCAAGACGGTAGGCTTCTTTAGCATCGAGAGCGGAAATAAAAGATGTCATAATGATAAAAGGAAGGTCTTGATTGATGGACTTAACATCCTTTAAAAGATCGATTCCATTGCCATCTTCTTTGAGGTGTACATCCGAGAGGATCAGATCAAAGGTGTGTTCACCCATTTTATTTTTGGCGGTAGTGATATCTTCGGCAAAAGAAATTTCCACATCTAGATTCTCTAGATAAAATTCTAGAACGTCGTGAATACCAACTTCGTCTTCGACAATTAATACCGATTTCATTGGCCTACCTTGATAGTTTTCTTTTCTTAATTTTAAAACAAAAAGAATAATTCTCACTATAAGATTTGTTTTGTTTTTTAAGGTGAAGCTTCATTTTTCTTAAGACTTAAAGGCTAAGGCCAAAATAAGAATTGTCGATAAAATAAGGGATATTGATTAAAAGGGAGGCGCGTGTGTGTGATAACTGTAAAGCACTGAAAAGAGATTCAAGATTTTTAAACGGAAGACGCTACCGCATCCATAGGGTGAATCTATATCGTGTTTACAAAGAGCAGATTATTACTATTCGTCTTTGCCACGTTTGTGCCATTGAATTATTTAAAAGAGGGGAAATGAGTTTTCTCTCTCGAAACCGTCCTTTACTTCGATCAATAGATCGCTTCAAGCAACCCGAGAAAGATCTTGGAATTGAGTGGTAAATTCGCCACATTAATCTGTCATTGAATTCAGTAACTTATTGATTAATCGTTTTCAATACTAATTGTTTTGCTTGTAACTTATTGTATTTACATAAGCTTTAAGAAATCCTAATATTTTCATTATAATAATCTCAAGAGAGGTGGAACGTATGTGCGACTCTTGTAAATTTAAGAATGAAAATTGGCAATTTAAAGCAGGCGAGAAGCGAGCAAGACTTAAGAAAGTGACGCTCTATGGGATGATTCCAGGCTTTACTGTAGATCTCAAGCTTTGCACTCTTTGTGAGAGAAATCTCTTCTATCAAGGTGAGTTGAAGTTTATTCAAGAAAACGAGCTCCTTGAACAAGAGGTTAAGCAAAATAGGCAGAGTTATTGTCGGGTGAAACAGCAAGCGCGCTAGGTCTTTAAAAGTTATCTCTTTTGATTAGAATAGACTATGAGAACACAACGACAAGGAATCTCATATGACTTATTCTCATCTCAATGGTGCCTATATAAACCATCAATGGTTCAATCAAAACTCCAATACAATTTCAGTAAAAAATAAAGAGACTGGCGAGCTTCTCAGTGAAGTCTCTCTACTTGAAAAAGACCAATTGGACTCTGCGATTGATGGCTCCGTGAGCGCATTTAAGGAAATGAGAAATTGGAGTGCTGGAAAGCGATACGATATGCTTGAAGTTCTCATTCAAAAATTTAAGGCAAAAAAAGATGAATTTGCAACACTGATTTCTCTAGAAGCTGGAAAGCCTATTAGTTACGCTAAAGCGGAAGTGGCCCGCTGTCTTTCAACACTTGAATTTGCTAAAGAAGAAACGCGAAGAATTTGTGGAGAAGTCGTTCCGATGGACTTTGCAGCTGGAGCTGGTAAAACGGCTTTTACAAAGCGCGTTGCAA
Source organism: Halobacteriovorax sp. GB3 (assembly GCF_028649655.1). NCBI lineage: Bacteria > Pseudomonadati > Bdellovibrionota > Bacteriovoracia > Bacteriovoracales > Halobacteriovoraceae > Halobacteriovorax > Halobacteriovorax sp. GB3. Next base: position 643,125 of record NZ_JAQSLN010000001.1, read on the forward strand.
AAGGCGTTCTCACTTGTGTATCACCTTTTAATTTTCCACTAAACCTTGCTCTTCATAAAATTGCACCGGCCCTTGCCGTTGGATCGAGCGTTGTTTTAAAACCTTCGCCTTATACTCCTCTTTCAAGTCTTATGTTCGCTGAGCTTTTGAATGAAGTTGGCTATCCAGAGGGGGCCCTCAATGTTGTCGTCTGTGACAATGATGTTGCCCAAATGCTTGTGGAAGATGAAAGGGCCAAGGTCTTTTCTTTTACGGGCTCTCCTCAAATTGGCTGGATGCTAAAGTCACTTGCTGGGAAGAAGAAAGTTATTTTAGAGCTTGGAGGAAATGCTGCTTGTCTCATTGATGAGAGTGCCGATCTTGAAAAAGCTGCAAAAGATTTAGCCGTTGGTTGCTATCTCTATAGTGGTCAAATTTGTATCTCCACACAAAGAATTTTCGTCCAGCAAAGTGTTCAAAAGAAATTTCAGGATCTCTTATTAAAAGAAATTGAAACGATTCAATGTGGTTCTTTAAGTGATGAGTCAGTGATTGTTGGACCATTAATTGATCGTGTTCACTTTGATCGCATTGACTCATGGGTGAAAGAGGCCATTGAAAAGGGAGCGAGTGTTCTTGTTGGAGCAAAGGCCTTTGATGAGAAAAGAAACATTTATGCTCCAACACTTCTTACAAATGTTTCAAAAGATGCAAAAGTTTATCAAGAAGAAGTCTTTGGTCCTGTGGCACTCATTTCTACGTTTGATTCTATTGAAGAAGGATTCGATCTGGTTAACGATTCCCGCTTTGGACTTCAATGTGGTTTCTATACAAATAATCTCTCACATTTTAAAAAGGCGCACGACACATTAGATGTTGGGGCCATTATCATGAACGGAGCTCCTGGATTTCGAATTGACTCGATGCCATACGGTGGAGTCAAAGACTCTGGACTAGGAAGAGAGGGACTTAAGTACTGTATTTTCGAAATTACTGAGCCGCGCCTCGTTATTTTCTAGAAGGTGTCACATTTTTTTAGGGCCCGAATTTTGCTAAATGAAATTGCTCGTTCTATGATGTCCTCGTCAATTATGGGATGACGAAACACCACACAGAACAAGGAATATCACGATGAAAGCAATCATACTTCTTAGTACGATGATGGCCTCAATCGGCTCTTTTGCTTACGCTCCAGATTGGAGTGCCAATGCTAAAATTAATCTTGGAGAGACAAGAGAAAATATCTACCAATTAAGTGAAGAGGACTTTCAAGAAGTTCAAAAAGAAGGATACATTCATGCCCTTCGCTATCCCGTTTCAGTAACTGGTCTTCTTATCCCTTACAGGGCCATGCAAGACTATTATATTTCTAGTGAAGAATCGGGACTCAAGAAATTCCTTGCTCGCCTTGGAAAGAAACTTGTCGGTTTTAACTCTGAAGAAACGATGTATCAGTGGCTTGGGCTCAATCCTTACAATGATGAAGATGCTACTGGGATTTTTAAAATTCCTTATCCTGATGGATATAAGCCTTCTTATTATATGGGTGCTAGTGTTGTTGATACAAAGTGGGGAAAGGGCTTAACATATTCGTGTGCCACTTGCCACTCGGCCACTCTTTTTGGAAAAAGTGTCATGGGTCTAACAAATAAAAGACCAAGGGCCAACCGATATTTCTTGCTCGCTAAGAACATGATGCCATTTATATCTACTAAGACCTTTGGAAAATATACCAATGCTACAGAGGGTGAAATGGAAATGTTTGCTCGCACGAAGAAAAACCTTCACTCTGTTGGTGCGACAAAGCCTCAGGTTTTAGGACTTGATACATCTCTTCCACAAGTTGCACTCTCTTTGGCCCGAAGGGGAAAAGATGAGTACGCAACAAAGAGCAAATTCTATCAAACGTTTCCAAGTCATAATAAATTAGACACTGAAGTTGCCGATTCCAAGCCCGCTGTTTGGTGGAACTTAAAATATAAAACTCGTTGGCTCTCTGATGGATCAATTGTTCAGGGAAATCCTATTCTTACAAATTTTCTTTGGAATGAACTGGGTCGTGGAACTGATTTAAAAGAACTTGAAACGTGGATGAAAGACAATCAAGAGACGATCAAAGAATTGACTGTGGCCGCTTTCTCGACAAAGGCACCAAAGTGGTGGGACTTCTTTCCTGTGGAAACGATTTCTCTAAAGCGTGCTAAGCGTGGTGAAAAAATTTATGAGAATCGCTGTAGTAAATGTCACGGCAGTTATATAAAAGGCTGGTCTCAAGAGGGAAGTGAATCTTGGGATCTCGAAAAGAAGTTAGAAACTGTCGAAGTTCAGTATCATGAGAAAACACCTGTTAAAGATGTTGGGACTGATCCAAAGAGGTATCAGGGAACGGAGGCCTTTGCAGGAGCTCTCAATGATTTAAAAATTTCAAAGTGGATGAAAACTGTTGTTGTTCCTCAAAAAGGTTATGTACCACCTCCTCTTGAAGGTATTTGGGCACGTTATCCTTATCTTCATAACAACGCCATACCAAGCTTGTGTCAGCTTTTAACGAGAGCGAAAGATCGCGTAGAAACATTTTATCAAGGCCCTGCTGACAATGCTGAAACTGACTTTGATAGCGAATGTGTAGGATATCCAATTGGTAATAACATTCCTAAGCACTTTAAAAAAGATAAAGATGCCTTCTATGATACGAGAAGAGAAGGGATGTCTAATAGCGGACATGAAAGAGCATTTATTGGAAAAAATGGTGAGGAACTTCTTTCTAAGCAGGAAAAAATGGACCTAATCATGTTTTTGAAAACTTTATAGTTGATTATAATTTGAAACTCGACTACGATCGAGAAAGTTAATAACAAACCTCATTGGAGGCCGTCATGATTTTAAATTCAAAAAAAATCTATTCAGAGTTCATCGAACTGGCGGCGTCTATTCGCATCTTATAAGTCTTATATCCAAATATATATTCTTGTAGGCCAGTCTGATGACTGGCCTTTTTTATGTCTAAAAACGAAGGAGAACTAACGTGAACAATTCAAATGCAATTGAAAGAAAAGGAATGACTATGAACAACGTAATGATGAGGTTTCATGACTTATACGATAACGATAAATCGCTTAGAGCGAGGAAGAAAAACACTTTTAAAAAATATCAATTTAACGTTAGCAAAGAATGATAGAGTTGCTCTGATTGGTGCCAATGGTGCAGGCAAGACAACTCTTCTAAGTTATTTAAATAAACATCACTTTGCTAACTCAAGTGCTCTATTGAAGCAGGAGTTAGACAATGCAGTCACAATTCAATCACTATTTTTTCCAGATCAAACTGAACTTGGAAAACTTTATTCACTCATTCAAAAAGAAGCGGCCACTCTCGATGATATCCAACGATATGAAGAATTGGGAGGCTATCTTTTTGAAGGACGAGTCTTAAACTATCTTGAACAATATGGGTTTTCATTAGAGCGGAAGATCACATCACTTAGTGGAGGCGAGAGAAAAATTCTTTCTTTAAAAAAGATCGAGTTTCAAGAAAGAGAAATTCTCTTACTAGATGAGCCCACAAATCATATGGATGAACAAAATAGAGAAATTCTAAAAGAATTTATTCATTCATATCGAGGTTGTATTCTTTGTATATCCCACGATATCGATTTTATCCAAGAATGTTTTCGAAGAACTTGGGTCATTGAGAATGGGGAAATTGAAGATTACCCTATGAGTGTTAAAGACTACTTTCTTCAAAAAGAGAGAAAGCGAAGAAACAACGAACTTCTAAAAGAAGATTTAAGAAAAAAAGAAGATATTCTCAAATCGTCTTTTGAAAAAAAGAAAATTGAAGCGACTAAACAGGACTCTTTTAAGCAACCACGATCCATTACAAAAACAGGGAGAGTGTGTAAAAGGGATGCTGGTGCTGGCTCAGCACAATTTCGAGCTCAGTCTCTTCATAAAGGCACTAAAAGTATAGAGCGATCGCTGGAGATGATTCATGAAAAGAAGGCCCAACTAAGTTTAGCGAGAGAGCCTAGTTACTCTTTGAATTTAAAAAGCATTTCAAAGTCCAAGGGGCGCTTGATTTCTGTTGAGAGATTTTGCTTAAAAGAGAAAGAGGGCCTGCTTAGCTTCTCTCTTTCATCAAGTGAGAAAGTTTGGTTACAGGCTCCTAATGCCTGGGGAAAGTCCTCACTGCTAAAGATTATTGAGGGAGAAGAAATTCCCTATATTGGTGATGTCTATTCACACAAATCGATGAAAGTGATGAGCTTTAAGCAATTTATCGAGCGTGAAGAACTTCTTTATAGAAAATTGGACTCTTATGATAAAGAGAAGAGAGAAGAGATTCACACTCTTTACTGCTCTTGGGGAGGAGAGTTCTTATCGCTTAAAAATCGAGAGCAGCTCTCATCGGGTCAAAAGGTTAAGCTATGGATGGCCATGGCCTCTATCTCACAATATGACCTTCTTCTTTTTGATGAACCAGAGAGTCATTTAGACTTGTTTTCAAGAAGAATGCTTGAGAGTTTTATGAAAAATTATCAAGGAGCGATTCTTTTGATTACCCATGATACCAGTATAGTTGATTCGAGTGTTTTTACTAAGGTTGTTCCCTCTTAAAAAGAGGGGGCAACTTTTCAAGAGCACTGGTCTTTGGTATCTTAGTACTAGTAAATATTATTTAAGAGGAGAGAGTAATGCCTTCATTTGATTTAGTTTCTAAGCTTGATATGGGCGAGATGAAAAACGTTGTAAACATGGCCCAAAAGCAAATTTCTGGTCGCTATGACTTTAAAGGCTCTAATACATCGATTGACTTTAAGGGTGAGGAAGCCCTTGAGATTAAGGCCAGTGATGATTATAAAATGACTGCTGCCCTCGATATTTTAAGACAAAATATGGCCAAGAGAAATGTTGGTATGAGATCAATAGATCCTCAAGATATTGAACCATCAGGAAACCAGATGTTTAAACAGACTATTCTTATCAAGGCAGGAATTGATAAAGAACAAGGAAAGAAAATCAATAAGGCCATTAAAGAGTCTGGAATTAAAGTGACATCGAGCTATCTTGACGAAAAAGTTCGTGTTCAAGGAAAGAAGATCGATGATCTTCAGGCCGTCTTCCAATATTTAAAGTCTCATAAAGATGTTGTCGTTGATTTACAGATGGAGAATATGAAGCGCTAATGAGAGAAGCTTTTATAGACCGACTAGCTATTGCTCATCGTGGTCTTCATCGAGATGGTATTCCTGAAAATACATTAGGCGCTTTTGAACAGGCGATTAAGTATGGGTACGCCATCGAAATTGATGTTCATTTAAGTGCGGACAAAGAAGTTGTCGTCTTTCACGATCAAACTTTAAAGCGTGCTGCTAATCGCGATATCGCTGTTGAAAAAACGGCTTATAGTGAATTTAGAGATATTGAAATCTTTAATTCAAAAGCAACCATACCAACACTTCAAGAGGTCTTAGATCTAGTTGATACTCAAGTTCCTCTAGTGATTGAATTAAAAACCTACGATCTTTCAATTGAATTAGCACAAAGAGTTTACCAAATCCTCTCTCACTATGAGGGGAAGGTCGCTATTCAGTCATTTAATCCAATCCCACTAATCTGGCTTCGTCAGCAGAGTCGAGATTTGTGTCTTGGCGTTTTAACGGGAAGTTTGGATGGGGCAGTACTTCCTTGGTACAAGTGGCTTACTTTGAAATATATGATCCTTTGTCCTCTTGTTCGACCTGATTACTTTGGCCTAGAGTATAGAAAAACCAATCGTTTTCAAGAATTGATAGCTTCTAGCTTTTATCAAAGACCAATCGTCAATTGGGTTATTTGTGATGAATCTGAAAGAGAGGATAGTCTCAATCAGGGCCGTAATATTATTTTTGAAAATTTTCTACCAGAAAAGTTGAGTTATTAAGAATGAAAAGAATTGCTCTTTTGGCCTTTGGCCTATTAATCATTGCTCTTGGATATTATGTCTACTCGCAAGATGGATCAGTTACTGTCGTAAAAAGAGATGATCCAAAAGTAAAGAAAGACTTCACGTACAATAAAGAGAAAATTCTTTCTGAGGATGCCGTCGAAGCTCTCGCAAAAAAGGCCCAGGAATCAGAAGAATCACCATTGAGTGATGAAGAACTTGAAGAGATGGAAGAGCACTTCATGGAAGTCGAGGGGAGATGGAGAGCTGAGATTGAACAACTCTTTATTAAAGAACTCGAGTTATCGGAAGAGTTTGTTGCTGATTATTATAAAATGCGTGAAGGCTTTGAAAAAGATAGCTACCTTGCTTTTGAAACTTATCATGAACAGATGAGACTAAAGCATGGAGATAACTACAGTTATAATCCAACAGAGGATGAAGAGGCCTTTCAAAAAGAAATTCGTGAAACGTATGAGAAAAAGCTACTAGAAAAAATGGGCAAGGAAAAATTTCGAAAGTATATTCAGGTTAAGGACCGATTTAATGAAGGCTTGATTGAAGGTAACGATCGAAAGGCCGCGCTACTCATAGAATTTTAGGGATTGATTCATGCTTAAGAAATGGAAAGAACTTAGTTCAAAAGAAATTCTAAAGGCCCATGTTTTTCGCTACATCCAAAAAGTTCGTCAAACACCAGACGGTAAAAAAGAGGGAACTTTTGATGTTCTTCATTGTGCCAATTGGATTAATATCTTGGCCTTCGATGAAAAAAATCAATTGATCATGGTGAAACAATATCGTCATGGAACCGATGAAATCAGTCTTGAGCTACCGGCAGGGGTAATTGATCCTAATGAATCAGCTTTAGATGCAGCTAAAAGAGAGCTGCAAGAAGAGACAGGTTATAGCTCTAAAAATTGGCAAGAAATTGGGGTTCTTAAACCAAACCCGGCCTTCATTGACAACACTTGTAGCTTCTTTCTAGCAAAAGACTGCAAGAAGACTCATGAGACGAACTTTGATTACTTTGAAGAAATAGAAACTCATCTCTATGATCTTGATGAAGTTAAAGAGATGATAAGAGCGAAAAAAATAGGCCACTCGTTAGTGGCCTGTGGATTATATTTTTACGACAATCTAATTTGATTTCTTACTTGGGGCCTTCTTTTTATTTTGGCCTTTTTTCTGAGTCTTTTTCTGACTTGATCGTTGATTCGATCTTTGATTTGATCTCTGTTGAGAAGGAAGCTCAAAAATATCACTTTCTAAAATTGGGTGAAAGTAATCAGCTTCTTCAATGAGAACTCGCGATGTCGTCTCCTCAATAGCTGCAATTTCAACGCGAACACCTTCACCTTTCAAGTGGCGAACGAGCTCAACATAATCACTATCTCCCGACATAATGATAATGGAGTCAACCTTACTTGCAAGTTGAGTGGCCTTAATCGTTAGGGGAATGTCAGCGCTCTTGTGACAAGCAATAACTGAACCATGATAGAAATTGTGTAGCCTTTCACGAAGCTTAGAAGAGATGTTCTTACCCTCTCTAAAGTAAATTAGGCGGTTGAGTCCTCTGTTGTCGAGAAGTCTTGGAACAACGGTATCAAAATTAACCATCGTTGTTTGGCTGTTTGTGATTGTGTGGATACTTCTTTCGATGTTATTTCCATCGACGAGTATGGCCACAGATTGATTGATGAGTACTTCAAAACTCATTTTAACTCCTTTTATATTATCTTCTTAACTCCTCGTCTGGAGGTGATGGAAGATCATCGTCATCACCCTCGTCGCTACAAGAAGCGCCATTTACTAGATAATATAAAAGAGAACCGATATTTACTCGTTTAGCCTCAAAGTTTCTATAGTAAAACCAAAATCCATAGTGGTGCTTAGCAATGGTCGCCTTACTGCATGGAATCTTATTATACTTGAGCATGTAGAAGAAAACTGTCTTAGCATACTTCCTATTTCCACCTTCATTAAGCTCAGGTGCAAGCATTAGGATTACATTTTCATAAACTTCGTAGGCCTTCTCTAGTTCATCTCTATCAATGACATTGTCTTGATTGCGATCGAAACGAAGGAATGTAGATTCGATATTGAGCATGGCCCCAAGAACGAGTGAGAAGTCTCTAATTCTCATTGGCTCTTCCATTGGGATGTCTCTTGCGAATCCTTCAATACTTTTAATAAATTCGATGTCATCTTGATCTGAGTTCCACTTAGAGTACAGACGTAGCCTTGGGAAGTAATCTCCATAATTCAGATCGTCGAAGATGACTTTAAATAGGTTTTTACGATGACAAATCGGATCGATAAGTGGGTCATCGTTTTTGTCTAATGTGTATGGACAGATGACTTGCATCTTGTCGACAACATCACTGGCAAGCTTAACGGCCTGAAGAATGAGAGCAACATACTCAGTCGCTTCTTCTTGATTAAGTGACATATCTCCATTTGATTGACTCTGAAAGAGATCTCCTAGGAGAAGTGTATTTCTTGCAAAGAGGGTAAAGTCGCTTGTCCAAAGAGAGAACTCTTCAAGGATTGAGCGAATCCCTACGAGAACACTTGAGAGCTGATCAATAGAGATTGAATTCTTAAGTGCCTCTTCTTCATTTGTTTCATACGGACCGTAAGCAATGAGCGCCTTTCCAAGTCCCCAACGAAGGAAGGCCAATTCTTCGTAACCGTACTTATTTCTGTTAACACTATAAGTGTAGTGCTGCATTCCCGATTCTTTCTCTCTAAAGTAACGGTAGTGCGATGCAATTTTTGAAAAATTCTTCTTAAGCTTTGTGAGATACTCTGGGCGAAGTTTCTCGTATTCTGGAAGCTTAGGGAATTGTAGATTCTTAAGTGTCTTCTTCGACACATCAAGAGTCGGTGCGAAGTGCTGGTAAGTGACATCATTAAAAATCAGAGTTTCAAACCCTTCCATTGCAAGAACAATCAGACGATCAATTTCTTTTTTAGAGAAAATCGAATCAATCATATCGTTATTTGGTGGAAGGTCAGGATTCGTTGCATCGTAAGAGAGTAGCTCTCTTGGTCTAAGCTCTAAAAGCCTCTCTTTGACATCAACGACTGTACGCTTAAGATTGACAAAGTTAAAGTCAATGAAGCGCTCAAGAGTTCTTAGAACTCCTTTAACACCAAAGAGCTTAGTCTGCGGTTGGATATTTTCAAAGAGCGTATCAACAGTTCTAATGTAAGAGTAGATCTTTAAGTTAAACTCCGCTGTCGTTTTGAAATCGTCTCTTTCTGTGGCCATGATAGAAAGTGCCAGCTTCACCATCTTTCCAACTTTTGAAAGAAGTTTAAGAGCGTCTTTTTTCGAAAGTTTCGAAGGCTGTCCTCCAGCAAAGAGAGCTTTGATTGGAAAGAGATCTTCAATGAGCTGAATGTCTTCAGGCTTCATGTTGATCGTCTCACCAGCATCTTTAAAGAGTGACACGAGATCAATGTCATTATTAAGAATATATCCCTTATTAATGAGTGAGATCACTTCTTTAGAAAGTTGGTCAATACTCTTTAGGAGAATTTCAGCGTTGGCATCACGCTCTTTCTTGTCATATTTGTCAAAGAAATCACCGGCCTTTTCTACAAATGTATCACCGTGAACAAGAAGGTTTACGTAATCAAGGGCCTGCTTAAATTCAAAGAAAGAATAAACCGTCGGGCTACCTCCAAGAATATGCGACTTGAAGCTATTGAGAAGGTTTGTATACTTTTGTTGATCATCTTTATCTTCAAAGAAGAACTCAACGATTTTTCCCGCTTCTTTAGAAGTAAGAATATCGAAATCTTCCTCTCTTTCAATGAGGAGACTTTCAATCTTTGATAGCTGAGAGAGAAGGAGAGTTCTAATGTCGCTCTTTTTCTCATAAATAGGAAGAACGTAGCGAATATCAAAGTATAACTCAACGAGTTCTCTTGTTTTTCCTACAACTTTTAAAACTTCATCCCTTGTAACGATGTGACGTAGACCACCCAGCGTCAGTTGCTTAACTGAAAATAGTGCGTTTACAACTTCCATATCAAAGTTAAACGTTGTGGTTTCATTGTTTAACGTTTCAATAAACGTTAGTGGAGAAAGCACTTCTGGAATGTTCTTGGTGTTTCTAATGAGCGTTTCGATATCTTGCGGGAAATCTTTTGCTAGCTTATAGACTTTCGCTCTCGCCGCAAGGATATCATCATCAGATTTGCTTTTGATATCTTTTGTTAGCTCATCAACTTGGAGATAGCGTTGATAGGCCTTAAGACCAAGTCTTGTGTAAGTGAAGATGGTCTTTAAATCTTTAAAGATAAATCTTCTCTTATGACCACCAATGAGATCTTTCTTTAAACTCTCGATTACTTTTTCGTACTCTTTTAGCTTAAAGCTATCACCTTGATCATTTTGAATTTCATCAAGATTGATTTGTTCAGCAATATTGAATAGGTCATCGATATCAAAGATGTGCTCATTATCTTTTTGTTGATAGAGCGTTCCTTCGATGTCGTCTACTTTAGAAATAAGAAAGTCGTGGTATTCAAATTTATTAGTGAAATTATCTTTTGAAATAAGAATCATATCAAAAGCACTCATAAGTAGTGTCGGTGCTTTATAAACGAGATCCACAAGTTGAGAAGAGGTAATGAACCTTCTTGAACCACCTAGAAAAAGCTTCTTAATGAAAAGAAGACTGTCGATGGTCTTTTCATTAATAGGTTTTCCTGCAAGGTCATTTTGTAACTTAAAAATAAAGGCATTGAGATCGATTGTTTTTGGCGTCTTGTGTCCAAGCTCAATCAGCTTAAGAGTTTCATCGCTAAATCTCTTAACCGCTCCAGCAAGCTTTTCTCTGTTTTTCCAAAAGTCCAGACGAAGTTCCTTCTTTTGCATATCTTCAAAAGTCTTGAGGATAATGACGGCTTCTCTGTTAACGTTTGAAAGCAGTTTGAAAAGAGGTGAGATATTTTCTTTAGAGATTTGGTTCGCTTCATCACGTAGCATGAGCATGTTGAGTTCGAAAACGAGTGAGAGACCTTGAATGATCGTTTCACTATTTTTTTCGAAGAACTCTTTAATAAAGAGAGTAAGTTCTCCCTTTGTTAAAACATCTCTATTTTGAACTTGAACATAACGAAATTGTCTTAAGCTCTCTTCAAGACAAACGATTTGATCTTCAATATTTTCGATGAAAATTTGTGAAATCTTCTCCGGGTTAATCGTGCACCCATTGAGTTCTTCACTTTTATAGATATTTGATTCCTCTACTGGAGTGTCATTTAGAAATCCACAGGCATTGAATAACAATGCTGAAGCTAGAAGAATGATGATATTCAGTTTTCGCATATTTAGCCAACTCGGTTGGTTATTTGATATTAATTGTGCTAGAAAACATTAGTTAAAATTTCACTAAATTGGAAGGAAAGTTAAGGAAATGTAACTATTTTACAAGTTGCGTAAAAATAAATAGCATTTTACTTCGTTAACTTTACTATTGGATGTAATGAACTTGAAAAAACTAACGACAACGGCCACGCTCGCGCTAATTTTGCTAGTTAATCCGGCCTATTCAAAGAATTCTGGGATCAAAAGTACATTGTCTCTCGAGACATTTCAAAGGCTTAATGATCCGCAGCAGAAAACGAGCACAACTGAATGGGTTGGGGCATCCCTTAAGGGAAAAAGTAAGCTCTTTCACCTAGATTCAGCTCTCGATACAGATCTTCGCGTCTATCTCAACGACGATAAAGATATCAACTTCTCTATTGCCGAAGCTTATGTTGAATCATCAAATGGTTATGACAAGAGCATTTCTGTTGGGCGAAAATTATTGGACTGGAATATTAACGAGCATTATTGGATGCTTGGAAATATGAATGGTCTCCAAGGAATGCAGCTTTTAAGCGAAAAGCAAGAGGGGCTTATTGGACTCCACGCTGAGCGTACGTTTGATACAAATTTTAAAGTTTCCATTTTCTTTTCTTATTTCAATATTCCGGCGCTAAACCCTGGTCTTGACGTTAAAGACGGAAAGATTACTTCAAACTCTGAGTGGGTGAGAAGACCACCTGAGTATACAGTTGTAAAAGGAAAGCTTGTTCCTATTCGCTATGACATTAATATGCCAGGTTACGATAAGCTTGTTCTCAAGAAGTCTCTTGGGATTAGACAGTCTTATAAGTGGGAAGATGGAGAGATTTCAAGTTTCTTCATTTATAAGCCAGAGAATAAGGTTCGTGTGAATGCTGAGGCGAAACTTGTAGAAGAAAATGGCGGTTATTTCGTTGATGTTACGGCAAACCCAATTGTTAATCATCATATGATTTATGGTGTACAACTTAGACAAGACTTTGGCGATGTGAAAACGATCACAGGATTTGATATCACTGATCCAAATGCTCGACTCGGAAAGGACTTCGATGTTCTCGATCCTGTTAAGCTTGAAGAGGCCCAGAGAACTTATAAGTCTGAATACTTTGATGTTGCTCCTAACTATGACCGTGAAAGTTACTTTCATTCAACGGCCTATATCAATCGCGATACTTACGATCTCCTCTTTGGTTACATTCAAATTCTCTCAGATAATATTCGTGGAAGTGATGACTTCTACAGTGAGACGGTTAAATGGAAGCAGGCCTTTGGTGGTAAGATTCGCTACTTTTTCTCAGATGATCTTCAGCTTTCTGCTGATATTAAATATGATATTTCAAGAAAGGATCAGATTGTAAAAGCGGAAGTTTTCTATCGTTTTATGAATTCTGCTGCCATCAAAGTTGGGGCTGAACTGATCAAATCACCACAAGATAATAGCTATTGGAGTGCCTATCGCGCTCACGATACGATCTATTCAAACCTCAGTTATACTTTCTAATTTTCATAGGGCCTTGTTAACTTAGGCCCTATGGCATAATCTTTGCTCTTTATATAGTGAAACCTGCTATTTGGAGCGTATGTCTTTGTTTTTATATAAGCAATTGTCTATATTTCTTTTAACTGTCAATATTGTTTGCACAATATTTCAAAGTAGTTACGCCAGTGAATCGGATTGTTACGAGAAGGCGCTGCTCTTTGTAACGAACCACCGTCTCCAATTAAAGATCAAAAATAAAGAATCAGCTCAAAATTATCACCGTTTTCTCGTTGATCTCAAAACTCGAACAAATGTATTCAGTGCAGATGAGATCGAGAAGCAACAAGATCTTCTGGCCCAATATGGACTGGAAAAATATAAGGGCTCGGCCTTAATGCAAAAGATTTATAATTTTGTTGGAGGAACTGAAAAGTTAATTGAGTATTATCAATTTGAGATTCCAACTCTGAAGGGATTCAAGAGTAAGTTTGAAGCTGAGTCCTACGCGCCAACTGAAAAAGTTGAACAGACCATTAATGATAGAATAAAGCTTAAAATTGAAAATACAAAAAAGGGAAAGAATCTCGATCTCTTTATGAAAGAATTAATAGAGAGAGATAAGGGGCACTACTCCAATGAGATTATATCGAGAAATTGGGACCTTGTTCTTAAGTACTTTCCAAAAGAAAAATCACTTAAAAACTTCCTTGCAAAAATTAGAAGCTTCTATGGAACAGTCCTACAAGTTGCTGAGTACTATAATATGGTCGTTGTTTCAGCTCCTGTTTCGAAGGAATTAGAAAAACTCATTGATTTGCGAGATAGAGAAACTATTTTAGAGAAGCTTCGCTTGGTACTTATTGATAAGCCTGTTTCTAGCGTGACACTCGATGAAAATGAAGCGAGATTAAAAGAAGTCTTTTCTTTTGAAAACCTCGATGATTTTAAATTCTTTCTAAGAAGAGCATTTACAAGTTATTACGAATTAAATATCGCTTTAAAACCTCGTGATGAAAAAAATATTTACTTTTATTATGACAATTATAAAGAGGAATTGCTAAACGCGCTAAAGGAAAGCGGACTTCCAAAAGAGTTAAACTATAGAAAAAACCTTTTAGACTTCAAAAAAATTGTCGAACAACATATTGGACGAGAAGTTAGAGAGGAGAGTCTTAAAAGATTTTTATCGTCACATCTTGAAAGAGAAGTTTATCGGAAATTTCTAAGGAGACACCGTTTTAAAGAGTTTAAAGAAATCGTTTTTGATTATATGAAAAAAGATGACTGGTCTTATGATCTCAATCAGCCAAAAGATAATTTTAACCACTTAAGAGAATTGATGACGAAGATTCTTGGAACTTATGTGGGAAGAGGGAAAGTCACTCGCTTTATTTTGTATTCAAAGCTGGATGAATTTAACTTTGAGATTAGTGAGATTCATCGAATCTGGGCGATGGATGCTTTAAGAAAGAATGCTGGAGTCGCGGCCTACTCGGTAGATAATCCAAAGAGTATGACTGATATGAAAACCGATGAACTTATTGTCATTGATGAATCATCAAACCCTGAGCTAATGCTATCAAGTGATGAAGCGACAGAGGGGCTTTTTGAAATAGCAAGAGAGCTCAATTATGAAGATGTAACTTCTGCGGTGTTAGTTCTTGAGCAAATCATTTTAAGAGGAAATCTCGATCTCAATAAAATTGTCCAAAGAACAGAGTTAACTCAAGACAAAGTTATGGAAATTCTAGGTGCGTTAAATGAGAAAAGAGAACTTCTTGCAAGTTTTATGTAAATAAATAAAATGGTATTGAACTAGGCCTCTTATTTCTAGGATGGAAATGAAGCATATCAAAATCTTTACTCTCACTATTTTATTAAGTTTCACCTTTCATTCAAAGGCCCAGATGAGTCGTGGCTTTGCGAGTCTTCTTCCAGGCGGTGGTCAGGCCTTAAACGGAGACTACCTCGAGTCCTTTCTCTATTTCACAGCAAGTTTTGGACTCATGTCCTATGCAAAAGATCCAAAGCTTAAAACAGTCGGTCTCAATATTTATTTTTATAATATGTACGATGCCTGGCGCGACGCTGGGGGAAAGCCTAGTGAGCAGGAGACCATCTTCAGTCACTACGGACAAAGTTTTGTTCCAACCAATATCGTCGATCCCTTTGCCATTTCTTTTCTCACCCTTGCGGCCATGAATCGAAATGGAGCAAGAGAGCGTGCCATTGATGATGCAAAACGTGACAACGATCAAGAGCAGCTCCATCGCTGGCTTTTAACTGATGGCTGGAAATCAACTTTAACGTTCGCCGCCGTCGGTATGGGAGAAGAGGCCTTCTTTCGCGGTTTTCTCTTTCCCGCTTTTTCCGAGTATCTAAGTCCATGGGGTGGGGCGATAGTTAGTTCAGCTCTTTTTTCATTTGCTCACGTTGGAGCAACTAGAGAGGAGAATCTCGCGCGTTTTATTTTCGGTATGATCTTTTGCTGGCAATACGCAAGCAATGACTACAAGCTTGGAAAGAATATCTTTACTCACGCTTGGTATGACCAAATTCTCATTGGTCCTTTTAGCGTCGCTAATTCGATGAATGGAGAGAAGCTTTCTTTAAGTGAGAGACCCCTTGGTATTCAGTTCTTATTGCCTTTTTAGAGAATTCTTAAGTAGTGTTTAAACTTTGAACATATAAAGAGTTCTCTAAATGATCTTTCTTTCTCCCTCTTTTTTGTCTTTTATTATGATGAAGAAAATAACTTCAAATAAAGAGGTAAGACATGAAGACATTTTTCTTTATGGCCCTAATGGCCGCACAATCTTTTAGTGCCTTCGCATCTACTGAATACGATGCACAGGGAATGAAAAGTACTTATGCAACGATTCTAAATACGACAGATCAGTCCATTGAATTAACGGTAGGGGATTCTAAAAAAATTCTCGTCTCAAAAGAAACTTTTGAAACAGAAAAAGAGGCGATGAACTTTTGTAAGTCACAAAAGCTAGAACTCGATAAATCAAATATGGGCCTTGCCATTGCCATGAGTGGTGCTCTTGAGTATTACCCAAAGCTTCGCGATCTACTTACAATTGAATTCACTGAAATTCCTGCATCAGGAGTTCTTTACTGGACAGGAGAGGGAGAAGATATGGTGATGACTTTTATCGATGGAAGTGGAACAGCATCTGAGAGAGTTCCTATTTCACAACTCTCACTTATTAAGCAAAAGCTCGAAGTAAATCCAAAAGCTAAAGTTACACTTCCTGCTGTTTGTTACTAATTTAAATCTCAACGCTGGCAACTTGGACAATAATAAGTTCCACGACCTGCCAGCGTAATTTTCTTCACTTCACTTTTATGGCATAGCCCGCAAGTTTTTTGATAGAAGACAACTAGGTTTGTCACTCCTCGACCTTTCTTATAAAGCAAAACAATATCGATCAAATTCAAAAGCTAAGATAGCTAGAGTTGTTGAATCTAACTAATAATAAAGTGATTTTTCTCTGTTAAGAAAAATTGATTCTAGTTAAGCCTGTTTGTGACGATAAGAAAAAGTATCTATACAGGAGTGATAATGAAGTTAAATACTGGATTTGACCTATGGTTATTTAACAATATTAGACGTTTTTTTCAGCAAGATCCAATCTTCAGAAATTTCAATACTCACGTTATAACAGCTGATTTAAAAAAGAAGATCTGTTCAAAGAATAATTATGAAGAGTTATTAAAAAGTTTAGATTCTGAGTTTTATAATTCCAGCTATAAATCGGTAAGAAAAGTTGATGGTGATATTAAATATTATTATGAATATCCAAGCTTAAAGTTTCAGTTAGAAACTTTAGTCGATGTGTATAAAGAAGCATTGCTAATCCTAAAATCTGAAAACGATTTAACGAGTTATAATTTTTCAGATGATAGCTTCTTACAAATTCATGATACGGGTAATATTGAAGAAGAAGAATTTGAGCTTTACAAATATAAAAACTCTTTAGATCGAAATGTATTTGGTAATAAATTGAATAAGAACACATATCTCTCAAAGATAGATGAAGAAAAAAAAATATCAATAGATAAAACTGAGCGGTTAATTGATCGTGAGAGGTACAAGAATAGTTCAATCAAACTAAATTATAAATTTGAATATAACTGTTTCTCTTTCAAAGTTCTTAATGAAATAAAACGAGTCGCAGAAAGTAAAAAAGATGGAATATTTTTTCAAACAGATTTAGTTAAGTTCTATCATTGTTTGAAAATTGATCAAATTATTTCATTTTTTAGTCATTTTTATGAAGGACAAAGGTCTCAAAAAATTCGTGAGTCATTAGAAAAGATTAAAGACCTTTTTCATTTTGATTCATTGCCAATTGGCTGGATATACAGTGGAATTATTTCTAATATCATATTAATAAAATTTTATCAGGAATTTCAGATAAAAATCACCTCATCAATTAAAAATGATGAGGTAATGAACCAAGTTCAAAATGTTGAGCTAATCTCTTTTGCAGATGATTTGATATTTATTATTGAATTTAAAAAATATTCTAAAGAAACTAGTATAGAGAGTATAACAGATAGGTTGACTTCAATTGTTGAGGAAGTTTTTGTTACAAAACTTTTTTTTCCATCTGTGACTTGTCACAAGCCTAATACTGATAAAGTTAAAAGTTTTGTAATAACTAGTGATTTTTCTAAGCTAGCTAATACGAACTTTATGAAATTTGATACTGGGACTTATGTTGATGGTGAAGCCGATTGGGGGCACATTGGCTCTCTAATTTCTCCTATTGATAATGATTTAGCACTTAATACAAATGTTGTTTTTGTACAGAACTTAAAGCAGATTAAAGATCTTATTAGTGAAGGAACCATAGGTATAGATGATTTCTTAAGTAAATATATTAATATTTTGATTTTTAAGCTTAGTAATGGTGGGTTAAAATATATTTCTTATATAACAATGGTTGCTTCTGAGGTAATTAAAAATGATGCTGTAAGCAAAACTTTTGACGGAAAAAAGTTTGAAAGTGTTTTTATGCCGATTACTGAAAAAGTAATTGAAAGTGATATGACCA
The DNA here is from genome assembly GCF_028649655.1 of Halobacteriovorax sp. GB3. Taxonomy (NCBI): domain Bacteria; kingdom Pseudomonadati; phylum Bdellovibrionota; class Bacteriovoracia; order Bacteriovoracales; family Halobacteriovoraceae; genus Halobacteriovorax; species Halobacteriovorax sp. GB3. The sequence continues at coordinate 660,949 of NZ_JAQSLN010000001.1, forward strand.
CAGATGTGGTTTTGAAATTTTTAAAAAAGATTTTTGATTTGTTTTATTACGAGTATCTTGATGAAGAATCATTTTTCAGTGCTTTGAAAATATACTATAAGGTAAGAAATGAGTTTTTTAAAAAGCACGGAGGAAGAAAAAACTTTGTTTTTGATGTCTTTGAGTCAGAACTAAAGCTTATTTCTATTGTTAGAGGTTTCAAATCAGATTTGAGATTTTATGACGACCATTTCTCAAAACAATTCTATTTATCATCATGTTTAACCTTGCCGAATATTGGCAGTGATTCGAATGAATATCATGTTGCGTCGTTAGGCTATATGTTCCGTAGAACCGGCAAAATAAGGTGCTTCGTAGAGTTATTGTTCGAAAATATGTTTAAACATAGTAGTGATAGGCCAAAATTCAAAGAGAAGATCCGAAGAGTTATAGAGGAAACATTGTATCTTTATATTAATGAACTTTATAGTAAAGAAATGACTTCTTTATTTGGGATGTTATCTGAAACTAGACTGTATGAGACTCTTACGAAAATACTTGAACTCAAGAAAGGCGAAATAAAGAAATATGGAATATTAGAGTTTCAGACAGAATTAGGTGAATTGATTAATGGTGATATTAATTATTTCAATAAATCGGGGTCAAGCGATGAGAAGATCCTGAATTTAATGATTCTCGCATTATTTTATCTCGTCGCAGATAATGATGAACGCTCCGCTGTACTAAGTTTTTGGCTACGAAATTTAGAGAAAAAGTCTCTGATTAATTGGCCCGTTGAAGCAAGGCTGGTCAATGGTAATTTCGATCTCATTCATACGTTTATTCGCAAGTTATTTTTTAGTAAGACTAATGAACTACACGATAAGAGCTATGTAGAAAGCTTATTAGAAATACTTGCAGTTAAAATTGAGGAGTTAAGTTATTTTAGAGAAAAGAGAAACGGTTTAGAGATTATTGATTTAGACTATATTTTAAAAAACTATAATAAGGCTTATTTTAAAAACTTGAATAAAGATATTAAACTGTCAATTTGTAGGATCGGTATAGATTGGAAAAATGATATTCATAGTATGCAGTTTAACTCATTAAGTAGAGAAAGAATTAATACAAAAATATTGAATAGTATTTCTTCCGCTATAAAAGATAATACGGATATTATAATTATACCTGAGCTTACTTTACCAAGGAAATATCTTCATAAATATTTATCTTACGTTGCTTCTTTTAATAAAATATTAATCGCAGGATTAGAATATAGGCTTGTGAAAAGTGGGAATGCTTATAATCAAACAATTATCTCTATTCCAACTAAGTCTAAAAATATTGATGGAAGTACCTATCATTGTTTTATTCAGACTAAGCGGTACCCTGCTACTGACGAAGCTTTAGAAATAAGACGTTTAGAACTAAATTATGTTGAAGGAACAAATCAGTTCTTGTTTCGTTCTTCGAAGTGGCAAAATTTTTCAGTTTTAACATGCTCAGATTTTTTATCAACGACTTTGAAAAGTGAATTAAAGGGACGAATACAAACACTATTCGTACCTGCTCAAAACTATGACAGTACAACTTATACACATTTAGCTGAATCTGCATTAAGAGAGTTATACTGTTATTGTGTAATTTGCAATAATAATAAGATGGGGAGTTCTGGTGTTTATGCTCCATATAGAGATGCATATAAGAGAGAACTTTTTAAAATATCTGGAGAATCATTGCCGAATACAAATACTGTAACTATACAACCGAGTGTAATAGATCTTATCCAAAGTAACTGTAACCGTAATATTCACTTTAAAACTCATAACAAATTGAAAATCTGGAAACAACTTCCACCTGACTGGAAAAAGAAGTCTGGGTAGCATTTTTTTACTTCTAGCGCTGGCAAGTTGGACAATAATAAGTTCCACGACCTGCCAGCGTAATTTTCTTCACTTCACTTTTATGGCATAGCCCGCAAATCTTTTGATAGAACACAACTAGGTTTGTCACTCCTCGACCTTTCTCTCCATAAGCATCGGCATAGCCCCCAGAAAAAGTCGTTCCACCAGTTTCAATAGAATCATCAAGAACCATCTTCGTCGCCTGCAAAAGATTACTAAGATCATTTTTCGTAAGCGTTTTCATTTTTCTCGTAGGTCTAATGCCCGCGCGCGCACAAATTTCCGAGGCCATATAATTACCTACACCTGAAAAGAAATTCTGCTCCAAAAGAAAAGGCTTAATCACTTTCATAGGCCTTTCTTTTTTAAGCTTCAAAAGATACTCAAGTGTAAATTCCAAACTCGATACATCCGGCCCAAGCCGCTCTAGCCAATTCGCCTCATGCTCTTCAGTCAAAAAATGCATATTCCCAAATCGTCTCGGATCAACATAGCCAAGATAAAGAGGCCCATCCGCATTTTCACCTACAAGTTGAACATGCGTATGTTTCACATCAATCCACTCTTTAGAAATACGCCACGACCCACTCATGCCAAGTCCTGAAATCACACGCAACTCATCCTCAAAAAAGAAACGCAAAACCTTTCCTTTTCTTTCTACTTTTAAAAGTTCTTTTCCCTTCGCTGAAAAATCTTTGTCTTTAACGATTGAGTCGGAGACATTTGAGAAATGAACTTCTTTCACTTTCATCGGGAGGACTTTGTTTAGTTGGGACTTGATGGTTTCAACTTCCGGTAGCTCAGGGATTGTGTATCTCCTTGTATTTATTGATAATTATCTATACTATACCAGAACTGTTTCAAGTCGTGTATCTTTGTATTTGAAATACTACAGGAATCAAAATGAAAATAGATCAGTTAACATTTAAGAGTGAGAAGTTTAAAGTAAATGTTTCTCATTTTAGACAAGAAGAACCAAAGGGAATAGTTATTATCTTTCCCGGAGCGGGGTATTCTCATATGGGACCTTGTTTATATTATCCAAGTGGGGCTTTATATAATGCTGGGTATGAAATACTAAACCTGGAGTATGACTTTAGACGAGAGCGATTAAAAGATAACTTAGTCGAGACTTATAGAGAGTTTTTCCAATTTCTGTATAGTAATCTAATAGAGTTAGATTTACCTGAGGAAAAGATTATCTTATCTAAAAGTATTGGGACAAGAATCATTGGAAGTGGAGATTTAACAAACTTTGATAAAGTAATATGGTTAACACCAGCCTTAAAAGATGATTTTGTTTTTCATTCTATGCTCGAAAATTCTCATAAATCATTATGTGTTATAGGAGATGCCGATCCGTTTTATGAGAGAAGTAGAGTCGAGCAGTTTTCTAAAGAAAAATTAGAGACATTAGTAATCAATGGAGCAGACCATGGATTAGATATTGATTCTGATCTTAATAAATCTCTAGATGAACTTAAAAATATTATTTCCACAATAGAAAAGTTTGTCCTTAAGTGAATTTGAATAATATATATTACTTTTTAAGACATGCAGATACCGATAGAAGTCAAGATATTCATTTTAGTGAACATCCATTGTCTTCCTTAGGTCACTCTCAGGCAAGGGCAACCTCTTCTCAATTAATAGATTTAGATATTGATATGATATACTGTAGCCCGTTTGCGAGGGCCAAGCAGACAGTAGGGCCATATGCAAAAGAACGTGGAGTAGATCCTATCGTAGCTGATGAACTGTGTGGGCGTATAATAAAAAATCTTCCAAGAGAAAAGACCTGGGAGTTTTTTAAGCAAAGTTGGTTGGACTTTAATTATACTGAGTATGGTGCTGAGACAGCACAGGAATGTATAGATAGAGTTTCTTCTCTTTTTTCTAAGTTGGATAAACAGCACTCTGGCAAAAGAATACTTCTTGTATCGCACTCAAATCCTATATCATTATTTTTGAGTACGATTGATAAAACTATTGGTTATGAATGGTTTAAGAATATGAAGTCACCTTCGTTATTTGAATTGAACTCAAGTAATTCAACTTTAAGTTACACCGAAATTGAGCTGTAGTCTCGGTGCCCTGTTACACCGAATTTGTGAAACATCCTGAAAAACAATGAACTAACATGAAATAGAATGAAAGAAGAAAAACGCTGAAAGCCTTTGTCGATCGACAAGTTCATGATTTTGTTAAAGTTTAATTATAGGTTAAAGATAGATCGGGTAGTTCTGGGAGACCAAGAGGCGCCTTTATTACTAGTAACCTGTTAAATTTGAAGAAGTACGTTAGTAGGTGCTATAAGCCTCGGGTAGTTCGGGCAGATGAAATTGTAGTGTTTAAAAATACCGTCGCTGTAGATCGGGTAGTTCAGGTATTGTTACTTTTATAGGGGTGGTTGGTAAATTTGCCAACTGTGATATACTGTTAATTACATGAAGGTTAGGTTTGATTGAAAGGCCTAGTGGTTTAGAAGCTGTTGAAGTTAATATTGAGTTTAATTTTCTAAACTATACAAAGTTAGAGATTGATTTAGCTCATGTAAATAAAGATGGTAGGTCTTCTTACTCTTGTGAAGATGTTGCTGAGATTGTTTCACATTTGTTAAACGGTCTTAGACTAGAGGCCAGTGATGAAAAAGCATTTGGAGAAGAAATATGCTCTTACTTTGTTAGAAGTGGAGCATTTGAAGAAAAGAATTATAAACTGGTTTTTTGTATATGTAGTGATAGACCAGAATCAATTGGAGTAATAACACTCCATTGAGTGAGGTAAGTATGAACCCTTATGAAGTAGACATTGATAAACTACAAGAGTCTAAAGAAGTTAAAGATGAGAAGGAGCTTCTTAAACTTAAACTTGTTTCAGCTTTTTTAAAGGCTACTTCTTCTATGTCATCTGAAGAGATTATTTCTCTTACTGGTCTTCATAAGTCTGATCTTTCAAGACTTCGCTCGATGAGTGTTAAGAGGTTTACGATTGATAAGATTGTAGGGCTTCTTGATGACCTTGGGTTTTCTACTAAGATTGATGTTGAGAGGAAGGAAGCATCATGAAGTTATCTCTCTTATTCTTACTACTATATGGAAGTACTGTTATGGCCGATATTGATAAAAAAGTTATAGAGATTGTAAAAAAATATAAAATACCATCTATGTCAGTTATGATTTTATCACAAGATGAAATTCTCATTCATTCTAACTTTGGAGTTAGAAAAAGTGGAGAGGATGATAAAATTAAAGAAACGGATTCATTTCATTTAGGATCATGTGGTAAAGCATTTACTGCTACATTGGTTTTGAAATTACATGATGAAGGAAAGCTAAGCTTAGAAGATTCTGTTACAAAATACATCAAATCTCTTGATTCAAAGAAATTTGAAGATATTAAGATTAAGCATCTTTTATCTCATACTGGAGGAATCGTTGGTAATGTTGAAGGAAAGCCTTGGGGAGATATGTTCTCATTTGATATAACTGCCTCCCAAGGAAGAGATATTGCTATTAACTTTTTAAATACTGCAAAACGAGTAGGTAAAAGTGGTTCAGTATATGAGTATAGTAACTTAGGGTATATGTTACTAGGTCAAGTTATTGAACAGATTGAGTCTAAGCCATTTGAAGAAGTAATAACTAATAAGCTCTTTAAACCTTTAAAGATGAAGTCTTGCTCATTTGGACCAGCAGGGAGAAGTGATGGTTCTGCTCAACCATGGGCACATCGATTAGATAACGATCGTTATATACCGCAAGACCCAAAATTAATAAGTTCAGATAATCCACCTGCGATGAGTCCTGCAGGAGGAATTAGTTGTAGTCAAAGAGATTGGTCGATCTTTATAAAGTTTGTACTAGGTGTAGGAAATAACAATGATTACCTTAGTAAAAAAACTAAAGATTACATAAGTGAGACTAATTTAGATGGCTATACTTTTGGAGCATGGGGAAAAGTTACTAGAGACTGGTCAGGGACATTACTTGCGCATGCTGGTTCAAATACACTTAACTACGCTTATGCAATAGTTGGGTTAGATAAGAAGTTCGCGTTTTTAATAAATACAAATTCACCTGCAGAACAAGCCGTACTTGAAGTGGTTCCTTTTTTAAAGGAGTACTATTTAAAGACTCTGAAGTAAACTATCTGGATGCCATACCTGATTTGAAGAAGATGTTATTGGTCGTTTGATTTTATTATATTTCTTTTTCTTTATAGACTTATCTCTAAGATTATAAGTTTTATATACTTTCTCCATGTATGATAATTACAGTAAATATGACCTTTTCTATAAGCGTAAAGTTGTAGACGTTTAATAGATAAATGCTTCAGATTCTTTCTTTTTGCTAGTGAAATTATGGTCTTTTGTTCTTTGATCGTTAATTGATTTGCATGTGTTCTGGAGATGCTTACTTGATTTGTTAATAAGTAGTACTTTTTTATGTTAAGTCCTGATAGCTGGCATAGAGTCACGATATCTAGAAACTTGGAGTATTGTTTGATGCACTTTGAAGCTTGCTTTTCTAACTCTTTTTGGCAGTTTAGTTTTTTATAACGTAAGAATTTCTGCTAAGAAAAGCCTTTTCGTCCTCTCTTTAATCAATTCTTTATTCGCTTCATTTATAATCGTTTTATACTCTTGTGTTTTATTGCCTTTAAAATTTGTTTTCATTTTTCTCCCTCGTCGAAAATTCGTCACTGATCATATCAAAAATTACGATTTTAATTAGTTAATAGTTCTTTTGGGGCGATATTTTACTAATTGAGATGAGTAAGTGGTTGGAAATGGTTTTGAACTCGGGTAGTTCGGGCATTAGAGATAGCTTTAATGATAGAAAGTCATTTAAAGAGATTGCCGACGATTTTCAGCGTACAGAAAAGGCTATTATTTCAAAACTCGTCTTTCTAGGCCTCATTGAAGATCCATACCAAAGATAATAATTGGGCCCTATCTATTAGGGCCTTTTTCTCATTTAAACATTGTGCACAGTGTGATAAGTTCTTAAAAGTATAGAGATTTACTGCATTATTTCATCTCATGATATTCCCATGACATGAATTGGATAAAAAAATATTAATGAATCAAAAAATATCGCTTATCACATTTATTTTAGGACTGGTTCTAGTGATTTTTTCGTTCACTCTTAGAGAGTCTTACGAAAAAGAGATGTACCAGTTATATATAAATCAGCAAAAAGATAATCTAGTTAAGGGGTGGACTAAAAGCTGGCAAGATTACCTCGTACAAAATTATAAGGTCGATTCAGACTCTAATGTCATTACAGTTAAGGTTGATCGAAATGGGAAACTGGTTGATAAGGCCTTTTTTCCTACTAAATCAAAAAGTGAAAGTGACTGGAAACAGTTCAGTTCATTAACTAAAATTGATCAAAAGAAGTTTCTTGAGTCCCAACTCACAAAGAATGATAGCTGGGATAAGGCACTGGCCGTTAAGAGGTTGCACTCTAATGATAGTTCCTATCAATTTAAAAAACTTAGTCTTTATGAAAAGACACTCGTTGATCAAAGTATTAAGGAGTCGGTTTCACTCATTTTTGAACAACTAAAAAATAAGACAGACTTTAGTAATATAGAAAATCGCTATACTTTTGATCGTGTTTTGATGAAAGCTGATAAGGATGGAGTTGTTTCATTATCAGTTCCGTCGCTAAACTATTTAACAAAGATATTGTTTCCAGCTTTTAGAAGTGAAGCCAATGTTACAGAAATAGAGTTATCCGCAAATCCTTTCAATATTCAAATCAAACAAGGATTTAATCCTTTTAAGTTCAATTCTGTTAGAGAAAAGACTCTGATGGGGCTTGGTTTTATCTTACTCTTTTTAGCTGTTGGCCTTTATTTGTTGGAACTTAAAAATAAACGCTTAGAGGTTCTTAAAAAGGTTAGTTTCCTAAACCAGCTTGTTCATGAAGTTAAAACGCCAATAACAGGAATAAGACTTAATTCTGAATTACTTTTAAAACATGGTCATGATGAAGAGTTAATTACAGCACTAATGAAGTCATCGAAGAGACTGAATGACTTCTTTGAGGATATTGTCCTGATAAATAAGGGAGATAAATCTTTAAATCTTATTAGATTAAGTCAATCTGAGTTTCAGGATTTCTTAGATGAAATAGATTCTGAGTTTAAAAATAAGATTGTTATAACTAATTCTATCCAAGAATCAGTAAATATTGATAAGGGTAGATTAAGAGTTGTTCTTAGAAACTTACTTAAAAATGCCATTAGATATGGGAAACGTGGAACTTTGAAAATGGAGTTGATTGATAATAGTTTAGTATTTCAAGTTCAAGATGAGGGCCCAGGAATTGACTTGCAAGATAGTGGAAAAATCTTTGAAGAGTTCTATCGTGCAAAATCAGCTAAGAACACATCTCCCGATGGCCTTGGAATTGGTCTATCTATAGTAAAGAATTTAGTGACTCAAATGAATGGTGAGATTGAGCTAAAGAATCCAGGAAAGGAACATGCTCTCTTTGAATTAAGGATTAAAAATGAGTCATAAAATACTTGTTATTGAAGATGATGAGAACATTCAATTAGGTCTTAAAAAGGCATTAGAAGCTGAATCCTTTATCGTTGAGCAGGCATTTGATGGTGAGGATGGAGTTTATCTTGCTGGGACTGTCGCACCTGATTTAATAATTTTAGACATTATGATGCCTTTCATGAATGGTTTTGAAGTCATTTCAGAATTAAGAGGTGAAGGAAATGAGATTCCAATAATTGTTCTTTCAGCAAGAGTTGAAACTCAAGATAAAGTCCGTGGCCTTAAATTAGGTGCAGATGACTATATGGAAAAACCTTTTGCTCTTGAAGAATTACTTGCAAGAGTTCATCGCAAATTGGGTTCTTCAATTAAAGAAGAAGTTGTATTTGGAGAGTTTAATTACAGTCTCAAAACATCTATTTTGAGAAAGTCAGATTCAGCGATTGAACTCTCAGGAAAAGAGATAAAGCTAATAGAGTTTCTTTTAAAACGAGATGGTCAAGTTGTTAATAGAGAACAGATTATTTCTGCGGTTTGGGGAAGTTCTTATGATGGAACTGATCGAACAGTAGATAATTTTATATTGGGTCTTAGAAAAAAGATTGAGAAAGAGCATTTAGTAACAGTTAGGGGCCTTGGCTATCGGTTCATGACAAAACCATGACATGACCGTGAAATTGTGGGGATAGAGACATTCGATAATGGTTTTAACAATAAATCACTTATCGAGGAGATTAGAATGAAAAAGATGATTACATTTACATTAACGGCCCTAACGATGAACGTGTTTGCTAACGGACTTGATGTTGCACACCGTTACCAGGATGCTATGGATGCTCATAAAGTTGAGCAAAACACTGAGAAAGCTAAAGTTATTCTTGAAGATGTTCTCAGTGAGGTATCTAACGATCACCCTTTGTTTGAAGATATTTATAAGTCTTACCTTGAGTACAATGGAATGAAAGCTAGTGATGACTTAGAGAAGGCCATTAAGTTTGCAACAGGAAGAAAAGAATCGACATATTGTAAAGGTGTAGGTCTTGTTCACTCAAAACTATTTCACAATGATAAAACTGAATCTACTCTAATTTTAGGTAATGGAAATAGGTCATTCTTAGATAAAGATGCATATTCTGTAATGCATGAGGGAAGGTGGACTTATCAAGTAGATACTGGTTATAGAGAGCCTGTAAAGAGTGAGGTATGGATTAACTCTAGTGGTGAAAATCATTATGACATTCAAGAATTAAGACAGAGAGAGAATGGTAGAGATAAAGGGAAGTACACAGCTAAATGGAGAGATGGGTCTATGTCGTCATCTACAAGTAGTAATGGTAGCCCTAAAGAACCAATCCCAATGTTTTTAGGAATGGATCTTCATAGATGGGGAAATAGTGACCTTGGTTATAGAATTAACTTTAAGGTTGGTGAAACTGATATGACGAACTCGGGTGAAGGAACTTTTGGCCATGGAAGAATCTTACTAAGTGGTGAAAGGACTGTTAAAAAGCATCTTAAAAAGTACAGTGTAAAAGACTTTGATAATAAAGAAAGAAATTATAGTGACTGCTTCCTAGTTGAAACTAAAGTTAAGTTTGCTGGGATTGAAAGAAAAAGAAGATAATAAATTTAATTTTAAATAGGCGTTACTTCATGTGGCGTCTTTTTTTGTTTGCAACGTAAGCACAGTAAACCCCTGATTCCCCTGAGTTGATTAAGGCCATTGATACTTTGGTTAAATAACTTTAAAGGGAGCATTCCGCTCCCTTTTTTCTAAATATATAAGTTTCAAGTATAGTAGAAGCTTCATAATTTTAGGCATTTATACAAAATAAAAAGAGAATAACGTCTAAATAAAATGCGAAGTCTGACCGAAAAGGTCAAGGATGGCATTTAGAAGCAAAACTTCGGTTTATAGGTTTTTAACCTTCATATTGATTTTGATTTTTTCAATGAATTCGTACGCTATGACAATTAGCAAACTATTGAATTTATATGATGTGCCGACGTATAGTGAAAATTCTTTCTTGGAGCAGCGCCTATTGGCCGAAGTCGCGCAGGACTTCATTTCAAATCCTGAAAATAGAGACGTGTTGAAAACCCCAAAGGGGCAACTGCTTCTGGAGAAACAGAATAAAGTTTTAAATCTTTTAGAAATTCAGCGTGTCTTTATGGAGTGCCAAGAGAAGAAAGACTCTAGGCGAAATCTCTATTTAAGAATTTTAAACTCTGCCCAGCGTATAGACCCTGTTGAAATTGATTGTCGTGAGAACTTAACGAAGTTTAAGAGTCTTACTGATTTTTCAAGGCAGATGCAAGGGTTGGCCAAGTCTATTGAATTAAATAATGTACAGAAAGATCTTCATCAAGAATCTTTTGGAAATATTGTTCGCTCATATATTTTTATGCAGAGAAATTTCGATGATAAGTTAGATCCAAAGGAAGCAGTTAATTCTCTTTGTCGAAGTTCTGTTCATGCAGACGTCTGTACTGATGAAGAGAGAGAAAAATACCTTAGAATCGCCAATGACGAGCTAAGAAAACATAGTGATTTAAAAGCTTTCAATCATCTTGATGCTGCAAAAGAGTTAAATAAAAAAATTAATAAAATTAATGAAAAGATTGTTGATATAAAGCCTCGTACAGATCAGGGCTGGTTTAATAATTTTCTCTACGATAGTAGTGATCCTGTTTATGATGACAGGGCCAATAAAGCTTATGAGAACTACCAAGATACCTATGTAGAAGAAGTAACTTCTGGGATTGGAACACTTTTAATGAGTGAGTCCTTGAAAAAGAAAGTTGGAGCACTTAAGGCAAAAAATCAAGACGAATTTGAAAATTCTGATCATGATAAAAATAAAACGACTTATTGGTTTGAAAAGCACCCGAGTGTAAAAGAGGCGGACATTGCTGATGGTTTAAATGATGCTTTGGCACAAATGAAGCTTCAGGCTCAAAAGTTAAATAGGCTAGAGCGTAAAAGAGAGTATGAGCAAGACCGCTCAAATGATCCTGTCCATCAAAGTACGATTAATAATCCTTTAGATGGTCTTGATTCTGGCATGATCGGTGATATAGATAAACGTAAAAGAGATATTAAAAGACTGATAAAGACAAATCCAGCAGCCGTTGGACAGCTACTTGCTAATCATCCTGAGTATGCCCAAAGTATTTGTGACCTGATTATTGATATTGAAGATAATGATGAATCTGATGAGTTTTGGGATGAGACCTTTTTTTGGGGAGGGATTATCGTAGGTGGAGCACTGATGGTGACAGGACTTGTTGCTGTTGGAGGAGTTTTAGTTGCGAGAACACTTGCAACTACTGCGTTATTTAAAACGATAGGCTCTGCAGTTACTGTTACAGGTGCAGTTGTTGGTAGTGTTGAATCAACCTACTACGCTAAAGAGCTTGCTCAGGCGAAATTGAGAATGGCCGTGACTGAGCAAGCTTTTCTTTCTGGACTTGGAGATAAAGCTTCTATAATCGAAAGTAAAGATGCCTTACAGGAATTTAATGAAGCTAAATTCACTCTTGCTCTAACCTTAGGGTTTACAGCGCTTGATCTTGCAGGACTCTACAGTATCCTAAAAGGAGCTCGCTACAAAAGTGACACATTGAATTCTCCGGCTAAAGAAAAAGTCATGGTATTAAATAAGATGACTGACACTATTAATATAATTTTAGGTGATAAAGAGTTAATTCAAGAGTTTAAAACTCTAATGAAGCTTTATGGAGCGGAGAATATTTCTAAGTTTATTTCTATTATTGGGCATGCAACGAAGGAGACGAGAGGACGTTTCTTTGATGAACTGAAATTAAGGGGAGGTAATAATTTTGATGATCCGATTAAAATTGCTCTTCGATCAGTGAGGGAGTGCTCTCAATGAAAAAGCTAACTATTTGGTTATTTACATTCTTTGCTTTCTCTCTGTACTCTTTTGCTGAAAAAGAGGTGGTGGACAGAGCAGCATTCTTAGCAAAAGAAATACTAGATGCTAATAGTAATAGCTTCAAAGAACTTGCGGCCTCTAATCCTGAATATAAATACGATAATTTGATTAAACTTTTAAACAATGGTGAATCGCCTGAACTTCTTGCTAAAAGCTTAGAGGAGTTTAATCGAAATCTTCCGACGAATAAGAAAATTATTGAAGCAATCATTAATGCATCAGAAAGGAATCCTGACTTTCAAAAAAGGGCACAGCAATCACTAAGCGAAATCAAGGCGAAGCTTAGACCTGGAAGTTTAACTGGAATAACACCAAACCATTGTCTTTTATTTCTTGGGTCTTATTTTTCCACAAGAGATTTAGCATACTCATCACGCGCATTTTTCCCTCAAGGTAGCCAAGAAGACAAGGAATTTGTGTACAAAATGAATATTGCAACGACCTTAATGGAGTATGGAACACCATTGATATGCATTTTAGATATAGCTTCAAGGATGAATAATTATAAAGAGCTAATTCAGGATGTATCAAATTTTAATCGTAGTCGAGCTAATATCAAGACATTAAAAAGCATTGTAAAGGAATTTAATCAAGATCCTAAAAGAGTAAAGGAGCGAAAAAAGCAAGCTAGTATAAAAGCTCTTAGTGAGAAGGAAAAACAAAAAGTTCTTATGCTTGCGCTTGAAAATGTTGAAAGAGAATCGATAAAGCTTCCATCAAATTCAGTGGGACAAAAATTTCAAAAATTTATGACAAGTAAGAGGATAGAGGCTCTGTTTAAAAAATATGCAAGCTCTTTAACTAAAGCAGATCTTGGTCTTCTCAAAGCTTTACAAGATAATCCTAGCTTAAAGCTACCTAGTAACAAGGTAAAATTTCTTAAAAGTTGGCAAGATTTATACAAAAGTATGGAAGATGACTTTGTAAAGCATCTCGTTCGTAATGGAGAGGGGAGTTATGAAGACTTAAAAAAAGAGCTAAGGATTTTTAGAGAAAATAATTTAAAGCATCTCAAAGAATTTGATATCCCTACATCGACTAAATTTTGCTTTGGAGCAATTGGTGGAACTATGTTAATCCAAGGTCACCTAGCTGCGATTGGTCCAAAGAAAACTATCTTCGATAATTATGAAGATGATTGGCTGAGAAGAAATAGGGATAAGTTTGTTTATTTAGGTGCGGGAGCCATATCGGCAACTTGTTTTTCTAAAATTCCTCAGTACTTTTATCTAAAATCAACGGGTAAGTTAAATGATAAACTCGAGATGGATCAGAGAGATTATAAAATAATGGAAGATGCATTAGAAAATGCATATGAAAGGTTTCAAAATGGTGAACGTCCTAATGTGAAAGACCTTAAAAAAACTACTCCTACAAATATTATATCGAGAACTGAAAATAAGATGATGAACTCCTATGGTGAAGAGCAGATGATAGGTGGAAAAAATAAGAGTAATCAGATTCTCTCGGTTATCAATGACCTAAAAGGTGGTGAAGCGAAACTACTTAAAATTATGAATTCTTCAATCAAAAATAATGATCACAAGTTATTTACTCAACTTACAGAATCTAAAGATCCAAAAGAATTTAAGGCCCTTGTTAAAATGTTAAAAGAGGGTGATAAGAAATCTGCTCAAGTTTTTATTGAAGAATTAAGTCAAAATAAATTTGATATGATTAAGTATCTTAAGCAACTTAGAACAGAGGTGAGGAGCAATCCCGAAACGCTTAGTCGTATTGAACAAAATCTTTTGGCGATAAAAAATGACATGCGCCTAAAGAACATAACTCCTCCAAGTGCTCAAGCATGCCTTATTGCCATTGGAACGTATGTAGGAACAAGAGATTTATTCTTTTCGATACGAAATAGTTATATTGAAAAAAAATTAGATGAGGCATGGGCGGATACCATGGATGCTGCAGATATGTTAACAGGTCTTGGAATCGCTTATTTTTGTATGGCCGATTTCATTGTCCATGGTAAAGACTTTGCTAACTATGTTAAGTCTATCGCAAATCTTAGTAAGAATCGAAAGAATGTTCAATTGTTAATGGATTTAAGTACTAGCCTTAGAGAAAACTCTGAAATTCAAAAGAGTATTTCACGACTTTCTTTTGTCCCAAATCTTGATCGGGAGAGAATAGAGAAAATATCAGTAAAGATTGCTCAAAAAATAGAAGGAAATAAACCAAATAGTTATCCTGGTATTTCAAAAGCATGGAAGGATTTTATCTCCTCTCATAAAATGAATAATATTTTTTCTGAATATAGAAAAAAACTTTCTTATGAACAGAGAATAGGTCTCGATATTCTCCTAAATAAGGGAGCAACTAATATTAAAGAACAAGAAAGAGCCTTGAAAGTTATTGATGACTTTAAGTCTTTCGTTACTTTAAACTTTGAAGAAAAATTAAAAAATCTAAACAAGACTGATAAGGAAAATTTACTGCTAGAACTTAGGAATTTAAAATCAGAGCAAAAGAGAATTAGAGCAAAGCACAAAGAGCCAGGTCTTGGTACGAAGGCGTGTTTTTGGGGGACGGGTACAATATTAGCTGGGCTTGGTTATCATGCCGCTGTTGGAAATAAGCCAAATGAATTAGATCATACGATAGAGCTAGAGCAAAGACAGAGAACTCAGGAACTATTTACTGGTGCCCAAATTATCTTTGGAGGAACATGTGGGGTGAATGTATTTTATAGCAGTTGGGATAAAATGCGTAAAAAGAAAGAGCTTAGGCAGAAGCCATTTTTAAATCTAAAGTCAGAAGACTGGGCCATGCTTGAAGAAGTTTTAGAAGAACCTGTAGAAATAAAATCGCAGTCAGGTGTTGAGCAAAAAGGTCATCAATTAAGGCTAAAAGATATTTTGCTAACAATGGCGAATAGGCAAGCAAGCTACGCTGTTGGTGCTAAATATGATACGAATCCTATTAAAGGAGCCAATACCCTAAAGAAGTCTATCAATAGTGGTGTTTCTCTTGACTTTCATTTAAACTTTGACAAGAAGTGCTTAGAGAGTGCATTAAAGTCAGCATTCTAAGAACTTAATCACTCAAGCCCTTATAATCATTTAACCTGTCAAACCAATCGTAAAGTTTCATTCAAAAATTATACTATAAGCCTCAAATCAGAGTTGTAGGTTTATTTCTTGCGTCCCCTTTTGGATGGGGGTTGTAAGCTCATTTATACTAAGGGGATTTAATGTCAGATCATACGGAATATATTGGAAAGAATATAATTTGTAATTGTGCAGGAATTGGTGAAATTATAGATGTTGTTCCATTGCATGCTGGTAGAGAGGAGTTTAGGGGATACAAAAGAAATTTGAAAAATGAATGTTAGCTCTTGTTGATAATGGATATTTCAAGGAAGGAAGTGTTGAGTATCTCGACCAAGATGATAAATTACAGAGAGCAATTCGTAGAGGAATATCAAAAAATATTGAAATAGGTGAAAACATTACTTATCTTGATAGTGATGAACTAATGTGGGAAGAGCAGCTCAGTAGCCACGACCATTTTTAGCGCCAGAGTGTTCTGTTTTAATTTTCTTACTTGAGGCCATTGTCGTTCCTCTCCTCTTAAATAGCTAGTTTAAGAGGTGCTTTATTTGCGAGTAGGGTAGATATTTTAATAAGAAGCTCCATAGAAATAGAGTTTTCACCCATGTTGGAAATTCTATTTATTCTGGCCCTAGAAGTTCCTACCATCTTTGCAATTTGTTCATGAGTAAGTTCACTTTCAGAGATAAGCTCAGCACATTTATCGTAAAGCTTGGCCTTTAAATCCATCATATAAGCATCAATATCACTTAGGCCTAAGTCATCAGCCAACTGTTTTGCATCTTTACTAATTCTCATCTAAAAGCTCCTTTAACCTAGAGATAGATAATTTAATTTCTTTTTGTGGTGTTTTTTGAGTTTTCTTGATGAATGCGTGAGGTATTAAGACCTGTGTCCCTCAACACATAGGACATAGATTACTCTGTAGGCACCTTTGTTATCTTTTACCCTTAGTTCATAAGCATTTTTATGAATCTGCTTGAAGGGTTTAGATTGAGGGGCACCTAATATTTTACCTCTTTGTAATAGAAGTAATAAAACACCAATATCTTTCTTTACTTCGCTACCCAAGGACTTAACAAATGCCTTCGCTTTTCGTTCCATTTTACTTTTTTCATACTTTCACTTTCAAGATATACGTTATTATTACAATACTCACGATTTCTCACGATTTTTTCTATGAATTAAAGTGAAATATCGTGAATTAAAATGAAGATAACTGAACCTATAGGTTCAGAGACGTAAACGTGAAGAAGCCCATTAGGAGCGTCATTTGTTGTTTTTTTAGTGTTTTTTTAGGTCGGAATATACATCGGGTAGTTCAGGCATTTGAAAGAGGCTAAAGATAGACCGGCTAGTTCTGGAATCATAAGTCTGATCTTTCAAGACTTCGCTCGATGAATGTTAAGAGGTTTTCGATTGATATTATCGTAGGGTTACTTGATGATCTTAGATTTTCTATTAAGATAGATGTTAAGAAAGAATTAGTATCATCGTTTTCATTTTTGAGAATATCTATTTGGAGCACTATTACAATAATCGAAGATGAGATCTTGTAGGATTGTTCTCACTAATCAAGTGCTACTGTGGAGAAAATAAAGTGATAAAAAATAACTCTTTAAATATTGAAGTAGAGGAAGTTGAGCCTGGTGAATATTTACCATTTTTAAAAGTCGTTTTAGACGGGGTAGAAAGAAAGCTATTACTCGATACGGGGGCCTATAAGTCTTCCATAAAGACTGATGATTGGTCTAGTCAATATCCTGCTATTGAAAGTGATCAAACTCATTTTTCTATTGGTGCATCTGGTGTCAAAGTTAAATGCGATTTAATCGAGATAAAGAATTTTGAAATTGGAAATACTAATTTAAATAATCATCGTATCGAGAGATGCAGGAGTAATATATTTGGGCTGGATTTAATTGGTGATGTCCCATTTGAGCTAGATTACAGAAATAGTAAACTAAACTATGTACAGGAACTTGATGAGTCTACTTCTCAAAAACTAGGTAGAATGAAAAAAGGACATTTAACAGTTAGAACTAAACTTAACGAAGTGGAGTTTAATACTATTCTAGATACAGGTGCAACAGCAACAATCGTTGATCTCTCTTATGTCAAAAAGCATCCAGAACTCTTTAAGATTTTAAAAAGAGACGATGGAACTGATGGGCATAGTGGTGAATCGATAGAAAGTTATCGATACGAACTATGCGAACTCATTGTCGGAGATAAGACATTAAAAAATATTTCTATTATTTCTTTTGATTTTCCTGAAAATATGAAAAAAGGCTTTGAAGGCTCTCCAATTATGATTGGAAACAATATTATCAGAATGGCTGCCTGGCAATTTGACCTAACTAATATGCTCTGGCGTATAAAGGATTATACGGATTAGAATTCAACAAAAAAGTCATTACATCTGATTTTGTAATACTTCTACTAAAAGGTTAAGAGCATGCGTATTGTATTGAATAATATTTTTTTAAAGTTTAAAAAATTAATAGGCCTTGAGATCTCTTTACTTGCAGACCTTGCAATAGGTGGAAGTGACAATTTATCTAATCGGAAGTTGATAGATTCTGAAAAATATAATCTTGGCACAAGTGAGATTTCTTTCATGTATGGTGGGTTCGATCATCACATTAAACATAGTAATTTTGAATATGATCAAGAGAAGTATCAAAATATTTTGTCTTTAATTCACAATTACTTAGACTCTACAAATTTGAAAATCTTATCTGAAATTGAATTGGCCATGGATAAAATGCGTGTGATCACTTTCTATATGGAATTAATAGAGCATTTTGAAAGTCATGAGAGTTTCGATGAGATCAAAAGAGAAAAGATATCAGTGTTGGCCCGTATCTTAATGGAGAAGGGACGTGATCGTGAAGTTGTAAAACTTGGAATGGTTTTAGGATATTTATTTGGAGGTAATGAATTGGTTGGGAAGTATGTTGCCATGCTTGGAATGCATAGTGAATTTACCTTCTATTCAATTCCTTACATTAATCGCTATTATCAGAACTGGGATGAACTTCTATATATTTTAATCGTTGATAGCAGTGGTTGGAGTAAGACATTTCTCCTAGATCGACTAACAGGTTTTAAAAAACCAGAGTTCTTAGAATGGTTAATTAACGGTGGGTATAAGAATGAAGGCCTCACTAATGCTAGTGCTTACGCGCTTTCGTTAATTTTTGATTTTCCAAAGCTACTTATGAAAGATTCGCTTACAGAGTGTGAAAAAGATCTCATTTTGGATTCTGTCATTGGGCTTATGGAGTATCCTTTTTCTCATAATTTTGGTTTAATGGATAATCCTGAAGACATTCTCATTCCATTTGTTAAAAATGCGGAAAGACTCTCACTCAATTTAGACGCTAGATATAGTGAAGCCCTTGAGTTATTAAAACAGAAATTACCTTTAAAAAATGGAGTATTCTCAACTCATAGTGAGGAGGTTAGGCAAGCACTAACGGATCTAGTTGAATAAGCAAAAAGATTCTATAGGATAAAGTATCAAAAATCTTCAATGAGATTCCAACACCTTCTTACTTAAGTAGAGAGTTCGTCCATAGTTGGGCGAAGCATGTTCTTTTAGGTTCTGAAGTTATTCTTTGGTCTTAAGAAGTAGAGGATTTTCTCAATACGCAACAAATTAGGATAGTTTCTTGAGGTCGGTTATTTTAGTCATTCGACTTAAACGAGAATGAGCCCCCAAGATCGAGGGCCAACATAGAAATTAAATTACTGAAGATTAGGTGTCTTGTATTTCTTTAGCATTCTCCAAAGTAAAATGATGCTATTATCACTTTCATCGATTCTCACAACTTTAAAAGCGACAAGAATATCATAGTCACTGTATGTGATGGATCTTACTGTGTATGTGTGGCCATTTCTTACGTTAATACGAGAACCATATTTATGACCTCTATGATGAGCTCCATTTTCAAAGCGTCTGTACTCACTTCTTACTTGGACTTCTGCTGTTGGAGTGATGTAGTTATACGAATACTCGACTCCTGGAGTTGAAGCATTTACTTCTGTTATGTCTATGTCTCCTAAATCTGTAAAGAATCCATAATCTGCTCCAGCGAAGCCAATTTGGAATTGATTTCCTCTTAGTGATATGTCTGATCCATTACCGTATTCATGGGTTTTAAGGGCAAATGAATAGTAATTACCCCCACCGTTGATTTGAGTCAGGCTGCCAGTCGCAAGTAATCTAACGATTTTGACATCACCTTTAGAAAGGATGTCACTATACTCATCTAAGTCTTCTTGGGCAGGAGCGAGAATGCTATTCTCTAATTGAGTGAGCTTTTCTTTGAGTGTCTTGTGCTCTTCATATGAATCAACTCTCTCATCAATAGAAACAGAATAATTAATCAAGTCAATTTGATCTTTAAGATCGATTGTTGAATTTGAAATATTACCTTCTACTTGTTGGTTGTCTTCAATGTCAGCTTGGTTACAGCTAATAAGATTGATAACGATCATAACTACAGCAAAACTTTTTATTAGGGCCTTCATTCACACTCCTTTCTGTGATTGCTTCTTAGGATGAATATGCTTTTAAAAACTTGGGAAAGCAATGTGCTGAAAGCTTGAAGTGAACACAAAAGTGTACGATTTGATACTTAATTATCTTACGAAAAGCTATAAGTGTCTGATTTTGTATCCCGCAAGGCTACGTCAATACCTTGCTAGCTTAGTTTTGTGATGCTAAAAGTGTACGCATGAATCAACCGAATATTGAAACATATCTAAACTATCGAGAGTTTCTAACAGACTGCTATGCTTATCAGAAAAGTAGAAACTCAAGCTTTAGTCATAGGGCCTTTTCTTTGAAAGCTGGTTTATCAAGTCCCTCGCACTTTAAAATGGTTGCAGATGGATCGAGAAATCTCTCTCCAAAGACCTTGCCGAAGTTTGTTAAGGGGCTATCGCTGGATAATCAAACGGCTTCTTACTTTGAAACTCTAGTTTATTTTAATCAAGCACAGGATAATGAAAGCCGCTCCAATTATTTCAAAAAATTAATTGATCTGAGATCTAAGAAAAATACATCAACGTCTTTAGAAGATAGTTCATTCGAGTTTTTATCAAATTGGTTCACTGTGGCTATTTATGTACTTATTGGAACTCAGTACTTTAAAGATGATATTCACTGGATCATAAAGAAGTTAAACAATAAAGTTTCTGTGACCAATATTAAGAAGGCGCTCTCTTTGATGTTGGAATTGAATTTGATCAAAGAGGATAAAGAAAAGGGTTATGTTCAGTCAAATGGTGCCCTCAGCAGTGCTGAAGATACTAGAAGCATCGCTGTTTATAACTATCATAAGCAAATGAATGAAATCGCTAGTGAGTGTCTTGATACGGTTGATGGTGATTTACGTGAGTTTAATGGTGCGACCATATCTATATCTGTTGAAGATATCCCTATATTAAAAGAAAAAATTAGAAAATTTAGAAAAGAAATAAATGAATTAACAAGCAATGAGTTAAAGGGAAAAGAAGTATATCAAATGAATGTACAGTTATTCCCTTTAACCTCTGTGGAGAAACACTAATGAGAACTCTCGTTTTAATATTAAATCTTATCGTCAGTATGATCACATTTGCAGGTGAAGGCGAAGGTGGAGTTGATGTTGGTAATTTTAGAGTGACCAATATTCCAGGAGCAAATTTAAATCTTCAATTACCTAAAGATTGGAAGACTAGGATTGAAAGTGGCGTATTAGAAATCGTTTCTCCAGGCAAAAGTCGAATTACTGCAAGATTAGCAAACTTTGGTTCAAATCAAGTATCGTCTCGTGATGAAATTTTAAGATACTTAAATGATAACAATTCAAGAGAATATAAAAAGATTGATATCAACGGTATGAACGGACTTAAGTATGTATCTGATGATAATTTGATTCATGATCTTTACGTTATTTCCCCTACAAAAGAGATCGTAAAGATCGAGGCCATTTCAGATAAAAATGATTCTCAGATGACAAAGGCTATTTTAGAGATGATCTTTTTTAAGTACCGTGGAGTGAAAATTACTGACTCACATGATATTACAGTGACTCTTTATCATCGTTTGTTAAGTGGGGTTGAAAGCCAGCACAATATTTCTTTTAGTAACGATTGTGGCGGGAATAGTTGTTCGGATTATATGAATGGTGTTTTAGGTGAGTACGGAAATAGCTGGGACAGTGATGAATTCCAGTTAGGAATTGCAGGCTACGATACGGGAAAAATTATTGATCTTGGTTTGAATCTTTCTGATTACGATAAAATTAATATTCAAGGAGAGTATCTTGCTCTTCCTAAATCAAAAGTTAAATTAGATCGCCTCTACGAGACATTCACGGCTAAAGGGCCAATTGAGAGTTTAGATAGAATTACTCTTAAAGAAGGTCATGTCTACCTTATAAGAACTATTCGCTGGCCAGAAGAGGATCTACTCGTGAAGATGCGAGTCGATTCTCTTGATGAAAATAATAAGGCCGTTCTAACGTTCAAAAGACTTGCTGTTATCCCTCAAAAGCAGTTACAAAGTTATATCGATTATATGAATCACTATACCCTTGATGTTGAGGCGAAAAGAACTGAGGGGATTGTCACGCTCTACGATAGGGTCCTTTGGGCCGGAGATTATGCTCCTGCAACTTTTAATTTTCACTACGGAACAAGAGATAATCAATTTATTACTTACAACGCTTGGGATCTCCTTTTTGATGGGGGGGACGAAAGAAGATCCAAATTTTCCTTTGCGGGCTCATGGTCAGATCGTGGTGCCGTTATTGATTTTGGAAAGACACCGTTGAATGAAGTTAGTTTGAATAGCTTTCCTATCCCAAATTCTATATTCCATGATAAGGCCCCTGTTAAACTTGGACACACATACCTTGTCATGAGCTATTTAACCGGTTTGGGTGTAACGTGGAGTGCCTTTGAGGTTCTTGATATAGAACCTGAAGAAGGACGTTGGGTGAAAATTAAGTGGAAAATTTTTAAAAAAGATAAATTTGATGACCCATTTGTTCATCAAGTTGTGACTGACTCATTTGGAATTAAATCAGCCTCAACTAAGTTAGATGAGAGATTTTATCCTTATGCGGATTTTTTTGAAAAAGATCTCATTTGCACAACTGATTTCAGTATATCAAAGGACTCGATTGCACTATCAAGTAACCTAGGCGGAGGTTATTATAAGTTCGAAGGAAAGCTTGAAGAAGCCACGCTACAAAATTTTAAAGAGTCAAAGTTGATTCACAGCAAGCACTTAGACTCTTGGCAGGGGATTTACAATTATAAGCTTGGAGAAGTTTATTACATAAAACTTCGTTCATTTTGGGAAGAAACAATTTTTGCTTTAGAAGTAAAGAAAGTTGAAGGTGACATGGCCTTCTTTGATTATAGAATTATTTCACTAGAACAAGCTGTTCCTGGATACTGTGGAGCTCCTTAGTTTAAAGTTAGAAGGATTTTGATATGAAAAGAATAATCGTTATCGGCGTTACCGGTAGTGGTAAGTCTACATTTAGTAAGAAATTATCAAATATTCTAGGGCTTAAGTATATTCAGCTTGATGAGCTATTTTGGCTTCCTAATTGGGAAATGACACCTGACGATCAATTTTTTAAAAAGATTGATGAGGCAACAAAAGATAGTTCTTGGATAATTGACGGCAATTACAATAGAACGAATCATATTCATTGGCCTAAAGCAGACACTGTTATTTGGATAGATCTTCCTTTGTGGCTTACTTTTTATCAAAACTTATCGCGATCTTTTAATAGGGCCTTATTTAGAAAAGAGATTTGGGAAGGTACTGGTAACAAAGAATCTTTTTCAAGAATGTTCTCTAAGGACTCTATTGTAAGGTGGTTATTTAAAACTTATAGGCCTCATAAGAAAAGAAACGAAGATAGATTGAAGTCTATAGAGTACTCTCACATAAACTTTCATCGACTAAGATCTAGAAGAGAAATATCTGATTTTCTTCTTATGGTAGCAAAACGAAGTGATACTTAGATATTTGTATTAGTGAATTTCAATCCTTCTTTTTTTTAGAAAGGTATTAACCTAAAAAAAGTTCAATATTATAGATTGATCGATAAAAAAAATGTAGTTTTCTTTGTACTTACAACGGGGAAATCTATGAAAAAATACCTATTTCTTTTAGCATCTTTAATTTTAGCTTCGAACACTTTTGCCTTAACTAATCCAGAATATAGCGATGCGATTTTTAATAGAGGAAATTACTTCTTTGAAGATCAAGACTTTAATCAGTCTCTTTCTGGAGACTCCGCTTGCGCGGATATCGTCATTAAGAAAGTTATTGATGATAGGCTATATTCGGATAAGAAAGGAAAAACGACTTATACAATTAGCTTAGGTGATGTTTTCCAGGACAAGTATGTTACTGATTGGATTGCTGATTTTTCAATCTCAGGCATGAAGTATAACGCCGAAAAAGGAATTTTAGACGAGGCCGGTGATATTGTCGGTTATACTCTAAAAATTATAAAGAAAGATGATCTAACACTTAAGTCAATTCACTACAAAGAATGGACACGTCCATTTTATTCGCCATTTAAAAAGACGACTAAAGAAGTTGAATGTTATTAGTTTTTGTAGATCTGTCTAAAGATTTTACATGTAAAGTGTACATGTTCTTACAGGGGTTTGAGGGCGAAACGGCTTTTTGAGTTAACTTTATCATATATATAAGCTGATTTTTATAAGGATTTTTATGAAGAAAATATTATTCGTTCTAATTTCTTTAATAACTCTTTTTTCTCCTCACACTTATGCTTCCGAGTCAGAATATGTAAGTGCACAGAATGGTTCAATATTAGATTATGATGAAACGAAAGTTTTGTGCGAAATTACTTTAAACACTGGCAGTGGCAAGACAACACTTGGATTTCTCAAAAAATACGCTCAAAAGTTAGAGAGTAATGATACAAAAGAGTTTCTATTCAAGTATGGCACGAGCATTCAATGTTATGGCAGATCATATATTTATTTTGTTCTGTATAAAGGACACCAAGATGACATCCAAGCATTATTAGATGCTGGCCTTGATCCAAATTGGATTATTGAAGATACTCGTTATCGTAAAATGACGATGGTGGACTACTTGAATATTTTGTATGCAGAAGAAACAAATGATATCTACAAATATTTGATTAGAAAAAAGATACAAACCGTTAGGCGTGCGGGTGGTAGAACATGTGCTCGTTTGAATTATACTACTTGTGAATTTAATAAAAGTTATAAATAATTCAAAAGGGCCAGTATAATGGCCCTTTTTATTGGAATTCAATCTCGTTAATACTTATTGGCAATAAAACCTAACTTTTACTTTTTTCCCACCAAAAATTCTATTTCTGCAATTGTTAAAATCTAATCTAATAGCATTGTTGTAGCCTTTGGTATAACAAAGGTCATTGGCCTTTTCCTTTGTTTTTCTATCTTGTTATGATTAAAATTGGCACTTGGCCGTAGCAACCGCGTAGTATGATCTTGGTGCCCCTATATTGAGTAACCATCCGCTTTTGTAGTTCACATCTAAATCATAATCAAGAATATCGACTGAATGAGCTCCTACATGTGCGCAAACTCTTTTGGCCTCATTGGCCGCCGATTTCTTTGCTAATTTCTTTTTGACACTTTTTGAAGCACAATTTTGGCATTGTGGATCATGTGTGAAAGCCTTCGATCCACCAATTTCAAAAACCTCTCCGTTTTCTGCCAGCATTGTTACATTTGAAAATGAGCTAATAGATCCTAGTAGCAGTAATGCTGTAAAAAAAAATCATAACTTTTTCTCCTTTTTAATATTTTACAAAACTAAAAGAGGTTCTTATTTTTGACTATGAACAATTGTAGATAGGACTCGATTCTTGTAAAATTTAACAGCATAATCTGTATATAGAGGTGAATTTTGAATATTAAAGAGAACTCTCATTCAAGTCCAAGCAATCACTTTGTGAGCACAAGTGATATCCAAGAGCAATGGTTCAATGAATCCTTAAAGGTTGGAGGAGAGAATGCAAATTTTTCAAAACATTTTGGTTTAAAGAAAATCGCTGCCCATTATTTTAAAATCCCTTCAGGTTATAGAACTTCTGAGCCCCATGCGGAGAGTCTTGAAGAAGAATTTGTCTTTGTTATCTCTGGAGAAATTGATCTTTGGTTGAATGGTAAAATAAAAAAAATGACTAAAGGAGACTGTATCGGCTTTCCTGCTGGCACAGGTGTTGGTCATTGCTTTATCAATAATTATAGTGAGCCTTGTGAGATCTTCGTCTCAGGAGATCGAACAAAGTCAGAGAATCAATATCATTTTCACCTTGATCCAAGTTTAGAGAAGGAGTGTGGAAAAAAGTGGTGGAAAGATATGCCAGAGCAAGAACTTAGAGGCCATGATGGATGGCCCGGAGAATTTGATTCATCTTTCATTGATAACAACATAGAGACTATTAATGCCTTTGAAAATATTCCAAACAGTTCTTTTTCGTATCCAAACGATAAGGAAACTTTTTCAAACGGCGTTTGCCTGAGTCGCAGATTTAATATGACGAGTGTTGCTATTTGGTTAGAACAAATCCCTGTAGGGAAGAGAACATCTTGGCCTCATGCACACTCTGTAGAAGAAGAGTTTGTCTTTGTTTTAGAGGGGAGCCCTTTAACAAGTTTAAATGGGATTGAGTATATTACGAAGCCTTTTACTGCAATTGATTTTAAGGCCGGATCTGGTGTAGCTCATACAATGATTAATAGAAGTACTGATTATGTATACTATCTCTGTGTCGGTGAATGTGAACCCGTAAATGATAAAATTTACTATCCAGAGCACCCTGAGCGCAATGAAGAAATGAGAAAGAAAGGAGCTCTTTGGCTAGAGCATTGGCCTTGAAAATTTGAACTTTTTCTAGTCTATGAAATCTGGATTAATGTCTTGTTCAAAAATCCATTCAACAGCATCATTGTAGTGGTCAATTGACTTGGCCTTTTTAATTTTCTTGTAGACCTTATGTTCGTTCACAAAAATGTCTTTAAAATATAACCAATGGCCACGCATTTTTTGTAGATAGTCTGATTTAGCATTTTCCATCGAGAGATATTCTTGGCTTATGAGTTTGTGCATTTGAATGAATTTTGAAAGATAAGTTTGCTCGTTAAATTTTTGACCTTTTATCTGCGCCATGAGGGCAGGATTTGAAAGTCCTGCACGTCCAACCATCCAGCGTTTAACCATGGGAAACCTTGATTTATAGGCCATAATATCTTCTACTGAGTTTATATCACCGTTATAGCAAGGGGGATGATTTAAGAGAGTTAAGCATTGTTCGAAAGCATCGAGATCAACACCACCAACATAGATCTGCTTTCCGTAGCGAGCGTGAATGGTAAAGTCTTTTATGTCTAAATCATTGATCATGGGAATGATCTTTTTTATCTCAGAAACATCTTCACGCCCAAGGCGAATCTTAACAGTGAATTCGATTGGACATTTTTCTTTGATGCCAGTAAGAAGATTTTTTACTTTCTTAGGATGAAGAAGAAGGCCAGATCCTTTTGTTCGATTTGCAACCATCGGATAGGGACAGCCCATGTTTAAATTAACCTTTTTAACTCCTAGTTCTTTATAGATGTTGGCAACATATAGGAATTGATCAACTTCTTTTGTAAGAATTTGAGCCGTTGTAGAAAGAAGGTTTTTCTCAGGAAGAACATCGTGCAGCTGGCGCTTATTTAATTCATTTGTAGCCTTCGTCACAATATAAGGTGCGATGGCGCTATCTGCCCCAGAGAATGTTTGCTCCAAGGCATTGCGATATACGTAATTGGTTACTCCTCGAATAGGTGCGAGGACTAGGTGATCGTTAAAATTCATAGTTTATTTAGTCACAGCTTACTTGTCTGTAATGATCACCCCATCTAACATTTTCATTAGAGCGGCTAATCTGTTTTCTATAAAAATCACGATATTCACCAAAAGCTTTTTTTCTAACTCCGTCTACATTATCTCCCCACCACATTGAGCTTGATTGAGACTTTGCATAGTAATAGTAAATTGAATTTACCGAAGAAGCTATTTCGGTCGATCTCTCATCCTTTGAAATATTATATCTTTCATAAGTGGCCCATGTTTCATCTTCTTTTTGAATACGGATGGCAACTTTAATATCTTCATGACATTTGTTTTGGACATAGATATGAAATGATTTTTTTGTTTTAAAATTAACTTTTTCAAAGAGGATGTTTCTGTGCTCTTCGCCTCTTATAATATTAAGAATTTCATTGGTGATCTCTTCAGTGAATAGTGCCACTTTATTTTCTGTTTTTGACTCAGCCGAAAGAACACCGATGACTTGGCGATACTTCTTTCCTTCAGGTTTTATGGTAATGGCCGATCCACTTGCTCCTGGATAAACATCACAATTTGTTAGCCCAACATTATTGTAAAAACCCTTGAGGTAACAATTTTCGTGCCATAAAGTTCCATCTTTCTTATCTCCCGGATAAGAAGAAATTGAAATATCTAACAACTCTTCGTTCTTCAAACTATCTGGAGCCGATTTCGTTCCATACCAACCGTATAAAGCCCCAACATCATCTTGTTCAAAGTCACTATAGGCCCTTAAAATTGCGATATCATTTTGAATCATTGTATCGTTGATATTACGAAGAGTAGTATTCGGATTAAAAAGCATTTTTCTCAATTCTTTTGTATAGGTCTTTAAAACATGACCTTCTTGAATAAATATTCTACTTGGAGACCTTGTCGATGCATCTATATGTCGTGGAAAGTAAACAGCATTATCATAACGTTTTCCTGTTTTATGATTAATGATACAGTGAGCTGCCGTTACGATATGCTTTTTTGAAATAATCGAAGCTGTACATGTTGAGAATTGGGAATCATTATTATTCCACATTTTAAGTAGGCCAACCTTCTTGGCCCTAGCATCTTTCGGATCATGAACCTGTGTTCTCGATTCACCACGTATAATGATTGCTGAAGCGCTATTACTCATAATTAAGAATACTAAAAGTCCAAGAATCTTCATCTTCTCTCCATATAAATTTATTTATATCTACTTTTTATCCCAGAAATAGAGAAGTTGGAGCTAAATTGAAAGCTTTTCAGTTCTGTATAAAGTTTAGACAGAGTCTAAATACAATAAATTATGGATAATTTTTACAAAGAATCTATTTACACTTCTTTTTGTGAAATATTTTGTGCATCTTGTTGGTAATCAATACAAACAAAGGATAGTGTATGAAAAAAATTATGGCGGCCTGTATTTTAATGATGTCAGTCTCTTCATTTTCAAGTGATATCATCGGTGATCTTCAATACAAATGTATAAGATCAGTAATGAGTTACAATCACGACATCAAACCAATCCTTATTTTTAATGCTTCTACTTATTTTGATAAAAAGAAAGTCATCATTGTCGATGCTGGCTCACTTATTGAAACATCATATAAGAAAATTGAAGGTGGAATGGTTATAACTTATGACGCTGGTTATGAGAACGAAAATGAATTGACAGTATTATTTGGTGATAATTACAAAACACCATCACAACTAGTTCTTGGTGATAGAACTGTAAGAATGAATTGTTCATCTACAACAAGTCTTTAATAGTATGTTTAATATGAAGAAAATTATCTTATGTTTTACTTTTCTTAGCTCATTTTCATCATTAGCTCTAACCGTGAATAGTGGAATGTATGTTTCTAGAGAAGGATGTCGAGTTGAGGTTTTTGAAACAAACGATGGTGAGCATTTCGTAGAATACACTTCTCCAGAAGATAATGAAGTCTATACAAGTAGCTACACTGTATTCACTTCTGACTTCTTAGCAGTTAACAACGGCCCAGGTCTATGTGGTGATGAGGACGGTCTTCCTGTCGCTCAAGTTGAAATCAATGGGAATGAGCTTGAAGCCTCTTGTGGTGGGAAGCTAAGTATTCTTGATGTTTCATTGAAGCTTACAGTTAATGCGAATAATGACCTTTCTACACTTAAGTATAAGTCTAAAGTCGCTCTTCTTTCTGGTATTGGCTGGGGTCTGCCTCAACCAAAGAAAACGAAAGGCGATATGGAGTGTACTGGTTTTGTTAAAGAATAATTAGCTGATCTCTTATAGGTAAGGTCATCCATATGGCCTTAACCTTATTTATTGTAAATTCTTCTCTCTCTCATTAAATCTTATTTGCAAAATTCCTTTCTGTGCTAACTATTTTCAAAGACCAACCAAATCTTTTAAAGGAGTTTCACATGAAGAATCTATTATTTGCGGTTATCTTCTTAAGTTCATTCTCTGCATTTGCTAAATTAAGTCCTTTAGATATTGTAAAAAAACAAATCCAGCATTGTGTTCCACAAAAGGGACTCTATAGTTATATTCCTTCTTCTCATCACGCGACATACTTAGATGAAATTGCAACAAGATCGATGCATGATTTTTTTGAATGTATGTTTGAAGATTATGATCTTTATAAAAAAGATAATACTATGAGTCTTGCTCAGGCAGCAAGGGAGGGATCACATCTTATGATGGTTCATAATGTAAGCCTTGATTCCTTTGCGCGATATATGCAAAAGATTACTGATATTGTACCTAGAGAGACTAAGTAAATTCATACTAAATAATATTTTTCAATATATTAAAAGGGCCATACTTAGGCCCTTTTTCTTTTCTAGTATTACCTTTTCCTGTATCAACATCTTTGTTTTCAACTAACAAAGATTCATTAATGGTTAAAATTTGTCTTCTATTTTTTCTCATTTCCTATTCTATTTCTGCAAGCGAAGATCTTCATTTTGAGCCCTTTGCCATGACGAATAAACTCTTTATGTATGGTGGAACAGAGGGACGTTGTCATCGTTTTATCGACGAAAATGGTGATTATGGGCAGTGGGGTGAATTTGTTGTCGAAAGACTCAGAGATGAAGGCGTCGATTCTCTTTTTTATCGCGATGATCTTTTGGCGATGACATCAGTATGTCCGAATTGGGCAACATTTAATGAGTTTGAAAAAGAGCACTTTTGGGTTTGGGTAATCGCATCTATGGCGTGGGATGAGTCTAAGTGTGGAGAGCAGAGGTGGATGGACCATAGTGGCCTTGTAGGACTTCTCCAGATGGAAAAAGATGTTGAAGATAGAAAGTGGCGTGGTAAGAATTGTCGCGTTTCAGATCTTCTCGATCATAGAAATAATATTCGCTGTAGTTTTGATATTATGGCCGAGCTTCTTAAAGGAAAAGAGGGCATATACAAGTCAAATGGACTTCTCTATCAAAATAAGAACTCTTACTGGGAAAAGTTTCGACGAGAAGATGGGGGAACGATCGGGGCCCGTATGAGGGCCTATGAACGTTGTCACAACTAGAATATTTAGGTTTTAGTTGAAATAGATACAGTATCTTAATTGGTCATTGTGATTAATAAGCCTCGAGACTATGTATTTACCAGATTTACGAAAGATATTCTTTTTACCATCATCATAGGGAATATAGAGATCCTCTTCTATAATTACATCTTTAAAAGAAGTTGCATGAGAATTTAATAATTGAAATTCACTCATTGAATCAAAATATGTTTCATAGTTTGAAATGACTGTTAGCAATTCAAAATTAGCGTATAAGTCTTTTTGGCTAACATAGAGAATCGTGCCTAGCTTTTCATTAACAGCTTCTGGTTGATAACAACGTCCTGGCCACGGCCTATCCTTTATCTCATTTAGTTGGACAATTGTTGTTATGGCCTCGCCGCTATTGAACATTGACTTTACTTTGTCGAAGTCAAAATTTGCACTCACATTGTATGAAGTAAGAAGAGCTACAATAGTGAATAGTTCGATTTTCATTATTTTCTCCATGAATTAACTTTAAACACAAATAGCATATAAACGATGTGAATTTATAAAATTAAAGGAAATTTGCAGTTTTTATAGTTCTTACTTTCTGGTTTTGTAATATTATCCCTTTCTTTCCTATGCTCAATTCATTTGATTTTCTTTGTGATAGAAAATTATTTTTTACATTCAGGAGGTAAAATGAAATCAATTATATTTGGATTACTCTTTCTATCGGCGGGTCCAGCTTTTGCTAAGGTTTCAAAAGTTGTGTATGAGCAAAATTTCGAAGAACTCTCTCAGATCTATGATTATCACGAATCAAATTCGAAGTTAAAGTCTTCGTGGTATCAGTTAAATACAGAGTTGAGTAAAGAAAACACGATACTGACGACATCTTATACAAATAAAGAAGATGAAGTTGTAGAACTAGAGAGAAAGAATGACGGAAAAAAATCGGCCCTTCATCCAGATTTTCTTGGAATGACTGTTAATTCTATGCGCACATCGATGCAGTCGGTAGTTGTTAATTATGACTTCTCATGGCGTAAGTCTTCTGAGACTTTAACATTTCCAAAAAACAGTGGTTTCTCAATTTCTAGAGAGAATATGGAAAGTCTCTTTTTAGAGGCCCTCTTTGAAAAATTGTATCTTCAAGGGGAGAAGTTTTCTCATCAATACGGTTTATCTCGAATTTGTGGAGAGGTTGTCTTTAGTGAAATGGATTGCTTTGCGATGAATGAAAAGACCTTTTTATGTTCGATGGACTTTCTAACGACAAAAGTATTAGCGACAGATAAAAAGAGCTGTCCTAGCGCTATGATGCAATTGAATTAGCTCTATAGGGCCTTTGTTAGGCCCTTTTTTTGTCCATATATATTTACATTTGAACGAAAGTCTTTGTTTTAAGCGTTTTACAGATAATTTCGATCTTGTATTTTTTTCACTTATTTCTTTATTCAACTATCTCAAAAGTGATTCTTGAACAATTATACCAGGAAATAAATTTCATATATAACATTTCAAAGGAGACACCTTATGAAAAAGCTAGTTGTTCTTTTTGCTCTTGTTCTGAGTTCTTTTATATCTGTTCAGGCTAAAACCTACATTGGTCTTGATCGTGAGGGAAACTCTTGTGCTCTAAAAATTGAAAATGAAAAAATCTCTATTGAGACTTCTCACTATAGTGCCATTGTTTCTTCTAAAGAAACGCTAGATGGTCGCTTGATCTATCAATCTGAACAGATTGATTCTCGTCTCAATGTTACTTTTCGTTTCACAGATAGAGTTGAGATTGAGTTAGATGGTAATAAACCAATTCAATATATTGCTTCTCGAAAAACTGAAGCAAAACAAAACACTTGGTATGGTTTCTTCATGGAGACAAATCGTTTTGGTGGAAATCAAGAAATTAGATGTTCAATCAATTAATTTTTGGAGAAAATATGAATCATAGAATCTTCAATACGCTCGTTGTAACAGCGCTTATGTGTAGTTCTTTAACTGCTATTGCTAAAGAGAGAGTTATCCTTTTTGGTGATAATGAAGGCAAAAGTTGTCGCATCTCTTTAAGAGATATTGATTATAATAATAACGATCAAATGCAAGGTTTTGTCGCTTCCTTTGCTGGTAGTATGCCTCGTCAAGTCGGAAGTCGTCTTCCATTTCACTTCTATAATATGGTGAAAAGTGGAAGTGATTACATTTCTAAAGAAATGAGTGATGGTAAGCCTGTTGTAGAAATTAAAGCTTATGATGGTGAGTTTCTATCTTCATCATTTCAAAGTGACGGTGAAGGTTTTTCTTGCTCTGCTTTAACGACAAGAGATCCTAAAGTTGGAAATTGTGATTCATTATTTGAATCCGCCGAGTCAGGAACAAAACTCATTGAATGTCATGAAGTTGTATCAAGTGATGTGAATACATATTATTCAAGTACTGAAGATTTTAATGACTACGTCAATACGGCGAAAGTTTGTATTCGTGAAGATGGAATCAGTTATGATCCTCACACACTAAAGTATTCTGCTTCGATCACTCATAAGAGACAAGGTGTTAGCGCTACGCTCTCTTCATCACAAGTATCTATGAAAGAAAATAAAGAGTTCTTTACTCGTGATTCAGGTGTTGTGAAATTAAAAGAATATGGCAAAGACCCTAACCAAGAGCCTGATGATGCTTGGAGAGTGAAGTATGACAAAGATGAAAAGACTCTAGAGCTTTTTCATGGAACTAATAGCTACCTTAGCTTTGGTGGATTTAAATACGCCGCGCATGTAAAGATCAATTTTAAAAATTGCTCTGAATATACAAAGAACTAATTCCTTTTTGGAGATCTCATGAAAGTAATCACTTTATTGGCCAGTTTAATTTCGCTTTCTTCGATAGCTTCACAGTCGACTTTGACACGAGTGAAGCAATTAGAAGGTTCTTACTCTCTTTCAAGTGGGGATGAATCTTGTCCAATTCAATTAGATATTCATGTAGATAATCATCAAGTCACAACAAGCGTTGATCATACAGGTATTCTAATAAGAGATATCGAAGAGAGTCATTATCAAGTATCTCTTAATCAAGAATTATTAGAAAAATCTTGCTATAGAGCGCAGTTGAGTACGGATAAATTAAAGTTGACTGAAACTAAGGGAATTGGATCAATGACACTTCCCTGTGGTTCTTTTTCAAGATTGGTTAGAGAGTTTAAATATTTTCAAAAGCACAAAAAGTTAAAATATTATCTTGGCGATCAACAAACTCAAGAGAGCATGATCTGTTATTACTTGAAACAATAGGAATTAAAAATGAAATATTTTTTTATTGGCCTCGCTTTTATAGTGCCTTTCGTAACTACGGCCTCGGAATTTGAGAATAATCAAATTAATCTTAGATGTGCTAGTGTTGAAAAACGATCCATTCGAGAGAAAGAGTACTTACAAAAAGAGTTGGAAGAGTGTCTCGCTATAAATAATAATCAAATTTCCATGTGTCGTTATCAGGTAATTGATTTAGAAAATTATAATAAGTCTTATCAACATCTCTTGCCAATATTTTTACTAGATGAAAATGAAGTAACAGTAGCACTTAATATTGACTGTAAAGAGAAAACACTTGTTACTTCTATTTATGATTTTATTTCTCCGTTAATTTTAAAGAGAAATAGTAAAGTTAATTTCAAAGTCGAAGAAAAACGAATTGAATTCAATTTAGATGGGCGAGACGTTGTTATCGATTTGAATGTTCAAGATCTCGAGTTTGAAGAGGATACAAGAGAATATAATACTTACGGTGAAGTTATTGATGGCGAATTGAAAACGTTTGAATACGAGGATAAAGTCGTTTTCTTTCGTGATAATTTTAATGGTGTGTTAAGTATTCATATCGATGGTAAAAGTATTAGAGAAGATAATTATCGCCTTACTCTAAGTGATCTTCTTTATGAACAAGAGGATTATCTAACAAATATGAATGTTTTAAATCATAGAATTACTTATAAGGAACAACTTAGTTATAGAAGTCTGCTTAGCGAAATTAGTAAGATGCAGTAGATCTTGATTTTTTTTCTTAAAGTCTTTTAATGAATGTTATATATTATTAGTTTTTATCCATAAACTTATCTTTAAATTATATTGATAATTAGTTCAAAGTCATTCTATAGTCTCTCATCACTATCTATTTCTGATGAGAGGCTCTATGAAATTTTCAACTTCAATTCTTTTTTTACTTTTGTGTATGCAATCTTTCGCTGATTTTAATTGTCGTGAGACTTTTATTGAATCGAATCAATTAAATGAAATGAGAACTGTTTGTTTTTCGTCAGATAAAGTATGCACTTATTTTAACTTTCATAATACGGCCCCAACATTAACTTATGATTGTTGGTCTAGCTCAAAGAGTGATCCTCACGCATCTAAACGAATTGGTTGTTCTAATAGTGAAAGTGGATGGCCTGATTGCGCTGACGGATTTATTATCGACTAATATATTAATAACCTCTTAAGCCCTTCAATGAAGGGCTTAAAGACCTGTCCAGTATTACTTTGAATTTAGAGATTCATAAACAAAACCCTTCAATAATTACACACCTCCATAAAATTAAAATAATGTGAAACTTTTTGTGATACTACAATATCTCTTTAGAAATATTATTAATCATTCATAGGAGGATGGTGTTATGAAAAAAACATTATCGCTTTTTCTTTTGTGTACTTCAGTTTTATCTATCGCTAGTGAGTCAACAATTGAAGTTATTGCCATTGACCTCGAAACTTCTTCTGATATTACTTTGGAAGTAGAACTTGCTGATAGAACAGGTGTTATTTCTGCGGATAAGGGAGCACATGTTTACTGTGCAACTGATGAGACGACAGGAGTTAACAGAGAACGTATGGGTGGAAGTTTAGGGTTTTTATCGAAATTTCAAGTTGAAGGTAATCAGGAGACTGCTACGGCCCTTTGCAAAGAGATGGGCTATTCATCTGGAAAGACGAAGATCATCAATCATGCACCAAACTCCCTTCGTTATACGAACACTCTTCGTTATAACGAGGATAAAAATGAATTCCAACTCTACGGAGGAATCCAACGTTACCACATGTCTTGTATGCAATGTTTTAATTAAGAACCGGAAGATTAATATGAAAAAAATGTTATTAAGTGTTTTATTAGGTCTAACATTTCAAACACAAGCTGGTCTTGTTGCTGAAGTAGGGTCTTTCTTAAATACTCTTCAAGGTGAAACACTTTACTTTGATGGAAAAGTTCAAGGGACAGATGCGAACTGTCGTGTACTTCTAAAAGAGTACCAGACAGGAAGTATTATGTTTGAAATTGATGTAGAAGATCAAGATTCAGTTCTTGGTTCTGACTTTGAAGGGTCGTATTGTGGAAGTGGCTCTACGATGTGTCTTTGGCTTTTTGATAACGACAAGACAAAATTTAGCTCTGATGATCTAGAAATTAGTGGTGATCAATTAGAAGCAAAGTTTAAAACTTCGACGATGAATTTTGGTCTTAAGACACCATTTGAAATTCTTGCAACGAAATCATCGGCAGGCGAGCTAAGTTCTCTCACTCTTAAAACAAATAGACTTCTTCTTTCGAATGAGTCTGTTACTTGTGAGAATTTAGTACAATTTGAAAAATAAAATAAGGGCCTTTTTTAAGGCCCTTATTTTTTAGAAACGATTATTCCAGTAATCATCACTCCAATTTTTTAAATTTTCTTTAGGTACTTCCGTTTTCCCTTGGGAGCCTGAAACTGATACTTTAATTTTATCATTTGAAAAATCAATTTTGTCTGTAGTTGTGGTACATGAATTACCGCCGCTAGCATCACTGTATATTTCTTTTTTACATCTTAAAATTAAAGTGCGAATCCCTTCGATATTCTCGCCAATCAAGTGTGTTCCACCTCTTCCATAATTAGAAGTTCCGTCAATACTCACGTGGTGTGCAATTGTTTTCATATCATTAAAAAGTTTGTCGATTGTTTCACTGTATTGATTTTCAAGATTAATAATGAGTCCCATCGTGTACAAGTCATATCTTTGACCATTTTTTACAAATTTAAGATCTCTATATTCTGTAATTTTGATGGCATTGTTTTGGAATGTGTCTTTATTATGATTTCCAATATATGTTTCAGTATATCTTTTATATTGAGCGATAAAGAGTCCGTATTGTTTATGAAGATCAAAAACGACTTTTGAAAGCTGGTCTGATTGCTGCTCTTCATACATATGCATGGCCACACCGTTTACTCTCTCTTCTTTGTTAAAAAGATCAAAAAATCCCGCCTGTGTATGGATAGATAAAAGGGAAATTCCAATAGTTAAGCCTACGCTAATCAAATGATTCATATTCTCTCCTTTGTTAAAAAATTCGTATCACGATTGTCCCGCTCTATAGAGAAAACTTAATTGTGCTGAAAAAAATACTTAAATTATCTTTAGATTCGGTTTAGATATAGGGTATTATTTCTATTGAGGTCATCATGTCTAAATTTAAACAATTACAACTTCATAATCTTGTGGATAGTTTTATCCTGAAATCTGGTTATAAAGAGCCTACAGAGATTCAAGCTAATGCTATTCCTCTTCTTTTGGATGGATTGGATATTCTTGGTATTGCTAAAACTGGTTCCGGTAAGACCGCTGCCTTTTTATTTCCTCTTTTGAGTCGTCTATTGAATGATTTTGATCGTGGTGATCAGAGTAAATTACTTATACTTTCACCGACACGAGAGTTGGCCATTCAAACTCACGAAATCATCAATTCTATTCTCGAGTATTCATCTCTTTCTTCTAGCCTTATTATTGGAGGAGTTAGTAAGAGGGCACAGATCGATTCGCTTTCGAGTTATGGTCAAGTTATTGTGGCAACACCTGGACGTTTAGTAGATCTCATTAAAGATGGTCTTGTTAACTTTGATGATCTTTCTTATTTTGTTCTAGATGAAGCTGATATGATGCTTGATATGGGATTTAAAGATGATATCGACTTTATCGTTTCAAAACTACCTGTCAAAAGACAGACTGCTCTTATTTCGGCAACTATGCCAAAGGCGATAGAAAAAATTTCAAGTTCCATACAGATTGATCCTAAGAAAATTGAAATTGAACGAGAATCGACTGTAAACCAGAATATTGATCAGAGTGTTTATTTTTGTCTCGAAGAGAATAAAAATTATCTTCTTTTAAGTCTCCTTGAACAATTCTCTGATATGCAGGTCCTTATTTTCTGTAAGGCAAAATATGGTGTTCGTGAGGTTGTTGATTTATTAAAACGTTCGCAGATTGAAGCCTCAGAAATTCACAGTGATCTCACTCAGGCCCAAAGAAATGAGGCCATTCATTTCTACTCAAATAAAGAGGTGAGAGTTCTCGTTGCAACAGATATCGCCTCTCGTGGTATTGATATAGGTGGTATTGATCTTGTCATTAATTTTAATCTACCTGAGGATGCAACTTACTATGTCCATAGAATAGGTAGAACAGGAAGGGCGAACAACAATGGTCTAGCCCTTTCTCTTTGTAGTGACAAAGATATGCCTTTTCTTCGAAATATCCAAAAGCTCATTGGTGAAAATATCTCAGTTGTCCGTGATCAGCCATTCCATCATGAGTTTCAAATTCCTTCGAAGAAAAAGAAAAATCGAAGAAGAAGGCGCTAATTTATAGTAAATAAAAAGCATGTAAAAATGTAAGTATCTAGGACCCAGAGATAAATATCCCTTATTGTTCAAAATAAGACTTTGAGGAGTATTATGAAGTATTTATTATTACTGTCCTTTATTCTGATTCAAGCAAACTTGGCCCAGGCCAATGAGTACAACTTGCTCTTAGATCGCGTTGAAAGCTCATTTCAAGAACTTAATACTGTCATTATGAATCATGATTCTATTCGAAATACGATGCGTGAAAAAAAAGATTCTTCCAAAAGCTTTAAAAGAATAGAGGAGATAATTCATCTCGATTGCCGCTTGAAGGTATATTATCATTACTTTTTTAAGTCTTATAGTGATCATGGTTTAATTAAAACTGAGAGAACCTATAGCTATGATGAGACAATAGATTTTAAAAAGATAAATTGGAGTGATGTTGCTTTAATTAGAAGAGGTTCTGAAATTGTTCCCATTCATTTGTTTTCTGGGAAAACTCTTTTTTCTCTTGGGCTAGGAAAAGAGAATTTTAATGAAGATGATGCCACTCTTTTTTGGAATTCACTAAGAGAGTTTTCTGAATCTTGTCAGCAATTTAAAAAGGCCCTAGGGAACTAGGGCCAAGATAAATTTATGGATTTAAGCTCTTCATATCGATAACAAAACGGTGTGCTGGGTTACTCTGTTGTAATTTATCCCATGCTTCGTTGATTTGTTCTGGATTGATTATTTCACACTCTGGATGAATTCCATGTTCTGCACAGAAGTCCAGAACTTCTTGTGTTTCTTTAATTCCACCAATCAGTGA
Source organism: Halobacteriovorax sp. GB3 (assembly GCF_028649655.1). NCBI lineage: Bacteria > Pseudomonadati > Bdellovibrionota > Bacteriovoracia > Bacteriovoracales > Halobacteriovoraceae > Halobacteriovorax > Halobacteriovorax sp. GB3. Next base: position 700,234 of record NZ_JAQSLN010000001.1, read on the forward strand.
CCCAGCAATTCTTCTTCTTCCAAAAATGAGAGGAGCAGTAAATGTTTCTTCCATTGGTCCAATTTGACCAACGACAACAAGTGTTCCATCGACATCGAGAAGTGGAGTGTAAGTATTGAAGTCGTGTTTAACTGGTACTGTATCAAGAATTAAATCAAAAGATGACTGTGCTTTGGCCATGGCATCTTGATCAGTTGAAGATAAGATTCCCTTGGCTCCAATTGCTTTTGCCTCTTCTTCTTTACTTGTTGAGCGGCTAATGACTGTAACTTCTGCGCCCATAGCGACAGCTAGTTTTACACCCATATGACCTAATCCACCAAGCCCAATAACACCAACTCTTGTTCCTTTTTTTACGTTCCATGTTTTAAGAGGCGAGAAAGTTGTAATCCCTGCACAAAGAATTGGGGCCGCTTTTGACAGATCGAGTTTATCGGAAACTTTAAGAACGAATTCCTCTCTAACAACAATGTGCTTTGAGTATCCACCTTGAGTTGTCTTTCCCGTTTCTTTTTCAACTCCACCGTATGTTGGTGTAAGACCATTTCTACAGTATTGTTCTTCGTGGTTATGGCATTGGTCACAAGTCTGGCAACTATCAACCATACAGCCGACACCAACACTGTCTCCAACTTTATAATCTTTTACCTTCGCTCCCACATCAATAACTTTTCCAATGATCTCATGACCTGGAATGAGTGGATAGGCCTGATCTCCCCAGTCTCCATGAACAGTGTGAAGGTCTGAGTGGCAGATTCCACTGAAAAGGATTTCAATAGCAACATCGTTATCTTGTAAATTTCTTCTTTCAAAATGAAAGGGTGCAAGTCCTGAGTCCTTAGACTGAGCAGCGTAACCAACAGTTTTCATAAATTCTCCTTTTTATGTGAATCTCATTATAAATGTTAATTGATATTTCGATACCTATGATAACTCAATTTAATTATAAAATTGTTAACTGAGGGTTAATGAATTGATAACTTTTGGTCTTGAGTAAATTTGTCGGAGAAACTACTTTCTTATCTCTTTAATATAATCGATAAAGGCCCTTAGAGTTGGAGAGACCTGTGATCGATTTGGATAGTAGAGAAAGTAACCAGACTCCTGTGCGTGATAATTCTTTAGTATAAGAATCAGCTTTCCTTGTTTAATATCTTTTTCTACATTTCCAAATTCTGTATAGGCAATACCAATACCTTGAAGGCATGCGTGTCGAATTGATTCTGATGTATTGAGAATTGTATTTCCCGATATTGTAACGGCAAATTCTTTTTTCTTGTCTTCAAACTCCCATTTCTCGTAAACACTATTACCACTGCCAAATCGATGCCTGATACAATTGTGTTCTAATAGATCTCTTGGGTGTTTAGGTGTTCCCATCTCTTTCAAGTACTCTGGAGAAGCGACTGTCACAAATTTTACGGGTCCAAAAAGTTTAAATGCCGTAAGGTCTTTAGCGATTATGTCTCCTGTTCTCACCCCTGCATCAAAACCTTTATCAAAAATATCCGAGGCCTGATCATCACTATAGAGGTCAACAGTGACATCGGGGTGCTTTTTCAAAAAACCTGGAATGATCTTTGCTAAGTAATAGGGAAAGAGAACACCTGGCATGTTTATCTTTAAAGTTCCTGAGGCAACTTTTGAAAAACTTTTAGCTCTATTTTGAGCATTCATAATTTGATCTATAGCAGGTCCAACTTCTTCCATAAAAAGTCGTCCAGCTTCAGAGAGACTGACGGTTCTCGTTGTTCTGGTAAAGAGAGTGACACCCATTTTCTTTTCTAGTTGGGAAATCATCTTACTGACTGCTGGAGGTGAGATTTGAAGTTTTTCAGCTGCACTAGTAAAGCTTCTCTCCTCTGAGACAACTTTAAAGGCGATAAGGCCGTCAAATTGGTCTTTATTCATTGTGAACCTCTAGTTAATAGATCTTTAATCATTATGCCATTAATAGAAAAAATGATCTATAGGATAATAGACCTAATCAACAACCAAATACTTAGGGGAGTTTGTGAAAGTAAATATCTTAATTACGACAATCATAGCGATGCAATTAGTTGGATGCTCCAGCTTTGCAGGCAAGAAAGAGTCAAGGAAGATGGTCATAACAAAGCAGTCTAAAGTTGCGCACTTTAATTCTACATCACCAGTATTTACGGGAAGTGTTGCTGTAAAAATGCTTTTTACAGAACAGGGAACTTCTAAACTTACTGGAGCAGATGTTACTTTTTCTAAGAAGGCGAGATCTGCTTGGCACACACATCCAAAAGGACAGCTTCTCGTTGTAACAAAGGGAAGTGGACTGGTTCAGCAGTGGGGCGAAAATGCACGTAAGCTTAAGGCCGGCGATGTTGTCTGGACACCTGCTGGAGTGAAGCACTGGCATGGGGCGGGAGTGAAGCATGAACTTACTCACACTGCTCTTCAAGAAAAAGATAACAATGGCAAAAATGTTAATTGGCTAGAAAAAGTTTCTGATGAACAATACGAAAAAGCTGTAAGCGAAGTAAAATAATTAGAGGGGGAGAGGAAATGAAATTACTTTTGATGAGCTGCTTATTTCTTCTCTCTACCTATGGCCTGTCAATTGAGCAAATGGGTAAAAAAACTATGAAGATTAAAATTTCAAATCAAACACAAGAACTAATCTTAGAATTAGAAATGAATAGCACTTCTAAGAGTCTAATTGAACAGCTTCCTCTTTCTATTGAGATTAAAGATTATGCTTCTATTGAAAAAATCTTTTATCCTCCAAAGAAGCTCTCTTTAAAAGGGGCACCTAACGGATATACTCCTAAAAAAGGGGATATTACTTACTATTCTCCTTGGGGAGATGTTGCTATGTTTTATAAGGACTTTTCCCACTCAGATGGACTGATCTACATGGGAAGAATAGTAAGTGGAAGTGTTGATTTAGATGAACTGAAGAGCGGAACTTATTTAATATCACTTCTCCATTGAGGGTGATTAAAATGAAGTCTGTGATCACAATTTTTACTTGAGACATTTTTAAAGAATTCAATTTTTCCAATTTTTTTGAAAACTTGTTTTTGATTGTGACCATTTTCAAGTTTACCGGCAACTTCAATATCAAAAGTCATGTGATTGTTGGCCTCGATGTAGCTAGCAAACTCATCTCTAAAGTCATAACTCCACAGACCCTTAGAGTTCTTATTTGCTCTTAATCTCATCCACATTGGAGTTTTAATATAATCGTTACCACTTTCTCCTAGTGATGAAATTTGCCATAGCTGGCGAATATTTGGGTTCTCATCGGCCTTTTTAAAAATCTTCGCGACAAATGCTGCCATTCTTAAAAGAAAGATCGATCCAAAATTCAATGAAATATCTGGTTCGTTAGTGAGGGCCGCTTTAGAAAATTGGCTTACTTTAGTACCTGCTAGATCGTCGATAGTAAAAAAGTTTGCCGGAACAAGATTTTCTTCATGATAGAAATCCGCTGTTGGATAGATTTTTCCCGCAAGGCCAAAACTACGATTTTTTCCTGACTCTGTATGAGAGAGAGCACTTGATGCTCTTGCGATAATAAGCCCTTTTGAATCTTTTTTAAAATAACCAGAGTATGCCGTTTCTTGTGTAATTGTCCATTCTCCCAGAAGACAAGTTCCATTAGCATGAACAAGTTTTTCAAAATAGGGAAGAATATCATTTCTATTGTCCAGAGTGCGCCTTGCTGATTGTGCGAGTTTTGATTTTCCCCATTTTGTAAGACGCTTCATATTTACTTTTGTCTGAGGTAGCATTTGATAGGGATTCTCCTCTAGAATGTTCCATACCTCTTCTACTTTAGAACCTGAATAGGATGCATTCGCTATATTGATTGTGAAAGATAAGAGAAGAAAGAATTTCATAGGGCCTCGCATTTGATGAATATGTGAAAATAGCCCTTATGCTAGGTGTTCGTCAATAATTCGTATCGAATTAAGTAAAAATAGGTCCCTTTTTACTAGTCTATAAGACGGTCTGTGGCCGAGAGAAATGTTACGACTAACTTATTGTAGGCCATTTGCTCACTTATATAGGCCTTTTTGTAAGTCGCTCTGTTATTTCTTGTTGTAATGAGCTCTTCTAGGGAGAGCCTTCCATTTTCATAACGTTTTGTATCTTCTTTAACGATACTCTCTGAGAGAATCGATTTTTCTTTTGCTATTTCTAACTTGCGTTTTTTATTGTTTAGTTCAATTTGTAATTGTGAAAGATTTGAAAGGAGTTCATTAATATAATTTTTCTTTTCTATTCTTGCTTTAATGTACTCGTAATTTGCCTTTTGATTGAGCGCTTTTTGGTTTGAGTCACCAAAAGGAATATCAACTCTTAGGCCAATGAGCATTTCTTCATTCTTAACTGTTGTTGAAAATCTCTTTGAGTCATCTAAACTCGCTCCGGCCACGATGCTTGCACTAAGACCACCATTGTTTTTTTCAATGTCTAAGCTTTCTTTGGCATTCTTTGTCGTCATATCCTTGATTTGATATGAGCGATATTCTTTTAATTCTTCTTCTCTAAGAGGGGCCTCTGTTAGACGCTTTGAAAAATCAAACTTAAATTCTGGTATGTCTTTTAATAGTGATTTACCAATATAAGTTGAAAGTGATTGAACTGTTTTTGTGTAGGCGGTTTGGCCTTCTAAGTACTCATCCTCTCTTACAAGCATTTGTAATTTAGCTCTCTTTACATCTGTTGTGCTTGCTATACTCTTTTTTCTCTTATTTAGAACTTCTTGATAGAGTTTTTTTGCTTCTTCAAAAATCTCTTTTGATGATTTTAGCTCAGTGTATAGTTGTCCTAATTCAAAATAAGCACTAAGTCTCTGTTCTATATAGTCTTCATAGCTCTCTTTGATTTGTAGATCGAGTATCTGAACTTCATTTTGAAGGACTTTCTTTTTTGCTCTTGTGTTACTTCCAAAACCGTCATTAATAATTTTTTGTTCAATCTCTACAGAAGAAACCGTTTCTTCTCGATCAGAAAGTTTATTCTGTGATCTTGAAACAGTGATCTCTGTTCCTGATTCAATTAAGGTTCTAGATAGCTCAACAGTTGTTTGATTTGTATTTTCACTGTCATCAAGAGCAAAACCATATTCAGTACTCGCACTTAGAAGAAATTCACGAGAGGGAAGACCCTGATCTACGAGATACTCCTTTTTTAGACGCTCATTAATGATCAATTCAAACTGAGGATCGTTCTTTTTTAGAAGTTCGATATATTCATTTACACCAAGTGTTGGTTTTTGTGCAAAACTTGAAGTGCTAATAACGAGTGTCGTTACTATTGTTCCAATTAGATTCTTTTCCATAACATCCTCAATTGTATGAAATATGAGTACAAGCACGGTACTAATAATAGTGTAATAAACATGGCAAAGAGAAGTCCCCATGCCATAGCAAGCATCATTTCAGCAAGCATCGAATCATAACCTCCAAGGCCATAGGCCGTAGGAAAAAGTCCCGTTACTGTTGTCAGTGTTGTTACAACGACTGCTCTAAGCCTTGTCGATGAGATCCTCGCAATTTGCTCAAAGAGATTTTTCTTGGAGTCGGTTGGTTCGAATTTTTCTTCTAATTTATCGATAAGAACAATGGAGTCGTTAATAACAATACCAATCATTCCCAAGGTCCCAACAACGGCAAAGAAACCAAATTGCATCATCCCATGAGCATAGAAACTGAAGATAACTCCTACCACTCCAAAAGGAATTATCGTTCCAATAAGAAGAGGAGTTAGCATAGAATTGAATAAGAAAATCAAAAGCACATAGATAAGTCCAAGGACGAGAAGAACTGATATTCCAAAGTCAGATTGCGCTTCCCTTGAATCCTCGATTTCTCCTCTAAACTTTAGAATTGTTGAAGGAGAGTGCTCTAATACAGATGGAAAGACTTCCTCTTCTAAAAGATCCGCGATTTCTAAAGGAGTAATTTTTTTTCCCTCAGCGATATCGGCATAGATGAAGTTTGCTCTTTTAAAATTCGTTCTTTGGATATTTGAAGGCTTTTTTCCTTTCACGGCATCAACAAGTTCTCTCAGTGGTACAAGATAATTACCTGAGTTTGAAATCTTCAGATCGAGAATAGTTTCAATGTCGCGCTTGTTTTCTTCTTGAGTTGTCAGTTTGACATCGATTTCTTCGTCACCTTTTCTAAGTGTATAAAGTGTTGATCCTTGAATATAGGCCCTAAGAGAACTTGAGAGCTGCTCGAAATCAACATTGAGCTGAGTGATAGCATCTTTTTTTGGAATCATGAGATACTCATCTTTTAGAAGAGGTCTTTCTATTTCAACGTTACTGAGATAGTCGATTTTTACTAATTTTTCTCTTAATTCGTTGAGTACTTGATTTCTAAGAACATCATCGTTCTCTTGAACTTGAATAGCAATTGGACTACCACTCCCTGAACCAAATCGACTCTTCAGTGCTCTGATCTCTTTATAACCCTTAAATTGATCTGTTTTACTTTTTAGTTCTTTTAAATATTTATTGAGCGAGATCTCTCGCTCAGATGGAGGGACAACCTCTACACGAAGAGTCGCTTCATTTTCTTTAACTTCTCCTCCACGTCGACTCTGTCCAATTGTCGTTCGAATCGAAGTGACGATTTTATAGGGATCATCGAGAATGAGCTTTTCTATTTCAGAAACTTTCTTTGCCATCTCAAGTCTCTTTAGGTTTTCTGTGGCAACAACTTTTAAAGTGAAATCACGTGATTCCTCTCTTGGAAACATAACGTAGCGTAGTTTTTCTTTGTATAAATAGCCAGAGAGCACTAGCATAAGAGCGAATGCACCGAAGATAATTGTTCTCCATGGCAGGAGCTTTATTAGAATTCTTTCAAATTTAATTTCCAAAACATGGATGTATTTTTCTCTGAAGATTGATACGTAGTTCTTTTTAAAGAATTTTTTATAGAGATCTTCTCCTGGAAGTTTATGAATCATGTGTGAAGGTAGAATGAAAGAAGATTCAATTAAACTTGCAAAGAGCATAAGAAAGATAACGGCCGGAATATATTTAACAAAGAGACTAAAGCGTCCTTCGAAAAAATAAAGAGGAACAAAGGCTGCACAAGTTGTTAAGACACTAGCAATAATTGGAAGAATAACTCTTGTTGTACCTTCAACCGCAGATTTTCCTGGGGAGTTTCCGTGGTGTTCTTCTCTTGATATATTTTCAGCAACAATAATGGCATCATCGACAACAATCCCAAGTACGATAATAATCGCTGCGAGGGTCATATTATTGATTGTATAGCCCATTAAGTAACAACTGATAAGCGTAAAGGCCAATGAGAAAGGTATCCCCATTCCTACCCATACACCGGCCCTGAAATCTAAAAAGATAAAGAGAATAATAACAATAAGAATGAAACCGATAATTCCGTTGGCCCCAATCAATTCGAGTCTATTTCTTACATCATAAGATTCGTCATCAATGAGAACTAAACCTACAGGGGATTTTGGATTTTGTTTTTTGTATGTCGCGAGAAATTTAACGATGGCCTTTTGTGCTGAAATGATATCTGAAGAATTACTCTTTTTTACATTGAGCTTAATTCCTTCTCGTCCTTGAATCTTTGTGATGGAATTTGACTTAGCAAAGGCCCTCTCAATAGTGGCGACATCTTTTAGATAAATTTTCTTAGCACTAAAGCTATTACTAATGATGACATTCTCTAAGTCTTCAACAGTATCCAGCTCGGCCTTCAATGTAATCTCTGTTTCAGACTTGTCTTCCATGCTTCCGATTGGGGAGCGAATATGCTGTTTTGAGATCTGTTGCTTCACTTCAGAGAGAGAGATTTCTAATTCTTTTAATTTGTTAGGAAGAATTTTAATGTGAATTTCTGGCTCTCTATAGCCACTTTCATCGACATTGCTGATTTCTGGTAAATTGATCAGTCTATTTTTTATGGCCAGCGCATGTTTTTGCAGTAGGGCCCTCGATTTTACTGTATGTATTTCTGTATCTTTTAAGTACAGACCTATATCGATGATGGCCTTTTCTGAAGTTTTAAATTGACGATAAACTGGTTGCTCTACATCGCTAGGAAGATCAACTTTTTCAACAGCATCTTTTACTTCTTGTACCTTTTCAGCGAGGTTTTCTACTGTAGGTTCAAAAGAAATTGAGAATGTTGCTGATCCATAAGATCCCGTTGCTGTGACTTCATCTAGTCCACTAAGTCCTTTAAGTTCCTCTTCTACTGGGCGAATAATGAAGTGTTCCACATCTTCAGCAGCAGCTCCTGGGTAAGAGATGGAAACTCTAATTGAGTTAAATGTGAACTCTGGCATTTCCTCTTTACCTATGCGAAACCAGAAAAAGACAGAACTGATAACCAGTCCAAACATGAGTATATTGGCATAGAGAGGTCTGTGAGCAAAAAATGAGATTAGTTTTTTCATTGTTCTTCCTTGCTTAATTCAAGCACTCTTGAATTATGGCACAGAGAATAGTTCTAAAGTTCTATAATTACATAAATTTTACAAAACGTTACAAATTGATACAAAAGAAAAGTGACTAGAGTTTAGACATCTTTAGTAGAAAATTCAAAAGGCCTTATTTAGAACAAGCTCTATTGAGATTTTTGATACCTTAAAGGTATCAAGTTAATTTAAACATGGGCACAATGATGAGACACACGACTTACTATGCAATTCTCTTTTCACTTTCTCTGAGTATTTCTCCTATGGCCATGGCCAGTGAGAGTTCGAATTGCACTTCACTATTAAGTAAGTTTCAGTCCTTTGCTAATTTATCTCTAACACATCTAAAAATTAAAAGAAGTTCGATTGCTCGATCAACGAACTTACCTGATCGCGATAGTCGATTTTTTAAGTTCTCTGGTGCAGTTGACCAATTCGGTTGGACAAAGAGAGATGATAAGATTCTCGACACATTTGAAAAGTATCACGCTCAAATGGATATTGATGATGCAATTGAGTTCAGTAAGCTATCTCCAAAATATGGTTATTACTTTCTAGAAAGTTATATTTTAGATAAGAAGCTAAAGGGTGATTTGACGTATTTACAAGCGAAGAAAGTTGCCAATGCCATTGATCGAACTATTCAATTACAAAATCAGTATACATTTCGCTACGCTTTAGAGCTCGAAGATTTTTTCACTGATTATATGCTTAATTTTATGGAATCTTACCAAGTTTCTATGGAGTTACATCACATACAGGACATGCTCTCTAGAACGAGTGATAAAATAGCATGGGCCCGTCTTATGTCTCTTGCAACTGATTATGAAACCGTTGCGATTGAGAATCTTTCACAAAAGAGCATTGATACCTACAAAGAGTTAAAACTTAGTAGTGCTGTTCTAAAGAAGATAGAAGAGATCGAGTTTATTCCTATTTATAAACTGACAAAAACTACGAATGTAAGAAACGATCCATATTTTGGAAAGATCGATGCAAATAAATTAATCTCTTGGACAACTCGTGATGAACTTATTTTGAAATCTCTCTACGATCTAGGGGCAGAGCTTAATGCAAAGGAAATTATCGCTCTTGCGGGAACATCAAGTTCATATGGGAAACGATTTATTGAGGCATATGTGGCCATGTATCGTGATGTACGAAACTTCAGCGAGAGAGAAATTGCCTATCTTGCTAATGCCCTTAATTTCTCAATTCGCCTCAATGGTCATCCGAATGTGAGCCCTCTCATTCGTAGTGATTTTAGCGGGGATAACTTCATTGATCGTTATATTAACGCTGAGGACGTTGAATTGACGAGAGAGGGTCTTTTAGAGCTCTCAAAGTCAGCTAAAAAACAAGGATATAAGCAGATCCTTGTGGAGATGGCCGAGTTATTTTAAACTTTTCTTTAGGTTGAAATTAGCAAATCTTGATAGAATATTTCTTGTTAATAATTTTTTAAGATCTGATTATTTTAGACTTAACGAAAGAATCAAGAAATGAAAGAAGCACCAATTCCTAAGGACGAAAAAGAGCGTATCTTAAAGCTTAAGTCCTACCATATTCTAGATACTGACCAAGAAGCAATTTTCGATGAAATTACTTGTAGTGTTGCGGCCATTTGTGAAGCAAAGATCGCTTTGGTAAGCCTCATTGATACAGATAGGCAATGGTTTAAGTCACGCCATGGATTAGAGGCCAGTGAAACCCCTCGAAATGTTTCTTACTGCGGTCATGCCATTATGTCTGATCAACTTTTTATTGTTCCTGATGCAACAAAAGATGATCGCTTTTGCGACAACCCACTTCTTACTGGAGAGCCTCATGTTCGCTTCTATGCAGGTGCTCCTCTTGTTACCCCGGATGGATTTAAAATTGGTACCCTTTGTGTCATCGACGATAAACCTAAAGAGTTAACTGATGCTCAAAAAATTGCGCTGACATCACTTTCTAAGCAAGTTGTTTGCTATTTAGAAATGCAAAAACTAGCTAAAACTCTTGAAAATCAAAATTATAAATTCAATAAGATTATTAATAATGTCATGGATGGTCTTGTCATCCAAAATGAATCTGGGAAGATGATTGACTTTAATGATAGGGCCCTTGAAATTCTTAATATTAGCGAAGACGAATTACTTGGTAGTGATAATCATGATCCCAAGTGGAAGACAATTAAAGAAAATGGTGAGCCTTTTCAACCAGACGATCATCCATCTAATCGTGTTTTAAAAGAGAAGAAGGCCATTTCTGAAACAGTCATGGGTCTAGAAGTTAATGGTTTAAACCGATGGATTAATATCAATTCCCTTCCTCTTGAAATTGAAGATCAATTTGTTGCCGTCACAACTTTTTCAGATATTACTGATCAGAAAAATTATGAAAAGAAACTTCAAGAAATTAATGAACGCTTAGACCTTGCGCTTGAAGGGGCTGGACTTGGTATTTGGGATTGGGATCTCGTCACAAATGATGTCTGTTTTGATAAGCGATGGGCCGAGATGTTAGGGCTTGATATCGAAACTCTTCCAATGGAGCTTTCTACTTGGCAAGATCGAGTCCACCCAGATGATTTAGAAAATTGTTACACTGATATTAAACGCTACATGGACGGTGAAACTGATCGTTACGAAAATATTCATCGCATGAAACATGTTGATGGTCATTGGGTTTATATCTTAGACCGAGGAAGAATCTCTGGCCGTGATAGTGAGGGAAAGCCGATTCGTTTTACTGGGACACATTTCGATATAACCGATCTTAAAATGGCACAAGAAAAAGCAAAGGCCGCAGAGGTTGCTAAGTCTAACTTTCTTGCCAATATGTCTCACGAAATTAGAACTCCAATGAATGGAATTATTGGAATGATCTCGCTTCTGAATGAAACCGATCTTACCGATGATCAACGTGATATGACGTCTACTGTTAAGTCTTCAGGCGAGACACTTTTAAAAATTATCAACGATATCTTAGATGTCTCTAAGATCGATGCTGGAAAACTTATCTTAGAAGAACATCCTTTTCATTTGCAAAATACACTTGATGAAGTGTCCCATTTGATGGGACAGATTTCGAAAGAAAAAGATATTTCGATTAACACTCATCTTGACAATTCTTTACCGTCTCTTTTTCTTGGAGACGTCATTCGTATTAAACAAGTCATTATGAATTTGCTAAGTAATGCAATTAAGTTCTCTCCAATAAAAGAAAATGTCTACGTCACGATCGATGGTAAAAAATCTAGTGATGATCAATTTCTATTAAAAATCGAAGTTTTAGATCGTGGAATTGGAATTAGTGAGCAAGATCAAAAAGAACTCTTCAAAGACTTTCATCAAGTCGATGCCAGTACGACACGTCAATTTGGTGGTACAGGACTTGGGCTCTCTATTAGCTTAAAGCTTGCTAAAATGATGGGAGGAGATATTTCTGTTAAAAGTGAAAAGGACAAGGGAGCGTGCTTTACTTTTACACTACCATTGAAAGTTCCAGATAAAAGCTCTTTAATTAAAGTCGATACAAAAGAGGAGTTGGAGAATTTTTCAAAGAAATATCCACAATCGATTCTCGTTGTTGAAGACAATCTCATAAACCAAAAACTTGCTAAGAGAATGTTTCATCGTCTGGGTTATGAAGTTGATATGGCCGAAAATGGGCTTGAATCTGTTGAGATGGTTCGAAACAAAGATTACACTCTCGTTTTTATGGATATGCAAATGCCTGTGATGGATGGAATTAGTGCGACAAAAGAAATTTTAAAATTTCGTCGTGATTTAACGATCGTGGCCATGACAGCAAATGTTCTAGAAGAAGATAAGAAGAGGTGTTTAGATGCTGGTATGACCGACTTTATTGGTAAGCCAATTTCTTTAGAAGACTTAGCAGGAATTATAAAGGCATTACTTTAGAATTCTTTATAGGCCCAAGATTTAATCAAGAAATATTTAAAATTGTCGATATTCTCTAGGGAGAATCTATGAAACAATTGCTGCTTGTTATGGTCTTTTTGTCGGGTATTAGTTGTGCCGCCGAAATGTCAGATACATTTTATCAAAATCTTTGGTCTAAACTTCCAGTAAAACTGAGTAAAACTCAAATCATTGAACTCGATCGAGCAAAAGTTCTCAAGCTTCTTGGTCCAGCTGAAAAAGAAAGAGGAAGTATTCACTTCTATCAACTCAGTTGGAAAAAATTTGATACAACAATTTCTTATAAAGATAATTCTCTTGAATACATTCTCTATCATCTTCCTAAAAACACTCTTTTTATGAAAGATATTCGTCAATGGGTGCTAGAGAGTGATTATGAAAAGGCTACTCCTGCTAGTAAGACATCTTCAAATCACGAAATACAACGTTACGTTCTTTCTTATCCAAAAAAAGGCGTAAAGCTTATTTTTACAAAAGGAAAGGTCGGAGTTGTCGAGTCTGTACTTTTTCATAAGGTGAAAAAGTGATGCGCTCTCTTTTAATCATTCTTTTCTTTGTATTGAGCGCTAAGGCCCATGAGACTAGTGGAGATTGTCATAATCTTATCGAAGTGAATTCTCCCATTTCCAAGCTTGCTGAAGTTGGTGAATTGTATTATCTCGTAGCAGGAGATCCTGTTGTTGAAGACTCAATTTGCATTTATCAAGAAGATGATTCATTTTATAATAATTACGTTCAAAATCTCTCAAAATCAAAAGATCGTGTTTCAAAAGAAATTAATGGAATCTCTTTTGTTGATGAAAATCCAAGACTACTCGATGCTTTTTCAAAGCTAACAACTAAAGTAGAGCTCTTTTCAAGTGAAGCTGAGACTTATTCAAGTAAATGTAAGAAAGTCCTTTGCGCTGCCAAAGAAATCTTTGGCGATCAGCTGGCACCTCGTTTAGTTTATATTCTTGATAAGTACGGTCTCAATGGCTCGCATCTTTCATTTAAAAATACATCCCCTTGGACTATTAAAGAGCTTGAACTTGTGATTAATGGACTAAGAGACCTTCCCGATGGAATGTTGCCGATAGAAAAAAACAGAAGTCTTGTTCGCCACTTGCGAGGAACGACTTATGCTATGTATGCCAGTAGAGGGAATTGTGTTGCAGCCAATGCGGAACTTCGCTTTTTTGACTGCTGGGAGAAAATAGGAAAAGACTATAAAAAAGTCGTTACAATGTCTCATGAACTTGGCCATTATATTGGGGATGCTCTTGATGCCGATCGATCTAATGAGTGGAATGAAGTGAGTGGATGGAGTAGCGAGACAACATTTTCATTTGGTCTTGACTTATATAATACAACTTGGTCTCACGGAGAGAATTCTTGTTTTCTTTCTCGCTACGCTCAGAGTAATCCCTTAGAAGACTTTGCAGAAACTTTTGTTTCCTATCGCTATAAGGCCGATATTTTAAAAAAAGAATGCCCGAAAAAGTATACTTATATGAAAGAGCACATCTTTAATGGAATCGAATTTACAAAAGATAAGAATTTCTGTGATAACCGCAAAAACTATATAAAAAATGAAAAACAACGCCGTATGGATAAGCTATTCAAACTCTTTTAATGCCACTTAAAGTGGCATTGTCAGCCCGATCTCAAATTCAATACTAATTTTCAATTCAAATTTATCTTTTGGTGTTTTACCAATTTCAACTTCAGGTTGTAAAAGAATCTCTTTTGTATCTTGAATATGATCAATCAAATTAATCTGATGAACAGGAATATTGATACAATAGAGTCCGCACTCAGTTTGTTCTGCTTCTTTCTTAGAATATTTCTTTTCTAAGAGTTGCACTGAGTTTTGATCTTTATGATTTCTAAGATTAAGTTTAAGTTTCTTTATAAAGTCGAGCTTGGCATTTTTATCAAGAACTTCTAATTTGATATTCTTAATTGTAGCAACCTTTACGACTTCTGGATCAATGTCGCTCACATCCATGGGAATAGGGTCCATTTCAATATCAAAATTTCCACCAATTCTAACAATAATACCTGCAATTAAATTCCCAATTCCTTGAATGAGCTTTGGGCCACCGTTGACGGGTTTATTAACTTCAATCGTATCGAGGTGGTAAGTTCCTCTGATAAAGTAGACCTTGTCATTTTTATTTTGATCTATTTTTTCTTTGGTATCTAAGGTTGTAACATTAAGCCTTTTTTGATCAACTTCACCTTCATTCTTTAGAAGGGTTTCACTTTTTTGTGCTTGCTGTTCAGAGGCAGTTCTAGGGCCATTTTCGACGATAATTTTCTCTTTCGTACAAGAGATGAGATTTGCCAAAAGGACGAGAATTAATAGGTTTTTCATGCTAACTCCTTAGGATTAAATAATTAGCATTGATTGATTTTTTCGCTACTGGATAAGTAGAAATTACACTTGAGTTTGTCTTTAGATATCAGAAACTTAACACCCTTTGTAACTTATTCTTATTGACTCCTTTTTGACTGCTCATTTTTTTAAAGCACGCCAAAATCTCTCTATGAAATCTCTTTTTATAATTCTATTGATGGCCACCTTCAATGTGCTCGCACGCTATGATGAAACCCTTCCTAAGGGTGTGAGATTAGCCGTTGTAAGAGAGGTTCAAAGTAATGAGATCACTCATCTTCTCAACCAGCAAACTGCTCCTGAAAGTTATGGCACTTCTGTTAATATTGATGCCAAGGCCCTTTCAAAAATTGATCGCGCCGATGATGTTTTTCTCTCTGATTTAAAAAAGAATTCTCCGGAAGTTTATGAAAACTTAACGGCGGGGGCCTATGACTTCGATGTTAAAGCGAATGTTAAAGTTACGGGTATCGGGCTTGGTTATGGTCTTTCTTCCAATTTAACTCTCTATAGTATCATTCCTTTTTATCGCGCTTCTATCAATGTAAAAACTAAGAGAACCGCCGCTAATAATTATAAAGAAATGAATGAGATTCAAAATGAAAATGCCAAGGCCACTGGCCTTGTTCTCGATCTTGAAAGTCTTCCCGACCTTGATGAGGGGATCGTGCAATCCGCGATTGTTAATTACTATGGTTACAATCCTTTGGGTGAGTGGCAGGCCTCTGGAATTGGGGATATTGAGCTTGGATTTAAGTATCGATTTTCTTCTTGGAAGCGAGGAGGGGCCCTTGTTTCCAGTGGCCTTATCCTTCCAACAGGAAGAGAGGATGATCCTGATACCATTCAGGATATTGGATTTGGTCAAGGGTTCTTGGGAACTTTCATTGAGTCAGGAGTAGGCCATGAACTTAAAAGAGTAACACTTAATTTTAGAACACGTTTTGATTACTTTTTTAAAGAGACTAAAGAAAAAAGGGCCCAGCGTTCAAGTGGTGATTTAAAAAGAGCAAAGGATAGCTATGAAATACAACCAGGGGTAAAGCTAACAGTGAATCCCTATCTTGAGTATTCGCTAAACTCATGGCTGTCATTTTCAAGTGGATTGAGTTATGTGGCAAAATTTCAAGATGATTACCAGTCACAAAACTCTCTTAATGATCATATTTTAGAAAGTAACTCATCCTACTCTCATACTGTCTTTGATTTAGGGCTAGAACTCTCAAGTGTTAAGGCCTATATGGCAAAGAAATTTAGTGCTCCACTTTCTTTAACGGGACGTTTTGAAAAGGTTTTATCGGGAAAAAATACTCCAAATATTACATTGTATAGTCTCGAGGCGAGAATCTTTTTCTAAAATCAACTATAGTCACTGCATATGTTGAATATCTTTAAGCTGTTTTTATTGTTCCTTCTTTCACTCGCTATTAGTTGTCGAATAACTCTGGCAAGTGATTGTTATGAACTCATGCATGATCTCTTTCGTAAGAGCACGGTTGAGCTTCAAAGCTATCAGTTAAATTCTGATCTTTTTCGCGATATCTATCTTAAACTATTAAAAAACACTCCGACTGAAAGATTGAATGTCATGAATAATGATCTTATCGACAAGGTCTCTAAACTCAATGTGAATCGTGAGTTTTCACGCATTGAACTTTTTTCGTACTTTGAGAAATTTAAAGAATATCCAGTGGTAAAAGACACTCTTCTTCCTGTTAATGAGGGTTTCTATGATCGTCCTTGTTTTTTTGGATTTTGTTTTGGCAGAGCGATGGTTGCAGAGAGGGATCTCATTAAGAATCATCAATTTAAAAAAGATGATTTCTACAAGGCCTGGTTTGTAGGAGAGTTTAATAATGGTAATTGGAATCACCATGTTGTTACGATTGTTAAAAGTGAAGGTGAGTGGTTTGTGCTCGAGCCTTTTTTAGAAGAAGTCATGACTTTAAAGGACTATAAAAAGAACTTTATCGATCCTATTCTAACAAGAGGGGTCTTTATTCCGACACCTTCTGATCGTCTTCTTTATTTAAAAGATCCAAAGTCTGATTTATATCCATCTTCCACTGACGTGCAATGGCTCGAAAAAGTCGAAGATCAGCCAGAGATGGGGATCATGTGGACTTCTTTTTTTAGAGATGCCACTAAAGATCTTTAAGGAAGTAAACATTTTTCATTGTGGAAATGAGTATTTTTTACCCTAGTATAAAGACCACAATCAGAATTCTTGATAAATTCACAAAAACCGAACATTTCATACTTTTAGGAGTTACTATGAAGAAAATGTTTATCGCCATGGCCATTCTTTCATCATTTCAGGCCCTATCTTTAGATGCATCATCACTTATTGGAACTGGTTCTAAATCTGTTCAAACACTTGATGGTGAAGTTGTAGCAACAGGAACTCAATGTGAAGTTCTTTTAGAAGATGACAATCTTGTAATGAAGCACGATGCAAAAATCGACGGTTGGAATGTTGGTGATGTTGAGCAATACTTTGATCTATCAAGAGCAACTGATGAAGGTGATAGTCTTGAAATCGAAGTTGGAAGAGTTTCGCATGGTTATTGTGGAGATAGTCGTTCAGCAAAGCAACTTGTTCGTTATATGAAAAAAGAAGGCAGTAAAGTGATTTTCGGCGAGGAATATCGTTGCTCTCTTTTTGATCTAACTAAAACAGTTAATGAGCATATTTGTTACCTAGACTAGGATCAAGATTATTTTTTATATAAGAATAATTCCTATTATATTCTCGATCATTCTTTGTTCTTCCTGTAGCGATCAGGAAGAACAAAAGAATGAGTTCAAACTGATCGAATCCAATCAAATCATTCAAAAAGAAAGTAAATGGAAATCTTCTGATGAGATTTCTGTTCTCTTTTTAGATGATGATCAAGAGAAGATCGAATTATTTGAAATGGCCATTTCTCAGTGGCAAAAGTATATCAATTTAAAAATAACTCTCTATTATTCAAAGCGTGAGCTTTCGAGCCGAAAGAACGTTATTCGCGTGAGCTTTAATGAAAAAGAGGGGCGAAATTATTCTGCCATTGGAACTGGTTTTAATGACGGATTTTTCGTGAAAAAACGTTTGAATATAGCTGAAGTTAAAGAAAATAAAATCAAATTTTATCAAACTTCTTTACATGAATTTGGGCACGCCCTTGGATTGCTGCATGAGCATCAACACCCTAACGCCTATGACGGTGTTAGTGATGATCAATTAAAAAAGATTTGTTCTATGATGTACTTTATTGATGTCAATGATGAACATGAATTAGGGCGATGTCTTTATAATATTGCACCACTTGAGCATAACAAAAAGAAATATTCAATTTCTGAATATGATGTTTATTCCGTTATGCACTATGAAAATGCTGCGAGAAAATCTGAATTTCCTGAACCAAAGCACGCTATGGGACTTTCTCTTGAGGATAAAACTTTCATTGCTAATGAATACCCTAAAGAGCAACCTCTTGATAACGAAGAAATTGAATTAATGCACAATCAAGATAGGGAAGAGGATCTTCGTTGGATTCTCGAAACGTATCAAAGTGAGAATTGTAAGCTTGAAAGAGTTGATGATAAACTCTATCTTACAAAAGTCTCTTATGAAAAATCAAAGACAGTGAGAATTCCAAGTTTCTCACATCTCGACTCTTGGTTTGATGCCTGTAAAAGGGCGACCTCCAACTAGGAGGCCTTTCCCGATATAATTGAATCTAATTTCTTAACAATTCCACTTAAACCAATTGAGTCATCCTGTACTTTTTGTGCTGCTGTTGATGTTTCTTTTGCCATCATAGAATTCTTCTGAGCATCGGCATCGAGATTATTAATTGCCATGGCCACTTCCGATACTCCAGTTGTCTGTTGTTCAGAAGCATCGACAATCTGATCGACAAGCTTATCAACTTTTTCAGAACTCTCAACAATTGCATCGAGCTTCTTTGTAAACTCTTCTACATTTTCAATACCCGAGTCGACTTTATCAATAGACTCTTTAATAAGAGATTCGATTGCACTTTGATTAGTTGCTATGATTTCTTCTACTTTAGAAGAACTCTTTCCAAGCATTTCTGTAATTTCTAAAGATGCACCACCTGAGATCTCTGCAAGGTTTGCAACTTCTTCTGCTACAATAGCAAATCCCTTTCCATGCTCTCCCGCGCGAGCAGCTTCAACGGAGGCATTAAATGAGAGGAGCTTCGTTTGAAAAACAATATCGTTGATGATTGCTGTCTTTTCTTCAATCTGCTTGATGATTCCAATGATTTCTTGAATTTCTTGGTTTCCCTTGGCCGATTGAGAAGCAATCATTTCTGAAGAGTTCTTTATTTCATTCATTGATCTAACCAGGGTTACCGTACCCTGACGACCTTCATCAGCATAGCGTCTCGATTCACCTGCACTTACTTTTGAATCTTTAGCCGCCTGGTTATTTCGCGTTACCATGGCATTAATCTCATCCATAGCACTCGATGTTTGAACGAGGGAACTGGATTGATTATTAGACATCTCAGCAAGATTTTTACTAAGAGTTAAAAGGTTATCAGAATAACTAGAAAGAGATTTTGCAACTAATTCAACCTGTCTATTCTCATTTGTTAATGGTTTAGAAATCGTTAACGAAATAAAATAGATAACAATAGAAATAAGTATAATACTAACAAGTGAGAGAATGGCCTGCACTGTCGCGAGTGTTTTTGTCGGCGCAAGTATTTTATCAATGGGAACAACAACCTTTAATAGCCATTTATTTCCGGTTTTTCCAACATCGATTGGGATCATGACTTCATAGCGATCATTACTTTCATTCGTTACAATCTCGCCCTTTGTTAGTGCGCTCAGAGTTAGTGTCTCTTCTTTAGGTACGGGCTTATCAATCATCTTCTCATCAGGGTGGGAGATATATTTCTTATCTGCCGAAATCAATTGAGCATAACCTGTTCCGTAGGGTTTAATTTTCGAGACAAGACTTGAAATATCACCAAGAAGAATATCAACTTGAGCAATCCCATAGAATTTTCCATCAATAACAACTGGCGTTGTCGGACTTGTAATCTGAATTTTAGTTCCATCATCAAGTTCATAAACATAAGGCTCAATACTTGATTCTTTCTTTGTCTTTTTTGGAATGAGATACCAATCACCTTGACCAGGAGTTTCCATCGACTCTGAACTACTTGACTCAACAACCGTCTTATCACCATCTCGTCTAACCCATGGGCCATAACGTCCTTCTTCTCCAAATTCCGTTGTACCTTTGAAATTATCATCTTTGCCATCAAGGGCATTTGGTTCGAAATAGACACCTGTACCATAGAGAAATTTTGTATTTTCAAGCATGAGTTTTTGCGCTTCAAGAACACCAAGACGATTCACTTCACCTTTGGATCTCATTCCCTTAAGCGCGTATGCCATGGTTCTTGTCATGGTGAAAGCTTCATCGATTGTGGATTTAATATCTTTTGAAAACTTTAATGACATCTCTTTCGCTCTTTCAAAGGCCTCGGCCTTGATGAGTTCACTTGATTTGTTATAGCTATAAAAAGAGATTGCTACAAAAGAGATAGCAACGACAAAGATAACCGACAAAGATAGTCGCTTTTGAAGACTCATGGACTTTAACATAGTATCAACCTTTCAATTTGTTTTCTTTATTATCGTAGGTTAAGGGCTAAAGATTGGCCTAAATTTAGTTAAATTTTAGGGAGGGGAGAGCTCTTGTAAAGAAGTTCGTAATTATAGATTGTTATAGAGAGCTAGGACATGTGCCTAGCTCTCATTCGCTTGATAGAACTCAGCTCTTTTCTTATGTAGCTTGTGATAACTTTCAATGAGCTTCAAATGTTTGTCATTATTTTTGAAGTTCATATCAGTTTCACTAAGACCGTAGAAGTTATTTTCACCATTAATAAGCTTCACGATTTCATTAACAAGATCTTCTCCATACATACGCACGAGATTCTCTTGGTAATGTTCAAACTCTAGATCGTCATTAATAACAATATCGAGAACTATATTTAAGGCCTGAAAGAATTTTCTTCTAGCAGGAGTGTTATCGTTAAATGATCCAAGAAGTTCGATGAACTCCTTTGCTTGCTCGTAGTCTCCAAGAGCAATGTGAATAAGTGCTTTTAGTTCGGCAAGAACAAGTTGTGCCCATGCTGAACTTTCATCGAAACTAACGCCAATAAGCTCAGTTACTGGCATATAATTATCAAGCTCACTCTCTTCAAGCTTTTCTACAAGACTAGAAAGTTCCTCTTCGTTCAAGCTGTGAAGATTTAGAATTTCTTTTCGATAGAGAAGGGCTTGATTGTTATTATCCCAAATCAGATCTTCTGGTAGATAGATTTCAGAATAATCAGGAACGAGAATACGACATGCACTTGCTCCTAGATCCTCATAATCGGCAATATAAGCTTCCTTACCAAGCTCATCAAGAATGCTCATAAGGTAGTTGAATTCTTCTTGTGTTGTTCCTTTGAAGTCCCATTCAACGAAATCATAATCGGCATCGCTGCTAAAGAACTTCCATGAGACAACACCAGTTGAATCAATAAAGTGATCGACGATATTATTGTGTTCTGTAACGGCAAATTCATTAAACGTTGCCGCTGGAACATCATTCATTCCCTCAAAGCTTCTTCCTTGTAAAAGCTCTGTCAAACTTCTTTCTAGCGCTACTTCAAATTGTGGGTGAGCTCCAAATGAGGCGAAGACTCCACCTGTTTTTGGATTCATCAATGTCACACACATCACTGGAAATCTTCCTCCAAGAGAAGCGTCTTTAACAAGAATAGGGAATCCCTCTTCTTCAAGCTTTTTGATTCCCTCTACAATAGTGGGATACTTTTCTAGAACTTCATTTGGAACTGTCGGCAGTGCCATTTGCTCTGTAATAATTTGATTTTTGACAGCTCTTTCAAATACTTCAGAAAGACACTGAACGCGTGCTTCAAACTTCGTATTTCCTGCACTCATCCCATTACTAACGAAGAGGTTTCCGATGAGATTTGCCGGAATATAGATTTTTTCTTGATCACTGTATCTTGTAAAAGGCAGAGCGCAAATTCCTCTTTCTTCATTTCCTGAGTTTGTATCGATGAGATGATTCGCCTGTAGCTCACCATCATTTCCATAAACTTCAAGAAGATGTTGATCCATCAAGCCTTCGGGAATAGAGTTGTCATTTGGAATCGTAAACCACTGCTCATCTGGGTAGTGCACAAACTCAGCGTTTGAAAGCTCTTCACCAAGGTAGTAATCGTTATAGAAATAATTATTACTAATTCGCTCTAAGTATTCACCAAGGGCCGAACAAAGGGCAGAATCTTTTGTCGCTCCCTTACCATTTGTATAGCACATCGGTGAGTCGGCATCTCTAACATGAACTGACCACACGTGAGGTACTGGATTTCTCCAAGATGCGATCTCAATATTAATACCCAGATCACTAAGAAGCTTTGTCATGACTTCAATCGTCTCTTCGAGCGAGCGGTCTTTTCCTGCAATGAGAGTTTTAACTCCTGGAGCGGATTCACTTTCATAGAGAGGAGTACTTGATGCTCCTGTTAGGTCACGTTGTTCAATGATAAACTTTGGCTCATTTTGAATGACACGCTTAACGGTGCAACGATCCATGGCGCGAAGAATTCCTTCACGGTCTTTTTCGCTTATGGACTCAGGTAGTTCAATTTGAATTTGAAGGTCTTGGTGGTATCGATTCTCTGGATCGACGAGGTTATTTTGTGTGACCTTGATATCTTCTGTAGGGATGTTTCTGGCCTTGCAGTAGACTTTGACAAAGTAGGCCGCGCATAGGGCGGATGAAGCTAGAAAGTAGTCGAAGGGACTGGGTGCCGTGCCATCGCCTTTGTAGCGAACGGGTTGATCGGTGAGTATTTTGAAGTCATCGAAGCTGGCCTCAAGTTTTAAGTTATCTAAGAATCGTACGTTTACTTGCATGGGTTTTTGTAACCCGAATCAAGAATTTTTGCTAACAAAAAACGGTCCTGGATACTTTTCTATATGCGGTGCCGCTAGAAAAGTATCCAGGACCAAAATTAGGAGTGAGTTCTTGTATATTCGTACATCGAAATGGACGCAGCAATCGAGACATTTAGGCTCTCTGTAAGGCCATATTGTTTGATTTTAATGCGTTTGATATCACTATAGGCTTCTTTGTCATACATTGGTCCAAATTCCTCATGGCCAAAGATAAAAGCGCTCTTTTCCGGCAATGTAAAAGATCCAAGATAATCCTCTGATTTAGAATCAAAAGTAAGCGGTGTAAATCCTAGCGACTTAACTCTCTCGTAAGACTCACTAAAATCGTTGTACCAATAAATTTTAACTCGCTTGAGGGCGCCCTTAGCTGGCGTTGGATCGAAGAATTTTGTACCAATAATATGAAGTTCTTTTATTGAATAGATTTCGGCAGTTCTAAGGATTTTTCCTATATTAAAATTGCCTTTGAGGTGATCGAGTACGATGATCAGATCGTGCAGACCTTCTCTAGACTTTTCTTTGTTGATTTCTAGTTCTTTTTCGAATTTTCTTTGAATGAAGGCCCTTGTTTTTTTACTCATATTTCCTCAAAAAAAAGGGCCCGTTAGGGCCCTCATTATTAACGTGATGGCTTGTACCAACATAGAGGTCTAACCCCAATGTCGTATCTTTCTGAACGGTTACAAACACCGACTTTCGCGTCTCTGTCTGAAACTTCTTCATTAAAGTCTTTATCACATAATGCACCATTAAAGTAAGTGTCAAGACGACATTGTCCTTTAGGGTGATTGTGATCAGTCTTAGAAACAACAGTCTTATCTGGAGTTGTAAAAGAAACTTCTCTTCCACCGTTAAGAAGCTTTGCTAGTCCTTTTGATGCTTGAGAAATTCTCTTACACATATCTAAGTCAGCTTTGTTAGACCAAACGGCGTTACACTTCTTTTCAACTTCTGGATCAATGTCCATTGATTCTACGATTTCATCATTGTTGTCTGATTCATAGATTCTTCTGAAACACTTCGCTGCGGCCCAATAGTCTGATTGACCTTCGTTTGAGGCCCAAGTTTTAAAAAGAAACATTTTCTTTTTAGGTGCACCAGCAAGGTGGTGACCAAGTTCGTGACAAAGAACAAGTGCAAATCCATCTGGAGTAACATCTTGGTGTCTAGCTAGACCACCAAACATGAATACAGACCATGTCTTTCCATCTTGTCTTGCATAAGCGTTAACTGTTCCATCAGTCCACTTTCTTTCTACTTTTAGTTTTGCACCTTTTTCGGCAATGATTGGCGTGTAGAATTCGATGGCGCGATCAATGATCTGGTTAAAGCGCGCTTGATCCATACCGTTTGAAGACTTTTCCGATGCACTAATGTACATGTCGTTGTCTGGCATGAAACCTGTTTTTCCTTCGATATCACAAGCTAAACTTGAAATCGAAAGAAGTGATAAAGCAATCCCAACTGCTTTTGTAAAATTAAGCATATCTTCCTCCCTGAAGCTTTAAAAAAAATGACCAGAAAATTAAATCAACTTTATTCGTATATGACAAATATTTGGCGTGAAAAAAAATAGCGATATTTCACAAAAGCGAGGCTTCTTTGTATTTCTAATGAAAACAATGATTTATGGTTATTTGTTAATTTCAATATAGCAAAAGAGTGAATTTGTTAATTACTTTTATGTGGCGCTGTGCGTTTTTTCTCTATAAATACTGTTCAACAAAACAAAGAACGTTTTACTGGAGAGAGTTATGAAACATTTTTTTAGAGCATTACCAATGATTGCCCTTTTATCAATGAGTCCAAACTGCTTTGCCAAGACGATTGATCTTAGCAATGGATATCAAGGACAGTCGAAAAGACATTTCATTAAAACAATTAAAAATGGTCAGAGTATTCGTTTCGAATTTTCTGGTGGAAGAAAGCAATATGTAGAATCAATTCTCATTGCTGCCATTGGAAAACAGAGGGCCTACTCATTTGGAAAAGTTTTTGCTGATGGCGTAGAGGTTGCCACTTTAGGTGTTCCTGGTCGCGATCCTCTTTATCCAATCGTTATTCGCGAGCGCGTTTCAACGATTGAAGTATTTGCTACTGAGGGATCAAAGTTTAAAGTGACTGATTTTCAAATTTTTACAGCTAAGAAAGTTTACGAAAGTTATAGCAAGAGAAGAGTTTATGGATTTGGCCATTACTCTATTGAAGACTGGGGAAGTGAGGTCGTAGAAATTTTTCACCAACTTGATGAAATCTACGCGCTTAGGAGTGCTCCAGAGGTCGGAACTTATCTCGATTTAAAAAAGACAGCAATGAAAGTCTCTGCCAGCGAAAGAGTTCGCGATTCAAGATCACTTAAAACATATAAGAAAGTCATGGCCTTATTGGATGTCCTTGAAGCGGTAGAAGATCTACTTCTTGGAAATGAAAATATGGTCCTTGATTACAAGGGCTCTGTTCTTATTAGAGATCTTTTAACGATTAAAGAGGATATTTTAGAGCGCTACGATCTTGATGCTTAATTTAAAAAATAAAGGAGAATATGAAATGAAAAATATAATGAAAATGATGTGTCTTTTAGTTTTATTACCACTTAGTGCCAAGGCGGCCGTTCACGATCTAAAGGCCCAAGGCTATACGGGACGTTACTGTGTTGGATCGACTCTTTCATACAATGTGGATGGAGAGTATGTAGAGAATATTCTTATCAGTGCTGAAGGGATAAGAAATGATGGTTTTATCAAAGTCTATGCCGATGGTGAGCTTGTTCAAAATATTGGTGTGCCTGGTTATGATCCGGACTATAGTTTTCGCGTTAGAAGGTCAGTTGAAAATATTACGCTGAAATTTGAAAGAACGTGCTCACGTATTTTGGATATGAAGATTTTTACTAAGAATGAAAATAGAAGAAGAGCAAATCACACTTCTTTTGATTCAGGTGATCTCAATCTTGGAATGAGCCTACTACAAATTGTTGAAGAGCTTTCACAGAGTCTTATTTTTCGTTCTGATTATTCAAGTAATGTTTGGAAGAATTTTCTTCTTCCTCTAAAGAAGTTAGGTCTTGCCCATGGAACTCGTGATGCTGTTCGCGATGAGAGATCTCTTGAGACGGCCTATTACGCTCTTCGAATTGCTTTAAAAATTATGAACTCAGAGAAATTCCTCTACACACTTATGGCCGATAGAGAATTAGAGCCACTTGTGTATGAACTCTTTGAAATGAAGCAGACGATTCTAGAGCTTTACGATGTCAAAGAAAAGAACATTTACCGTGAAATCAGTGAGTTAGAGGGTGTCATTCAATTGTAAAACTTACTAGGTGCAAGAGCATATCTTGCGCCTTTTTACAGGCGAATTAAAATTTTACTGTTTAATATTTGGAGAATTTATATGAAAAAATTAATGAGAAAATCACTTCTTCTTATGAGTCTTTTTGGATCTTTGTCTAGTTATGCTACTTATACAGAAGATTTAAATAGTATGCGCGAATCTGTGCTTCCTAAATATGAGGCCCACGAAATGGGTCTCAAAATTAATGTAGCTGCTTTTTGTCCAGAAATTAAAAATGCTGAGATATGTAAAATAAGAGATCGTGGTATTAGTATCGATATTACAAGTAGTCACAAAATGTTCGAGCGTGGTGGAAAACTTATAGGAAACTATTATCAAGACAAAATGTACATTGTTTCAAATTTAAAAGTTGTTGGTATTGATACGGGGAAAAAAGTCGAAAAGGAGTCAACTGATAAGATTTATATGTATGGAGCAAGTTCAAATTCACCAATTAGTTTTCATAAGGGAAAATATGCTTTTACTATTTTACCCGGACACGGTGAGAGCTCAACACTATCTTCAATTATCGTAGAAGCAAGCCATGAAGTGATTTATGCAACCTTACAGTCTTTTACTAATGTTTATGATCAAGCGTTTAAATTAGCTAAGAAAACTGCTCTTTCTTTTCAAGGTGGTATTTCAAAATATGATAGAAGCCACATTGATCGCTACGTCCAAGCACTAGAAGATAGTATTTCTCTTCTTAATGATGAAAATAATTATGCTCTTGTTGACTGGAGAGTGACAGAGGCAGCGAGAAGAGTTGTTACTTTTGGAATGGTGATTTCTGAAGTCTTAGAAAGATATGATGACGTTCCTCATCTTGAAAATCAAATTAGCTCAATTAGAGCATTAACGAATGAACTTAGAGCAAGTTATGGATGGGATAAAGGAATTGCTGGTAATGTTTCAAAGGCATCAGGGGCGCTTTTAGAATTAGTTGAATTTGAATTAACTGAAATTGCAAAAGTTAAAATTTCAGCTGGTTTTTCAAACCTTGGTGTATATTCAGGCTTAATTGCAGAAGTTCAAAGTTTAATGAGTAAGGTTAATGCTTCAGAGTCTGGTGATATGGCCATGCAAAGAGAACTCTTTGATCTTATGGATAAGTGGAACTCTGAAGAATGGCAAGATGAATTACGCTCGCTTGTTGAAGCTAAAGCAGATTTTAAATCTCTTGTGAATAAGAAATTATCGATTCTTCTTATGGCCGTTGAAAGTATTAATGACTTTTCACGCATGAATTTCAAAGTCCCAACTGAAGTTAAATTAGGTAAGGAGTAACAGATGAAGTACTTTTTTAAAATAGCTCTCCTTCTTTCTCTTTGTATTTCAAATTCAGTATTGAGTGCTGATAATTTATTGATGCCACCAAAAAGTGAAGCGCATGAGAGAGGGATTAAAATTAATGTGGCGGCATTTTGTGCTCAAGGTCATAAAGATTGTGTTATTGAATACGATGAAATTAAAATTAAAATTTCATCTGATAGAGTCTTTAGCATAATAAAAGACTGGGCCTATATTGATTCACGTGATTCCACTTTTGTAGATATTGTTTCAAACTTCAAAATAGTGGGGCTGGAGATGAATAACCGTTTTGTTAAACCAGTTCCACATAATAAATTTAAATTCAGATATGATTTTTGTGAATGTGAGCCAGTTATACTCGAAGATGCTCGAAAAGATATAACCATATTTGGAGAAGGTCTTCGCCTGAAATCAATCATTATTGAAGCATCTGAATCTACTTTTAAGCAGAGTCTCTCAACAGGACGTTTAGGTTATTTGAGTTCTTTAAAATCTATTCAAAGAGCTTTAAATGTATTTAAAAGTAATGTTGCTAAGAGCCATCAGTCGCATCTTGATCGCTATACACAGGCCCTTGAGGATGCTCTTTATATTGCTCAAGAAGAAAATCAATTTACAATTGTTAATTGGCGAGTGACAGAGGCATCAAGAAGACTTGTTACTTTTGGAATGGTCGCCTCTGAAATATTAGAAGACTATGATCATGTTACAAATTTAAAACCAAGTATTAAGGCCATTAGAAAATTTACGAGCGAGCTTAAATCAGCCTATGGCTGGGATAGAGGTCTTGTTGGTAATGTCTCCAAAGCATCTGGTGCTCTCATGGAATTAATGGAATTTGAACTTACAGAGCTAATGAAGGTTAAAAGGGCCGCTGGTCAATTAAATCTTAAGCTCTATGGCGAACTCGTTTCTGAAATTCAAATTCTTATGAGTAAAGTCAATGCTTCTGGCTCTGGAGATATGGCGATGCAAAGAGGGATTTTTGATTTCTACGATTTGTGGAACTCTGATTCGTGGCAACAAGAGCTTTCATCAATTATTGAAGTTGAAGCTGATTTTAAAAATCTTGTGACGAAGAAATTGCAAATTATCCTTATGGCCATTGAATCTTTGAAAGAGATGACTGATATGGATTTTAAAATACCGACTGAAGTGAAATTACAGGGTGAAAAATAATGAAAACAATAATTCTTTCAACTCTTTTGCTTTCAAATGCTGTTTTTGCTGCTGATCAATTTGATGTGGATAAATTTAGACAGAGAATGAAGGCCGCAAAGGAAAAAAAGAGTGAGACTAAAGTTTCAAAAGAGAATGTGGTTGAATCGACATATACGACTCTTTTTACAAAAGAGAAGAACTCTAAAAAAGATCCTTCAAGAAAAGATGGGCTAACTCCACTTCAAGTTCGAAGAGATGGAAATATCTTTTTAAGAAAGAGTGGCTTTTCTTCAGGTGGAGGCGGAAATTCCGTTGTATGTTTTGATGAGAGAGATCAGATCTCTGAAATCAATCTACTTGATTATTTTGAAGGGCTTAGAAAAGATAGCCGATCGAATGTGAAGATCGATCTTCCTGGAAATAGTGTTGAAGAGAAGTTAAAACTCGCTTTTAGAAGAATGGAAAAACACTATCCATCACTTGCGAGTAAACTTAGAAACCGCGCTCTTTGGATTCTTGATCGCATGGATTACTATCTCATTAGCACTGATGATGGGAAGTTGAGTCCCATTTATGATATGGACCTTCCTTTTGTACCAAGCAAAAATGAACAAGGGCAAAATTGTGAAATCATCCGATTTGCCGTTCAATTAACAAAGCAAGTTGAAGGGCAAAAGAAGTTTTACTTTGTTAGAGAGCTCTATGATCATCCAAAAACGAGTCTTTCTACAAAGGCCGGAATTATTTTGCATGAAGTTCTCTATGAAGAGGCCATTAAAACGGGTGCTACTGATAGTGATTTCGTTCGTTGGATGACTTATCTTTTAAGTACATCGACATTTGAAACAATGAGTAGTGAAGAAATCCTCGATCTTGAAAACTCACCAGGGGCGGAATTTCTTTCAGGTTTCGGTGTGGAATATAATAACAATCAAAGTCGCACTCAATTTCGTGGTGTGGATGATTTAAGATCAAGAGATGATGTCTTCATTTTAAATAACTACACTATGGTCACGAAAGAGAACTCTTATAAATGTTTTGATCACGGACTCTGTCAGCTTTTTAAAGGTGAGTATCTTGGAAAGGATCGCCGCTCATCGTCTCTATTTCCTAAAGTGACGATTATGCTTGAGAAAACGACGATTAAAGCAACTGAGGATATTAGTTTTAATAAAGTCAAAGGTGAAGTGTGGAATGGCTATGCTTCAAAAGTAGCAACACGCCTAAAAGATAAATGTCATTCCAATGGTGGATGCATTGGTGATCTTGTCGGTGTTTTCATGCAGACGAAATCTAGTGTTGTCTCCTACACGGGAATAATCGCAGGAATTTTTCCTGACGGTGATTTTGCTATTCGTTTAATCGATGGAAGATTTGAGATTTTTGGATCTAATGTTAACCCTTTTGAATTTAGCTCTAGAGATCAGGATATCTATCTCTTTGCTAAGGGTGATACCGTTTCACTCATCGATTAATTCACACAATCTTAAGATATATAACAAATTGTTATAGTAAATATGATCTTAAGTTATTTTATTTATTGATAGGCCAGGGGTATGTTTCTTCTACCAACTTAGAAACTACCCTTGGAGTATCACATGAAAAAAGAAGTAATCCTCAGTTCTTTGATTTTAATGAATCCCGTTTCCATGATGGCCAAGGCCGAAATTCAAACACTCAGACAGCAGATTATTGAAAAGAAATTAGAATTGAATCATCAGTATTTTCTTTCTACGGAGTCCTTTGAGAGTGTTCGTACAGTCTATAATGACAATGGTGAGATGATCTCGATTCCTACTACGTTTCGCATAGAGATACGTTTTAAAACTTATGAAGATGATGTTGAAGTTGATTCTTCGACAACGACTGAGATTGAAAAGATGGAATTTGAAGCCACTGTCTCTTATCTTTATAGTGATGCCCTAGAGCAATCGAGACGAGAATATTCAGGTAGTCAGTATATGATTAACCAAAAAGGTGAGGATCGTTTTGATCTCTATGACTGTGACTCAACTCTGTCTTGTTCACAAAATTATGGGCGATCTAATGTTTCTATTAAAAAAATCAATGGATCGACTTACCTGATGATCAACAATCCTAAAGAAGTCTTCCATGTGGAAAGAGAATCTTTAACTTTCAAGCTTCAGCAGTAAAAAGAATAGACGATGGATTCTAGCGAAGTCCTTAAGTATCTTCAGGCTCCTCTTGATCTTCGTGCTCAAGAGGAGATTGAGGCCCAATATGATTTTATCTCATATCAATGCGAGAAGGTGAGTCGTGCCTATTCCTTAAACTGGAGTAAATTGGCCAAGGCGCGGCTTTTAAGTTCAAATACGCTTGGTAGAGTTAAAGACAGTGATCTTAGAAACTGGGATAGGGCCAATCAATATGTAAATGAGTCGCTCTCTCAAAATGAAGAACTCTCATTATCTCATGTTTATAAACTGAATGCACTCGTTCGAAATGAAGCTTCAAGTATCAGAGAAATTCCAATCTATGGTGGTCACTTAGAATTTATTAAACCTGAGTATATTGAAAAAGCTCTTTCTCTTTTTGAAAAAAAGATTCTAACTAACTTAACTTTATCTCCCTATGAAAAGGCCTTTCATATTTACCAGTGGATTGTAACGATTCACCCATTTCATGATGGTAATGGTCGCACATCTCGCCTGTGCTCGGATTATGTACTCCTTGGAAGTGGTATTTTACCAATTAGTTTTCCTAGCTCTTTCTCATCTCATGTTTGTCAAAATATTAATGAGAAAAGACGTAACAAGGAGGATTGCTATCTCTCCTTTCTAAAGGCAATTTCACATAGTTATGAAATTCTTTTAGGAGAATAGATTTAATCACTGAAGTTGTTCACTTTTGTTCAGAGGAATTTGTTGTTAGTTGTTGCGGAGCGCTGTAGATTCTTCGAAATCTAAAGGGAGGGTTTATGAAATTTATGACACTTATTTTTATGATGTTTTTCTCAATGCAAATTATGGCCAATAACAATAGCTGTGAATACGCTAGAGATGGAATATGTGATGATGGTGGTCCAGGGTCTAGTTACGACGTTTGTGACTATGGAACTGATTTAAGAGACTGTGGCCCACGTAAAGAGAGAAGACGTAGAAAACCACCAAGAAGAGATACGGGAAATCTCGATCGTTGTGTTGGTATTAATATTTATGGAAAATGGGCCCAAGGTGGTGGCTGTAATGTTTATGGTTGCTGGTATAGTGGTGGTGGATGTAATGTCTATGGATGTTGGGAATATGGGGGAAGCTGTAATGTTTATGGCTGTATTAATGAAGCGCCTAAAACATCTATGGCCTGCACAGAATAAATTTATTGAGGGCATCGAGGATATTTTCCTCCATGCCCTTTGTTCTTCTACCAAATACTTCCGGCACTAATAAAGAATTGATCACCACTGTTTCCGCGGGCGTAGGTGATTCTTAGAGGCATCTTTTCACTGACATAGTAGTGAAGAGCGGCACCTGAACTAAAGCGAGAAGAGTTCATAATTTTTTCAAACCGATCTTGTGCTTGACCTAATTCAAAGAAAATCAGTCCATATAGTTTTTCTCCAATGAGCCTTTGTTGAAATTCACTAGAAAGAAGGAGGTTATGTGCTGATTTAAATTCAAACTCTCTAAATGATCTGAGTCCAAAATTTCCTCCAAGAGGTTTTGCTGTTCCGTAGCGATTGTGGGCCTTGATGAATTTATTTGTATCGCTTTCTAATTGCAGGCATCGCTGCTGAAGCTCACTATTTGTAATGAGTTCACAGTCTCCATCAATCTCGTTATCTTTTGTTTGAAATTCACTGGCGACAAAGGCGTGAGAAGACTTCATTCCAAAATTGAGTGCATTATTTGAAGAGAGGGGAATTGCTTTCCAAAGACTTGTGTTTAGAAGAAGCATATCGCTTTGTCCTGTTCTTCCAAAAATATAACCTAAATCAGCACTTGCTTTAAAAAGGTCTGTTTTATAGCTAATCGCTGGCCCTAGGATCGTAGCTTTTTCATCATAGAAGTTTTTAAGGGTGATATCGATTTCTCTTTCATCTAAAGTCTCATAGCCCTTAAATTTTCGTTGAGTCATGGCAATATTGAATTTCACAGTTAATGATTTTGAAAGAAGACGTGAGTAGTTCAATTGAATCGCTTGAAACTCTAGTTTTTGATTTACAAAATCAGTCGTCGTAAGTCCACGACCATAATTTGTTTCATACTTTACATCACTTATATTCAAAAAATTCAAACCTATGCGATCATTGGCCGTTAACTGGTAATTACTAAGACTAAGCCCTGCTCCTTCAAGAGAGCCAAAGCTCGCACCTGCCACAATATCAAACTTCCTCTTTGTTAAACCCTTCATTCCTGCAGCTGCACCATAGAATGGCTCAATTCCATTTAGGCTTAAGTAAAAAGGTGCGACAAAGTAGCTCGAAGCTAGGCTTGCTTGGGTGAGTAGAATAGCTAAAAGTGGCCATAATTTCATTGTTGGTCCTTGTTATTGATAATGAGCTTCCCTTTAAATTCTTTAATAGGAATTGCTGTTTGATCTTTTTCTTTCTCCGGTAGTATATCTAAACTTGGCCATAGCCCTGTTTCTAGAGCTTTGGCGTATTGTTCCGGTAATTGATTTTGGCGCATTAACTCTGCTTCTTTTTCAAAGTCATAGATTAGTGAGCGAAGTTGATAGTGAATAGTGGTGCCCTCTTGGTTTAATTCGACAAACCAAGTTCTATTTGTTCCATCATTTGCCGGCATCCCAAGTGCTCCCGTATTGATCCAAAGCTTCTCATTGATGAAGCGGCAAAATGGGATTCCACTATGACCAGAAATAATGATGTCGATATCGCTAAGTGATTGATCAATTGTTTTTTCAAATTCTTCAGGGCGTGATGAATTGAAAAGGTACTTTGAAATTTGATTGGGAGAACCGTGACAGAGAAGGATATTCGATTGATGGTAGCGAATCTTTATGAGATCACTAAATGTACTTAGATATTCTTTATCTTTTTTATCGATTTGGTTTTTTGCAAATTGATACCACTGATTTGAAAGGGTATCGCAGAGTGAGCCTTCATTGAAATTGCAACCACAGTCAGATTTCTCTTGCACGATTTGTTGTTCAACATTTCCAAGAATTGAATTAATGTCTCTTTCTTTGATTAACTGAATAACTTCTTTTGGTGATGAGCAGTAGGCGAGAAGGTCACCCGAATGGAAGAGCCGATCCATTGAAACTTCTTCATTATCCATTAATTCTAAAAAAGCTTTAAAGGCCTCAGCGTTTGAATAGACTCCACCAAAGAAAATAAGTTTTTTATGGTTTTCAAAGTTAAAAGATCTAATTTTTTTCAATATTCATTCCTTTCTTGTTTGGCATGAGATAGGCAAAAGCGAAAAAGCTTATAAAGCATAGAGTAGTGCCAATGACATTGGCATAGAGGAGCTTACCGTATTTTCCATCTCCGATAGAATCTGGAATAAGACCCAGAGAAAGGAATATTCCAGTCACTAGTCCCACTAGAACACTGCTGTAAAATGATGCCTTAGAGGCCTTTTTCCATGATGAAAGTAGAAAAATAGGAGCTAACCCAATGACCATTGTTCCACTAACGGTTGTTGCACTTAGGATTTCAGGTCCTAAATGAACCATAGCATTTCCAAGTAGAGCGAGAACGATCATTGTGATGCGCGATAGTTTTATCTTATCAAGATGATACTTTTCTAAAAGCTCTAAAGCGACGAGCTTACCTGCTGATGTGTAGGTTGAGTCAATTGTTGAGCTGGCACTTGTCAGCATGATGAGATTCATAATGACAAGCATGGGCAGTCCGAAGTATTTCGCCGTTTCGATGACAGAGTCGCCTCCCAAATTTGCACTTCCATGAAAAATTCCAACAAAGCTGAAAAGAAATATAAAGATGACCCCAAAGATACCTGCTAAGATAAATCCTTTGAGCATCTTTCTTTTCTCTGTAATAAATCCTCGATCAGTCATGACGGGATCGTGAAATGGGTAGCTCCAAATTTGAATGAGAGCAACAAAGATGAGATCAACTCCACCTTTTAAATTCCAATTTCCGGTTTGTATTAATTCAACAGGACCTTTTTCTGGAAAAATATGACCTAAGATAATCGCTATCAAAATCGAAGCGAGGGCCATTTGAATGAGGTCAGTAATAATACTGCTTCGAAGACCCGATTTAAGTGCGTAAGCTAAAACTAAGAACGTTGTTAGCCAGCTAGCAGCGATAAATGAACCCGATCCTTTTTCCCCAAAGAATTGACCGACCACCATTGTGTTTGACCAAATTTCATTCCAAAGCCTAAAGAGAAGAATGAAGGAAAATAGCCAAAGTGCTCCACTACCAAATTTTGACTTTAAGAATTGAGGGATACTTTCAAAACCTTGGTTTCTAAGGCGATAAATAGTAAAGCCTGCGACGATGAAAGAGAGCCAGTAGGTTGCATAGGCCAGCCCCCCTGGTGCTCCAAAGCTACTTCCAAGGCTCGCGGCATTGTAGATTGATTTTGCAAAGATCCACGAAATGAGAAGTGATGAGGTTAAAGTAACAAGGTCGATATCACTTCCATCTTTTCTCTTTGCTCCAAAAAATTGGGAGATACGATTTTCTCTACCAAGAGCAGGTGAGATAAAGAACATGATAAGACTAAATATCGTTAAGATGGCCCAGTTCATAAAGATTCCTTCTTTAGTTTTCTATGGGTGCATTTAAAATCCATTTCGTTACATTTTATTTGATTTTACAATAAATGGTATCGTTTCTATGGGGAGTTGCTACAAATCTCACTTTTTAATATTGTCTATAGGTTAGAAATAAAGCAAAGAAGTTGGATGAAAAAAATTATTCTTACAGTCTCATGTCTTTTCTCTCTCAATCTCTATGCCCTTGAGGCTACGCAATGCTTTAATAGTGCAACTTCAATCGTTGGGCTTGGTCTCAATGCAACGAAGGCACTAGCATTATGTAAGGGTGCTTTAAGCTCTTACGCCGTTATTTCTTGCTTTAACACAGCAAGGGCAACTTTTGGTCCCAATCTTTCTGAAGATCAGGCCATCGAGCTTTGCAAGGGAACAGTTGATAAAATGAGTCCAATAAAGTGCTATCTAAGAGCAGAGCTCGGCCTTAATAAGCCTCTAAGCACAGAAGAAGTTCTTAAATTATGCTCTTATAGGTAAGAGTTTCTCCCAAGTTAGAACTTGGTCCAAGTCAATAATATTCTTTAGTTTTCCTTCCGATAGGCTCTTTAAGGAGAGCCTGATGAAATTTAATTCATTCATTTTTGTCTTTTTTCTTTTATTGCTGCAATCAAGTTGGTCATTTGATGAACTTGATCTCGATTATTTGAAAGAGGATCAAAAGAAATTATTAAAAATCCCTCAGAGAAAAGAAAACAAGGGTGTTTTTAAAATACAGCTTCTCGATAGTCATATTTCAGTTGATGATTTTACAAAAGAGTACGAAGTTGAGACGCCAAAGAGGGAAGAGATCATTAGTATCCAGGCCAGAAATAAGAATCTTCAAGTCTTTGGTCTTTATGATTTATGCCCAAGCGATTGGGATGAACTAGATTTTGATATTTATTATTATAAATTAATAAAAGACGATTTCAATCAGCTTGTAAAAAGATATCCTTTTTTAAAAGATAAAGAGCAGGGTGTTCAGCGATTCAAGTTAGCGAGTGAAGCTAAGGAGAGTCAATGATCTATAAACTTCTCTTTTTAGCTCTCATTCCAACTTTTTCTTTTGCCTTTAATTGTGAACGACCAATTCATGAGAAGGAAACTATTCTCTTTGTTGATGTGAATGCCTCATATCATGAAGTTGAAAGCGCTCAAAAGGCGGCTTGTCAAAGAGGACAACAATTTGTCGTTGTTCCAAAAAATACAATTGAACTCGGTATACAAAGAGAAAAGCTTCATCGAGTGAAAACGAGATTTGTAAATTGTAAAAGCAATTGCACCTCTTTGAAAGAAAAGGTTCTAAAAGAATCAAAGAAGCTAACTGAGATGTCTTATGAAAATGATCGACCAATCATTGAGGAACTCGAAGAAAGGCTATCTGAGATCTCTAAGAATGAAGGAAGTTTGAAATCTTTTATTCTCTCTGGCCACAATGGAGGAGGAAGCTTTTCCTCTGATCGTGAGATAGCTAAGAAGCTTGGAAAAGAGGAGCTCTTTTCCCTTTTTAAAAGCTATCCTAAGCTAGCTAAGGATGTACAAAGTAGCTTGCTTCTTGGTTGTTATACGAGTGTAAAAAAAGAAGTTATCGATTGGAAAGGTCTTTTTCCCAATATTAAAATACTCGCGGGTTATGAAGATCAAGGGCCTTTGAGTATTCGTCCAGCGGCCTCTCAATATGTAGAAGATATTCTTTTTAATGAACAAAAAGCTCTCGATTTAGCAAATGATAGAGCTCTTCAAAAATTAATTAATCACGATATGCCAAGTCTTTATAATGTTCACTCAGGGATTTACTTTAATCTAGGATGTCATGATGGAAAAGACCTTGAGTACTATTACTTATCGCAAGGAACTAACAGTGAGAGAATGGCTAGTTTGAGTGATGAAAATTGTGAGACAATGATCTCAAAAGGCCGCCAATTTGCTGATGTCTATGATTATTACTACGGAATAAAAAAAATACCTACGAATACTAAGGGGACTCATCTTAGAGATGCTTACTCTTTTTCAAGGAAAAATGATTATTGCTATCTCATGGCAAAAGAAGACCGAGAGGACTATTACTCACTGTTAGAGAATCCGTCAGTTATGAGAAACCTTCTCTTTTATCATCCTATCAAAGAGAACTTTGCAAGGGCCTATAAAGATCAATTTAAAAGTGCTCATGAAAAGATCATGAAAACTGATCAAGGGGAGTTACTAAGGAGTTTAGAAAGTTCTTTAAATTCGAAACGAGCTGAACTTAGTACATGGACAAGTTTTCTCGATGACTTTATGGCAAACTCTATTGAAACAGTGGATCACTATAGAAGCTATAGAGACAAAGGGAAAAAAAGTTATGAAAAGGCAATGAAGGATAAGAAGTTGCAAAAAGCTCTCATTCAGTTTAGAGAAAATGGGGGGAAAGGGCGCTACGATCATAAGCAGAGAAAGTACCTAGAGAAAGTGGATAATTTTTTAAAAACTTATGAAGAGGGTCTTTCATTTTTAAAAGAGATTGATGAGCATGGCGTTGATGGTTATATCGAAAAGCAACGAGACTATGTTGTTAGTATCGAAAAGGCCATCATAAGACTTGAAGATGGAACTCAGGCCCTAAGAACGTTTGAAAAAAGTGGAAAAAGACCATGGCCTTTGACTTGGAGAAATTTGCAAAGAAAGTCTAAGGCGGAAATCGATCGCAACATTCACGCAATTTACAGTTATGCCATGTTATCTAATGATGAGGAAGTTCGCGAGTATGCGAAGATTTCGGATGCTATTCTTTCTAAGTTAACTCATGCTCCTCATGAGTGGCACGAAGTTCTCGATCAACCTGATCGACCAATTTAAGCAAATAAAAAAGACTCCTTTTGGAGCCCTTTCTTTTTATCTATTGTAGTAGTAACTACCGTATTTACCGCTAACACAATAGGGAACAGATGTGTGCATATGGTGCTGATGGTTTTTATCTTCCCATCCAATTGATCCCGTTCGCATAATATTGTTTTTGTAGACAGGGCATCCGTTATTTTCATGAACAACTCTTCCCCAACATTTTCTAAAAGTCGTAAAGAATTCTCTGTTTTCCAGTTTTTCATAAACATAAGACTTCTTTGATCCATCAGTAAGATTTAACTCAAAGCTTCTAATGTCTATGGCCCTATTTTCGGCGTGTAAGCTTCGTGGAGAGTGTCTTCGATCTCCTAAAATACCATCGTGAACAATGTGCATCTTTTCAATTGTTCCACCGTCTTGCTCATCGAGGGCCTCTTGAACACAACCTTGCATGTGCTCCATCATATACTCATTGAGAATTTGAGAGACTTGTCTGCGTGAAGCACATTTGTAGCCAGAAAAATTTCCTGTTACCATGTCTTCGCATTCATACCAGCTTCCTTGAGAAAAGCGAAAGTCGAGGATCTCTAATTCACCTTTTTGTAGGGCCTGATTGTAGAATTCTTGTTCTTCTTGTGGGTTAAAAACCTTAGCGTGCTCATGTTGCTCTTCTTGGGCCATAGGGGCATTGGCAAGTACGAGTGACATAGCGGCGAGGACAAGTCCTTTTGCTTTCATATAAACTCCAATTTTTTTACTATTGTTTTTCTTAACGGACTTCGGCAAGATATCTTGAACTTTGGTATAGGGCTCCGTTAAGTATTCGAAATTAAAGACTCATGTTGGGGGTTGATTTAAATAGTACAGTTGTGTTATTTTGTTAATAGAACAACTGTACTATTTGGTGGGTTATGAAAAAGATCTATTTCAATGAAGCTAAGAAAAAAAATAATGCAAGAAGAGGTTTGATTAAATTATCAACTGACTTGCTTACAACACTCTCTCCTGCGTTAAGTAATGGACTATCTTATCGCTTATTTACTAATCCCTACGGAAAAAGGGAGACTCCTTTTCAATCTGTCATTCCCAATGAAAGTTTCTCTTTGAAAACTAAGCGAATGGGTGAAGTTCAGGTTTACTTTTTTAAAGGCGGAAATAAGCATGTCCTTTTAACTCATGGTTGGGCCGATACATCACTTTGTTATAAAAAAATGCTTATCGATCTTCTTAATGAAGGCTACTCCGTTTGGTGTTTTGATCATATTGGGCATGGACTCTCTGATGGGAGAGTCTCTCACATGTTCGCTTTTATCGATGGAATTGAAAGTGTCATTAAAGAGATTGAAAAGAGAGATTATGAGCTTGTCTCATTGGTCGGACACTCAATGGGTGGAGCGGCCCTTCTCAATTTAGACTCAAAGTTACTTAAGAATAGAAAAGTCGTGCTCATTAGTATTCCTATTTTATTTTTTGAAGATATGTTTCAAAAAATGGATAGAGTGGGAGTTTCAAAGAGAATGGTTTTAAGTCTCTTAGAAGATGTTTCAAAAAATTATGAGAGTCATTGGCAAAAATTGAAACCCCTAAATCACCGTGATAAAGTGAATGATCACTTTCTTTTTATCCATGATCGAGAAGATCGCTATTGCCCTAGTGCAGATGTCGAAGAATTTCTTTTTTCTAGCGATAGAGAGAAAGAGAGTGGAGTTGAAGAGTTTCAGTTTTTCCAGACAAGAGGTCTAGGCCATCGCCGTCTTCTTAAGGACTCCGCTGTGATTGGAAAGGTTTTGGAGTTTATTAATCATGGATAAAGGGCAAAAAACAAAAGACAATATTCTCTTAAAGGCCATGGGCTTTGCTAGCTCTTATGGCCTTGAAAATGTAACGATTGGCGAAATAGCCAAACTCGTTGGCATGTCGAGAACGGGAGTTATCTCACACTTTAAAAATAAAGAAGACATGCAGCTGGCCATTTTAGAGTTCAGTGAGAAAGTCTATCGAGAGAATGTGACGGAGAAAATTCAGGGCAAGGATGCTCTTAGTCGACTTGAGTCTTTTTGTGATCTTTGGATTGATTGGGTATCTAAACTTCAATTCAAAAGAAAAGTTAGTTGTCCTTTTGTTAAGGCCGCCTATGAATACCAAGATCGAGAGAACTGCGCCGTTCGAGATAAGATCGTTCGTCAGCAATCAAGACTTTTGGCCTTTATGGCAAGTTTTGTTGATGAGTGTAAGAAGGAAGGCTTTTTTAATGAAAGCGTTGATTCAAAGGAATTTGCCTTCAATATTTATGGTCTCTACCTAAGTTACACACTTTCGAAGAATTTATTAAAAGATAGAGACTCTTCTCAAATGCTCAATAGCTCACTTCGAAGCATGATTAAAAATTCCTTAAGAGAGAAAAGCATTTAGGATACTTTCTCTTTTTAATTTTCTTTGCTTTCAAATCTTTCAAATGGCGATCAAGAGTTTTGATTTCTTGTTGCACTTGTTCATTGTCAGTTAGTGGACCCATTCTAAGAATAGTCAGCCCGCTGTAGTGAGAATAATCGATAGCATCTTTGATATTTTTCCAAGATTGTTTTTGATAGAGAAGACCTTCCAAAGCATTTTCACCTTTTAGTTTTAAATCGTGCTTTTTCGTTTGATTTCCAAACCAGTGAACTAGGCTTTTTGCCATTGAATTGGCCTTCATATCGGCATTGTCATTATTATTCATCTCAAGACAAGTGAAGTGAAGAATAAAAGGTGATTGAAGCTTTCGACGGACTTGTGAAAGGTGAGAGAGAAGACGATCATAGCCAGCGCCCTTTTCTGTAATAAAGAGATTTTCATCATTAGAAGAGATAAGTCCCGCTGTCATCTCACTTAAACGATGTGACCAAGTAAACCCTTCTCCAAGACCATGATCTATACCCATATTCCAGTGAATTCCTGGAACCTTTGAACCAAGTGGAATGGATCTAAAAAGTGTTTGAGATTTTACTTGATCGAGTTCTGTGAGAA
Organism: Halobacteriovorax sp. GB3; assembly: GCF_028649655.1. Lineage (NCBI taxonomy): Bacteria > Pseudomonadati > Bdellovibrionota > Bacteriovoracia > Bacteriovoracales > Halobacteriovoraceae > Halobacteriovorax > Halobacteriovorax sp. GB3. The sequence goes on from NZ_JAQSLN010000001.1 coordinate 741,352, forward strand.
CGATCTCACCATGTTTAAAAAGAGAAGCTTGGTACCAATCAAAAATATCTTTTCCAAACTCAGTGTTCTGTAGACCATTGTCCATGAGATCACTAAATTCTTCCATAGAGGGAAGCTTATATCTTTTGTTTGTTTGATATTTGATTTGCATGTAATCGTTGAATGAAAACTTTGCAAGATCACTCATTCCTTGAAAACTTCCTCTATTAGGAAAAAGAGCAATTGACTTCTCTTGTCCTTGATCATGAGAATTATAACTAGGGTAGCGAAGTTCTCCGGCCGCACCGAGACTAATATTGATTTCATTAATATCTGATTGATAGTCAGAAAATTCACTTATAAAGTTCTTTAAAAAGTTCTTATAATATTGAACCGTATGTGGGCTCGACCAGACACTTGGATGTTCATTATTTCTCTGGCCTAGCTCACTTAGATATTGGATATCAGTTTCGCTTTGTGTTTGAAATTCATGCTCACTAAAAAGAGATAAGATTTTTTTGTTTTTACTTTTTTCCCAAACCCATTTTGGAATTGGAATATTGCAATCATCTCCAACGTTTCCGCCACATTGATGAAAAGACATAATAGGTGTCCACTTGAGACCAGCATCTTTAATAAGCTTTGCCATTCTCTTGTAAACACTCCAATCGTAGTTGCCATATTCTTTTTCAACAAGCCCCCACCAAACGTCGGTTGAGATCGATTCAACTCCATTTTTTTTAAGACTGATTAGACGTTGCTCGAACTCTTGCCACTTTGATTCTGAATCGATCATAAGTGGGGCCATGACGTTCACATCAGCAAAAGCAAATTTTGAGATGAATAAAATATAAAGTGTAAGTTTAAAGAGAAATGATTTTAGCATGTCCTTGAATATAGACTTTTTCTTATTTAGGGCCAGAGCTTTGGAAATAATTTCTAAGCTGTTTAAAAGTATTGGATGGGATGTTTTTTTGTAATTCTTACATACTTGGCCCACTTAGAGGCCGCACTAGCTGCTTTAGCTAAGCTCCCTAAATTGTTGAAAGCCTTTAAATCTTATTTAGGCTAGTGTTCGTGATTACCGAACGCTGTTTGATCTTAAGCTCGTGCCTTCCGAAAAGAGTGCTATAACTTAATGAATACACTCAATTATTTAACATCTAGTTCACGGTCGTTGTCTTAGTGATCGTGTTCGCCGAATTTAAAGAAAATTGATTAAAAATTCTAGCGAGGTCAAATGAGTAAAGAAGTAAAACTCAAAATTGAAAATGTTTATAAGGTCTTTGGGAACTCGCCCAATAAAGTTTTTAAGCTTATTGAGCAGGGAGTTGAAAAGGATGAGATCTTTCGTCAGACAGGTCAGACAGTTGGAGTGAAAGATGCCAGCTTTGAAATTTATAAAGGTGAGATTTTTGTCATCATGGGGCTTTCTGGTTCAGGTAAGTCGACGATGGTTAGGCTTTTAAATCGTCTCATCGAGCCCACAAGGGGAAGTATTTATATTGATGGAAAAGATGTGACGAAAATGGAGCGCAAGGAACTTCGTAAAACAAGAAGAGAAAAAATCAGTATGGTTTTTCAATCCTTTGCCTTGATGCCTCATCTTAATATTATCGATAACACGGCCCTAGGTCTAGAGTTTGATGGTATGTCTAAAGAAGAGCGCTATGAAAAAGCACGAATCGCTCTCACTCAGGTTGGGTTAAAAGATTATGAGAAGTCTTATCCTGATCAGCTCTCAGGTGGGATGCAGCAGAGAGTGGGGCTTGCTAGAGCGCTTGCCACTGACTCAGATATAATGCTTATGGATGAAGCGTTTTCAGCTCTTGATCCGCTGATTAGAACTGAGATGCAAGATGAGCTTCTCGATCTTCAAGAGTCACTTGGAAAAACGATTGTTTTTATTTCTCATGATTTAGATGAGGCCATGCGAATTGGTGATCGTATCGCGATTATGCAAGGGGGAGAGGTTGTTCAGATTGGAACTCCTGATGATATTATTTCAAATCCAGAAAACGAATATGTTCGCTCATTCTTAAGTGGTGTTGATATTGCTGGTATTTTTACGGCCGGCCATATCGCTACGAAAAAGAATGTTACAGCGATTCAAAAAAGTGAAGGTGGTATCAAGACCACTCTACAACTTCTTCAAGATCACGACAGAGAGTTTGCTTATGTTGTTAATAAGAAACAAGAGTATCTTGGTGTCGTTTCTCTAGATAGTTTAAAAGAACAAAAGAAGGTAAATGGAAATTTGGAAGGGGCGTTTTTAAAAGATATCTCTGCCATTGAAGAAGATGTGCAACTCAATGATCTCCTTGGTCAAGTGGCCCATGCAACTTGTCCACTGCCTGTAATTTCTAAGAGTAAAAAATATCTTGGAACAATTTCTAAGGCCCACTTACTTGATACATTAGATTTTAATATGGAGGAAACAAATGTCTAATCCATGGGGAACAGCTGAGACGACAAAAGAAGTCGCAAAGGAAGCTGTAAAAAATAATCCTTTTGAAGCAGCTCCAGCTGCCGCTAATACATGGAATCCTTCTGCTGATAGTGCTGCAGTTGATGAAGTTCACAATACTCTAATGAAGCCTTTTCAAAAAGAATGGTTTCCATTTGATGATTGGATTGAAGATGGACTGACTTGGATTGTTGATAATTTTAGAGAATTCTTTCAAGCAATTCGTTATCCGATTGATATTACTCTGACAACAATTGAGAATTCTCTTCTAAGTATTCCACCAGTTGTTGTGATCATTTTTATGGCACTTTTAGCCTGGCAAGTTTCTGGTAAGAAATTAAGTATTGGAACACTCATTTCACTCGTTATCATTGGTGCAATTGGCGCTTGGGATCAGGCCATGGTTACCTTGGCCCTCGTTTTTACATCGATGATTTTCTGTGTCTTCATTGGAATACCAATCGGTATTTATATTTCAAAGTCAAAGCGAGCGTCTGCTATTGTTAGACCAGTATTAGATGCTATGCAGACAACTCCTGCTTTTGTTTATCTTATTCCAATTGTTATGCTCTTTGGAATTGGTAACGTTCCTGGCGTTGTTGTAACAATCGTTTTTGCACTACCACCACTCGTTCGACTTACAGACCTTGGTATTAAGCAAGTACCAAGTGATCTCGTGGAAGCAGCGGACTCTTTTGGGGCGAGTCGATGGCAGTTACTCTTTCGTGTTCAATTACCGGTGGCCCTTCCTACTATTATGGCCGGAGTGAATCAGACGCTCATGTTGTCTTTATCTATGGTTGTTTTTGCTTCAATGATTGCCGTAGGTGGTTTAGGGCAAATGGTTCTTAGAGGAATTGGTCGACTGGACATGGGACTGTCTGCTGTTGGTGGTCTTGGGATTGTCTTGTTAGCTGTTGTTTTAGATAGAATGACACAGTCTTTTGCTACCAAGCAGAGAACGACAATCCACACTCATTGGTATGAAACTGGTCCTGCTGGAATTATCTATAAAATAATGAGTAAAGTTAAATCTTAAAGAGGAGATACAGATGAAAAATCTTTTTATTGGAATGCTTCTTGGGCTTTCAAGTTTATCAATGGCACAAGATCTTCCTGGAAAGGGTGTTAAGGTTTATCCTATGCATTCACCGATTGCGGAAGAGAAGTTTCAAACCATGATTTTAATGAAGGCACTTTCTAAACTTGGTTACGATGTTCAACCAATTAAAGAAGTTGCTTACGCCGTTGCTTATAAATCAATTGCGCAAAATAAAGACGATAAGAATATCCACTTTCTCTCAGTCAACTGGGCGCCATTGCATGAAAATATGTATAAAAAGGCCGGTGGGGATAAGGCCTTCTATCGAAAGGGAACTTTCATCGATGGATGTGCTCAAGGTTATCTCATCGATAAGAAAACGGCCGATAAGTATAAAATTCGCTATTTCAATGATCTAAAGAAACCTGAAATCGCTAAACTCTTTGACAGTGATGGAAATGGTAAGGCCGATCTAGCAGGATGTAATCCAGGTTGGGGATGTGAGAAAGTTATTGAACACCAACTTGATGCCTTTAAATTAAGAAAAACTGTCGAGCACAGACAGGGGGAGTACGCTGCGATTATTTCTGAAACGATTGCTAAGTTTGATAAGGGTGAACCTGTTCTATATTACACATACACTCCTTATTGGGTAAGTGGAAAGCTTGTGCCAGGTAAAGACGTAGTCTGGTTGCAGGTAACAGAGTCTAGCCATCCAATTTCAAAGAGTACGCGTCTTCCAAATGGTGATGACTATGGTTTTAATATTAACAACATGAGAATTGTTGCTAATGCGGCCACAGGTAAGCACCATAAAGTTGCAGCAAAATTATTTGAAGTTGCGAAAATGAATGTTAATGATATTTCACTTCAGAATATGCTGATCTCTAAAGGTGAGAATACTGAAAAGCAAATTGAACGACATGCTGATTCATGGATTAAGGCCCATCAAAAGGACTTTGATAGTTGGATTGAGCAAGCAAAAAAAGCGAAATAGGATAATGAAAAAGGAAGCTCTAGGGCTTCCTTTTTTTATGGAGAGTCAAATTCGTCTTCGATTTCTAGACCTAATAAATTTTCAATAATATTTTCTAATGTCACAATCCCTACAAACTTTCCGTAGTCATCAACGACGGCACAAATATGTTCTCGGCGCTCTAAAAGGCGGTAGAAAAGCTTTTTTAACGGGAGGTAAGAGGGAACAATTAACATGGGCTTCATGCACTGATTTAAGTCTATATCAAGGCCTTTGACCATTAATTGGAGAAGATCATTTTTAAGGGCGTAGCCTTTAATGTCATCATGATTTAGGCCAAATATGGGAATACGACTGAAGTTATTTTCTATGATGTGCTCGCGAATACTCTCTGTTGTTTCATCGATGGTCAAGCCTACAACTTGAGATCTTTTCGTCATGACTTCTTTTGATGGAACTTTTTTAAACTCAAGAGAGTTTTTAAGCATGGTGTATTCGCTCTTTTCTAAAGCACCATCACGAAGGCCGATGTCGACAATGGCCTTGATTTCATCTCTTGATGTTTTATCACCGTCGCTCTTGCTAAAGAGTTTTGAGAGAAGTTCACTGATATAAACTAGTGGATAAGTAAGTGCTATCATCGGTGGAAGCACTTTTGCTGCAAATCCTGCTAAGCTCTTAGCGTATTGAGCGCCAATAGATTTTGGAATGATCTCGCTTAGAAAGAGAATTCCAAGAGTCAGAACAACAGAAAACGTTGCGATCCACTCGTTGCCAAAAACCTCAAGTGCCTGAGCTCCAGCTCCGGCCGCTCCTATGGTGTGGGCAAAAGTATTAATCGTTAAAATTGATGCCAGTGGCTTTTCAATATTTGTTCTTAAAGGAAGAAGCTTTTTATATTTTGCAGGCTCCTTGTCTTTTAGTGATTCGAGATAATTGGGCGATATACTCAAAATGACGGCCTCTAATATCGAACATAAAAAAGAGACGCCAATGGCCAATGTTATGTAAATGATCAATAAATTCAAGTTTTCTCCTTTAAATACATAGGCTTATTATAGCAAATCTTCCAAAGGAATTTAAAGAATTATCGAACTGTAATACACAAAGAAATAGTCGAAATAGTCAGTTATGTGCTATATCTGAAGTTCATTTAAGGTTTAATTCTCTAGCGATAATTGGAAAACTCTATGGCAACTTTTGAAGAACTCGGTCTCAGTGAGAGTATTGTTAAGGCCCTTGTAAATAAAGGCTACAAAATCCCAACTGAGGTTCAAGAGAAATCGATTCCAATTCTCTTAGAGGGCGAAGACTTACTCGGTCTCTCGGATACGGGAACGGGAAAAACGGCTGCCTTTTCATTGCCTCTCATTCATCGACTGTCCGCAAATAAAAAGAAGCTAAGGCCCTATCGTATTCGTTCTTTGATTTTAACTCCTACACGTGAACTTGCCGACCAAGTCGAACAGCAAATTAAATTATATGCTAAAGGAAATGCTCTTCGTGTTCTCGCTGTCTATGGTGGTTCGAGAATTAAAGATCAAAAAGAATACTTAATGAAAGGTGTCGATGTTCTTGTCGCAACTCCAGGACGCTTAAAAGAGCTCTTTGATAAAGAGAGTCTTTTTTTTGAAGAGGTTGAATACCTCGTTTTAGATGAAGTTGATAAGATGCTCGATATGGGTTTCTACCCTGATGTAAAAGAGATTCTCTCTCATATGCCTAAAGAGAGACAGAACGTTTTTTATTCGGCAACACTTCCAAAAGAAATAGAAGAATTAGTGACTCTTGAGCTTAAAGAACCAAAAAAGATTGAGGTTGCTCCTGTTGATGATTCTGATGATCAATCAAATCTTCAAGAGTATATTTTTCAAGTTCATAGAGCGAATAAACCTCTTCTCTTAACGAGCTTACTTAAAAAGCATGCTTTAAAGTCTGCGATAATTTTTGTTCGAACTAAAAAGACTTGTGACCGTGTAACAAAAATGCTTAGAGAAGATGGTCATAGTGTTATGGCCTTCCACGGTGGAAAGAATCAAGGGCAGCGAATGCATGCTCTAAAGCTTTTTAAAAAGAAAAAGCTCAAGGCCATTGTCGCTACTGATGTAGCCTCTCGTGGTATTGATGTGGACGATGTTACTCACGTTATTAATTATCAACTTCCTGAAGATAGTGAGTCCTATATCCATCGCGTTGGAAGAACTGCACGAGCTGGTAAGAAGGGAGTTGCTATTACATTTTGTGATGATCTCGAAGTTGACCAAATGAAAGATATTGAAAATGAAATTGGTCGCAAGATCGAAATTGATTCTAATCATCCTTATCATGGTAAAGAGGCAGACTTTAAATCTCAAAAAAAGTAAGCTCTGTTTTTTTTTACGCACTTTTTTTGCCAATTGATTCCTATTCTTAGTGGAACCTAATCATTTATATGATCCAGCTCAGGTTCTACGCTTAAATTCAATAAATACTCTTTTGAAACAAACCTTGGGTTAAGCTAAGGCTGTAAAGATATTGAAATAACATTGGATTTAAAAAGTTAAAAAGAACTTAAGAATTTTAAGTTCTTTGCCGAAATCCCATTTGAGGAGTCAATTATGAATGAAGTATTTATGTCTTTAAAAGAGAAAGTGAAGCATTTTTTTAGTGCCTCATTCTTTTCAATCTGTTCTTCTGCTGTGTTTGTTTTCGTGATTTTTTATATTACGCTACCAGCTTTAGAATCAACTGCTAGAAATGGTAAAAGTGATTCAGTTCGCGTGGCCATTGAAAATGCATACTCTTTAGTGAATCATTCTTATAAGAGGTTTCAAAATGGTGAAATTAGCGAAGAGCAGGCCATGAAAGAGGCCAAGGGAATGCTCCAGGCACTTCGTTACAACACCAAAGATTATTTCTTTGTAAGTGATATGGAATACAATGTCGTCGCGCACGGTGCAGACCCTTATAAAGTCGGTCGTAATATGAAAGATTACACTGATGCTAAAGGCGTTCATCTTTATCAAGAGTTTGTGAAAATAGCTAAAGCCAAAGGCGAAGGACACGTTACATATTTTAGACCAAAAAAAGGTGAGAAAACTGTTTTAGAGAAAACCTCATATATTAAGCTTTTCAAGCCTTGGGGCTGGATACTTGGTACAGGTGTTTATGTTGATGATGTCTTAATCTCTGTTAAAGAGGCCGAACGCTCAACGATCTACGGTCTTATTGGAGCGATTCTCTTTGCTCTTATTCTCTCTATTTCAAGCACTCTCTATCAGTATAAAACTTTTATTGCCCCAGTTAAGCGTGTTATTGGTCGACTTAAAAATGAATATACAGAGTTGAATAAAATTACCAACGTTATTGGCTCTAGTAGTGAATCAATCGTTGTTGCGACAAATCAGCAGGCCATGTCTGTTGAAAATATGGCGGCTGCCATGAGTGAAATTAAAATGATGGTTGATACGACTAAAAATAATGCTAATCGATCGCATGAAGTTGCCAATGTCACGGCGTCTATTTCAAATGATAGTCGAGATAAAATTTCTAATCTCTTAAACTCTTTTCAAGCAATTCAAGATGACAATAAAAGAGTTGTTGAGACGATTAAAAGTAACAGTGAACACTTGCATGATATTTCAAAAACAATTGCAGAAATTCAAGATAAGACAAAAATTATTACGGATATTGTTTTTCAAACAAAACTTCTCTCGTTCAATGCTTCTGTCGAAGCGGCAAGAGCAGGGGAACACGGAAGAGGCTTTAGTGTGGTCGCTGGAGAAATTGGAAACTTAGCTCAAGTTAGTGGATCTTCAGCTGTGGAGATTACTGATATCGTCGAAAAAAGCACTCGAGAAGTTCAAAATCTTTCAGAGCGAACTAAAGCGAGTATCGAATCAATCATTGAAACAACTGAGCTCAATCTTCAAACAGGGCAGGACCTTATGAATGATTGCAAAAACGCTCTAGAAGAACTTGTTGAGCAATCACAACGTTCCAGTGCTATGAGCGATGAGATTCTAAGGGCCTTGAGTGAGCAAGAGCTTGGAATTCACGATATGACTGATTCTGTTACATCGCTCAATGAGACGCAAATCGAGTTTAAGCAGTCTCAACAACAGGCCGCCTCTCAAGTTAAGTTATTGATCAAAAAGAGTGAATCTCTCAAAAAAGCAGTCACAACGCTCGAGAAAATCGCATCTTAGAACATTATCTATAGGGGTGTTAGAATCCTAGCACCCCTATAATAATTGCCTTAGAATCTATTTATCTTTCGTCATTTCAATTACATTAAGTATGTGAAATTAATCTGGAAATTTACATTTATCACTTTCTTTTTTTTGCTTACTTTGAATCAAAGTATTTTAGCGACAGATTGTTTCGACTTATCTAAGCTCTTTCACTCAAAAGAAATTCAAATTGATGAAAAAGATCTCATTGATCTCTATTTAAAAAGACTTTATGGATCAGAAAGTGGTTCTGACTATACCATTGGGAAAATGAAAAACTCGGATGCCGTTTTAGCTATCGATGATTTTTCACCGCTCGTTCGTAAAATTACTTACGGAGAGTTCTATGAACTCTATGAAAGAAACTTCAGTTTAAAAACTTTTAAAAGAAGATTAAATTCACTTGGACTCGATATTAAAAAATTTGATCTTCAAAGCTTTGTTCGTTCTTTTGTTAAAGAGATGTCCCTCGTAGAGACTGATTTTGTTTTTAATGGACCTAGCTATATGCGCCTTGAGCACAAGAAAAAAGAATTCGAGGCCATTCTTCTTAAAAAATCAGGATCTAAAATAAGTTACAAGGCTTTTCTTGGTCAAATTAAAGAGATTGGTGGGAAGAAAAATTGGGAAGAAAACCTCATCTCAATAGGCCTTGTTGATGGAAAAACAAATATTCACCGCTATAAGAAATCTCTCAAACATAGGCTAAATTACAATGAAAGCGAATTTGAAAAAGATTTAAAGTATGAGTTTTGGAAAAATGAGGGGCTTCCCCTCAAAGATGATAAGAAAAATAAAGAGCTATCAAGAAGAATCGTCAATGAGCTTTTAGGAAAAGTGCTGAGTGAAGATGAATTTAGCACAATGGTAAAAAAAGTTTTTCCTACGACATGGCATTATTACGTTAGTGGTACATCTAAATTAACAAAAGATAAGCTGATTGATCTCTTCATGCAGTTAAAAAAGAGACCACTTTCAGAGCGCGATGAATTTATCCTTCTCTTTCAAAATTACAGCGGTAAGTATAAGTCTGATAAGATTCTAGATATACAAGAAGAATTGGTTGGAACGCGCGATGGTGTAGCTAAGATCCTCAATAAAATGAAAGAGGTCTCAGGTCTAGATTCATTTGAAGATCAATTAAAGTATTTTGGCGTTATTGCAAAAAACGAGACATTAAGAAGGCATCATAAGAGAATAAGACTAAATCGTAATTTTAGTTATAAGAGTTTTGAAAAGGCCTTCGCACTTGAATTGAAAGAACATGAGAAACTACCTGTTGATAACTTTCAAGAGAATTATCTCATTGCAAAAGAAGTTGCTGAGCAATTACTTGGAAAGGAAGTCACAAACGCTTTCTTATATCGCTATGTCGATCGTATTTTTCCATCTCAATCATTTAAGTTTCGTGAAAATGTAAACTTAAAAACAAGTCGTCAATTTCTTATTGATCAGTTAAGAAAAGAGAAGTTAGATGATCTCTCTGTACAAGAGCGACATGAAATATCTAAAAAAGTTTTACACAAATATCTTGGTGATAGTGTTTTGAATCTTAATCGTTATTACGAAGTTGTTAAGTTTCTTTATCCTGTCAATTATTACAAATTCTATCAAACAGGTTTCTTAGATAGAGAAGACGTTATTGACTCTCTTATTTTTAATGCTGAAACAGTAGAGGATCTTTTTTCTGAGGCCTCTAATCGTATTGGTCGTTCTTTATCTGAAAGAATGAAAGAAACGCTTAGAAATCAATTACAAAATAGATATCAAAAGATTTCTGGGAGAAGTCTTTCTTATCTCTTTGATTATAGAGATTTAACGAAACGCTCAATCATTAATCTCAAAACCTACGCTCTTAAAATCAAGGGTGATGATACTCATCGCTTTAGTCCAAAGAATTTTAAGTTTATGAGTTATTTAATTTCTAACAACGCTCACTTTAATGGTCATCGTTTAGAGAACTTTGATAAGGCCAAAAAACTCTATGAGGCGTGTTTTTCTGAGAATATTACTCATTCTGACTTAAAAAACTTTCTAATTGGTCTTTACGGTAAAAGTGATGTGAACACTGTCTTTTCAACAAAAAAAGTCATCTCCAAAGATCAGATCGCACTTTTAAAAAAGGAAATGGCCAAGTCGAATCTTCGTAGAAATAAGAGTGAAAATCGTTATCGAGTAAGTCGCTTAATTTTAAAACGATTTGGAATCTTTATTGATAAAAGAGAATTAGATCAGATCTTAAAGTTTATCTATCCTGAGATTGTTTACAATAATTACTTCAGAGTCGAGCTGAGTTTTCAAGAAGCCTATTCTTATTTAAAAAATGAATTCAAGTATAATTTCTTCAAAGAAAATGAAGTCGATTCTAAGCGTTCTATACGCTTTTATTTAAAGTCACGCTTTCATATACAATTGAATAGTCAACAACTTGATAGGCTTTATGTCTATATCATTAAACAGGTAGGTGAGGAGTCTCTTTCTAAGAATGCAAAACTTCTCAATGATGAGTCGATTAAAAGGAAGTTGATTTCTCTTGGTCTACCTCATAAGCTGAACTTTAAAGAAAACTTTAGTGAAGCTAAGAAGGTAATACAGGAGTACTATCCTAGTAAAAAAAGCTATAAGGCCGTTACTGATCTTCTAAGGGAACTTTTTCAAGAGAATCTTGAATACGAGAAATTTCTTTATCAAGACAAAGATGTCGCTGTTAAATATATTGTTGATCTCTATGAACAAACAATTCGCGACAATTCTATTTTTGAAGCTAAGGATTCATTTGGAGCTTTAAAACAAAGTATTCAAATAATACTTGGTGAAGCTAATGAATTTTCTGATAATACAGTTATCTCCTATGCCGTCCTTGGTCATATCAATCACCTTGATATTGGGGTTGCTGAAAAGGCCTATTGGCAAGCTGCTAATAAAGTTATTCAGGGAAGCTCTAAAAAAGATATCAGTTCTTATGGTATTTTTGATGGAAGAGATTATGTTCGTGAATACGATGATGAGGGATTTTATAATATTATCGTCGAGGATTTCGAGTCTAATCCAGAAAATGAAATGATTAAGTTAGAAAAAAATGGCGCTGATGAAACTTCTTTGCAGATTGATTATGCTGAGTTGATTATTGAGAAGCTCGAGTTAGCAGAGGGAGTCGAATCACAAATTATTCGTCTCATGATCAACGAAGGTCACTACAGTGAAACAGAAATCGCCTCGGCCCTCGAGGATGAGTACTCCTCTCGTATAGTAGGACTGGCCTACGAATCACTCATTAAAAATGAAATGTTTTTGAAACTAATTACTTCAATGGGACAATAAAAAATGGCCCAAGTCAGGGCCATTGATCTAATAATTTCAGAGTGAATAATTTGCGTAAAAACCACCACCGTCTGCTTCTCTTAACGATAGACTGGCATTTATTATAATGAGCCTCTATATCTTAAGACTCCTCCGTCTCCTATGATTGTAAAACTAGAACAGTCTTCTTTTGTTCTTCGAAATATCGCTCCATTAGAAATAAAATCCCATTTAGATCGACACTTTTTCATTTCTGTTCCACTATTGTTTCTTTTGCTGATATACGTATACTGAATACGTGATAGTCTTTCTTTAGTGATCTCTTGTACTAATTGTTTACGGAATTCTCTTTCAGATCTGGCGTAATCTTCTCTGTCACTATTGTCATTTTCTCCAATGACAACATCGTTTAAAACGTCTTTAAACTGTGAATTCTTACAGTAATTGAAAATGACTCCTACTTTGTGATCAACTGTTTCAATAAAATCAATGCTCGATACTTTTTGTGAATAGTTATTCCAAGTCATTCTATCTGCTTTATATAAAAAGTTCTCAAATTCAAATCCGTTTTCTTCTTTAATTGCGTTTTCTAGTTCTTTAGTCGTAATTGTCGTGTGTTTAAGTACCTTCGTTTCACTTTTGCATGAACTATTTCTTGGATTTATTTTTAAATGTAGTAGGGAATTATTATTCTTTGATGAGGCCTTGTATTTAAGACATTTATAAAGTAAAACTCCGACTCTATCTTGACCTGTACTAATGTAATCAATCTTTTCGATATTACTTTTAATTGAAAAGGGTAGATTTAGTGTTGCTTCATGTAGCTGAAGAAGGCCTCTTTCATTTTGTACTTTTTCTAAAAAGGTCAGGACGTCTGTTCGGGTATCTCTAAACTCAGTGCGATACTCAAGACATTCACCTTTTAAGGGAGAGCTAAGATCAACTTCTAGTAGAGATGTTGCTGTATTTTTATCTGTTGCATTACTAACTAGTGAAGTCGCTGTCAGTGCCAATAGCATTAGCTTTTTCATTTCATTCTCCTCGTTCTAAGGGCATTGATTTGTGAATATAAGTCTTATTTAGAGATTAAATATGCCATTTAAAGAAATTAAATAAAGGTTGTTCTGTGGGAAATGGTAAAGTTTATATGTCGATTTGAACGGTGTTTTCGAAGATTCTATTGAAGACTTTGGATGTCTTTTAAAACTTCAAAATTTTAAAGAAGAAAAAACCAGAGTCTAATGTCGCTCTGGTTTTTGTTATTCGATTTTTTATTTTCTTATTTACAAGATTCTTTGTGACCTTTTTCATATTGTTCAACTTGGCCAACAATCACATCGTGAAGTTTCTTCTTTTCTTCAATCAATTCCATTCGATTATTTGATCTTGTTTCTAGTAGCTTCAGTAGGGCGATTGCTCTTGGATTAGTAATAGGAGTTTCGAGCTCTTGTCTAAGCATTGTAAGATCAGCAAGAATATGGGATAAATCCTTTTGTTCTTCTTTGATTTCCTTTTCTAGTTTAAGGATTCTTTGTTCCATTAAAGTAATTTCTTTTTTAATGAAGTCGCAATCAGATTGTACTGTTGCCCAAGAGAAACTTGGGATAAGAATTGCTGTTAGTAAAAGCATTTTCATGATTCCATCCTTTTTCATGTTTGTTGAAAAATACCATGAGAAGCTCTGGATGATCTTTAGAATTGTTAATTTTTCACGGGCGTCAAAATTCTAAACAGGTGGGTGTTCAAAAGTGCATGGTCCAAGATCTCCCTTTCTAAAGTCGAGTAGAACGAGCTTGTAGACGCGATCATAGTCGATATGTCCGCCCTTTAAAAGACAGCCGCGGACCTTTCCGATTTCTTCTAGGGCCTTAATATAGTCTCTACTAGAATCCTCTTCTAATTCATAGCGATCAAGAAAAGTTTTTGACTTCTTCTCTAAAAGATAGCGAATAATAAAACAGGCGGCCGTATCAACTCCTACTATATGATCAGGAATAGCATGGATGGCACTCAACCACATTCCTTGATCTTCTGTATCGATTCTTGGATGCATAATTCCTGGAGTATCTAGTAGCTCTAGGTCTTCATCTAGTTTTATCCACTGCTGGGATTGCGTGTGACCTGGCTTATCAGCCGTTCTTGCGGCACTTTTACTCGAGAGGTGGTTGATGATTGTCGATTTTCCAGTGTTTGGAAGACCAATAATCATGGCGCGCATTTTTCCTTTTTTAACGGTAAGACCTTGTTGATTTTCTCTTTTATTTTGAATCGTTTCTTTAATAAGGTTTAAAAGAGATTTAACTTCGGCCTTTTCAAATGTATTCACAAAAATATAAGGAGTTTGATTCCTATCGAGAAACTCCTTCCATTTATTGGTGACAGAGTCTTCGGCCATATTAACTTTGTTAAAGATAATAAGTCTTAGCTTTTGACCGACTTCTTGGACAAGGTATTCATTTCCAGAAGTCATAGGTGCACGTGCATCTCTGATTTCGAGAATAATGTCGACCAATTTAAGCTTTTCTTTGACCTTTTTAATGGCCTTGGCCATGTGACCAGGAAACCAGTTGATGCGAGACATCAGATTTGTATCTTCAGTTAACTCGATATCATCAGAGTTTTTCTTTTTCTTCTTTGTTTTGAAGGTCTGATCTTGCTTTTGTTTTACTTGTTTTGACTTATATTTTTTCATCTTTAATCCAGTGCGGCTATTTTAACCATTTTTACTCAACTAATCTAGAGAAACTGTACTTTCGATAGATTCGTGATTAAAATTTTCTTATCTTTTAACAAGGAAATGATTTTGAAATTAAAATATGGGCACATGCTCTCTCTTGCTTGTTTTATGCTCTTTTTAGCCGTTGCATTAGGTGCTTTTGGTGCTCATGGCCTAAAGGAATTAGTAACTGGAAAGTACTTAGAAACCTATAAAACGGGTGTGACTTATCACTTCTACCATAGTTTCGCTCTTTTAATTCTTCCTATTATTGGCAAAACGTTCAATATCAATGTCAGAGGTTCATTTTACTTCTTTATCGCCGGTATTATACTTTTTAGTTTCAATTGCTATCTCTATGCTATTTTACAAGTTAAAACTTTTGCGATGATCGTACCTCTTGGTGGATTTTCGTTTCTTATTGGTTGGCTTATGCTTGCCTTAACAACTCTTAAAACGAGTGAAGGATAAATTCATGAAATCTCTTTTTATTGGTCTTCTTTTTTTATCACAACTAAGCTTTGCCAACGATTGCAACACCGACTTTAGAAATGGAGCCACTGATCTAAACTTTGGTGAAACCACTTTCAATTTCGCCATTGATCAATACAATAATGCCGTGGAAGAGTCTGAATCGGATAGTCCAAGTATTCAGCTCATCTGTGATTATCTTCATAGCTCAGGAGCTAACTTTCAAGTGGCCTCAGAGAGATTTCAATTTTGTGGTGCCTCGTTTCTTGCGGCCATGAGTTCGTGTCAGGGTGAAGATGTTATCATCGCGAGTCGATACAAGAATACGTGTTTAAAAAATAAAGAAACGGCATTTGCAAATGGTCATCATCTGCAAAATCTCTATGATCAAACTTGTCGTAAATAAGTAAGACTGTCTAAATTTTTTACAGAAAAAAGGCCAACGACTTGTTTGTTAGGCCTTTTTCGCCTCTAATTCGACCCAATCTTGGTATTTAATTTGCATCGTTATTAAATACTTTATGTCATAGGGGCCCATATGAAATCGAAATCTCTCTTTGTTTTTTTTAGTTTAATCTCTTGTGCGAGTGCATTTGAGTTTAATGTCGCCATCTCTAAGATGGCCTATGAAAATCCAAAAGAGAGTGAATTTGAACAGAAAAAAGAAGCGGGTTACTTAAGGGCCGGAAGTTTTCGCATTCAACTTCCTAATGTTAAATTTGTATTGAAACCTAATCAATCACTCGATTCCTCTATTTTTCTCGATGATACATGGCTTTATCTCGATGATCAGATGTTTGAGCTCTCATATCGAAAAGAAGAAATTCCGGGGCTCAATAAAGTCTACCGCGCTGAGCTTGATAACTTCACAATGCTTACCAATGACAATCTCTTGTCGATAGAAGGTGAGTATGGCCAATTGGAATTTGATGAAACAGTTTTTCTTTTTAAAAATATGAATCTCTTGTGCCATTTGAATGAGAGTGTTTTATCGAAGGGAAGTGGTGTAATTGATTCTTGTCTTAATTCATCTAAAATTTCCCAATATAATGACAAAGGATCGCTCTATACAGATATTGAATATGGAAATGAAAAACTAAAAACAAAATTTCTCATTGAAAGTGCTGAAGTTACTGAAGATAGTTTTAATGTCGATACAAATAACTTCTTTGTTGTATCAGATGATTTCGTCGTGGGATCTGAAAAATTAAGTCTAAGTTGTTATAAAGAGCATTATTCAAAAGATATTGATCCAAAGATAGTTGTCGCTAATTGTTTAAAGAGTGCAGATATTCAAACGCCTCTCATTCATTTTTCTGCTCAGAAAAATAAAGTAACAGGGGCCATCTCTGTTGATGATTTTCGCGCTAATGGAAAGCAAGTTCTCTTTAAAGGCCCTGATGTTAATATTCAGACCGAAAATAATCAGATTAGCTTCTCGAATCTCTTTGCCTTTTGTCAATTACCAGCACTTGATGAGGGATTTGAATACTCACATATGGCCAATGGCTGTTATGATCGCTCTTCGATAGGTCTTAAGAGCTTGTCTCTATCGTCTATGAAGGGGAATGTTGATATTGATCAGATGTCATTGAATTTCAATGAGGACAACTTTAAATTTTACACTCCAAATTTTCAGGCCAACTGGGGTAAATCTACTTATAAAGTTAAAGAAATCAGCTACGGTTGCCACAAACTTGAAACAGATAAAGAAATTACTCAAGATCTTATTGTTAATGGTTGTCTCGAATCCTCTAGTGGACTTATAAATAACTTCTTACTCGATAGTGAACAAACGACATTGTCATTTCTAAAAGCAAACCTTGATGTAAAGAAAAATAGACTAAGCTTCTCTAGTCCAATCGTTCAAGTTGTCTCTAAAGAAAATACTTTAAGCCTAGACTTTCTTAATCCTGAGATTTCTTGTCAAAGGGATCGTGATAGCGAGTTGAGTGTGGAAAGTGTTCTACGCGGTTGTTTTGACAGTTCAAAAATTACTGTAGGTTCTGTTCGTTTAAGTCACGACAATATTGATTCAAAAATTCATGTTGATAAAGTATCAGTGGATAAAAATAATCTCTTTTTAAGTAGTCCATCAGGCAAGTACTCACTTAACGGTATGGACAATGTGTATAAGAAATTAAAAATAAGCTGTGGTCTAAACGCTAGTTATGACCTTGCAAAAAATCATGACTGGGAAACAGTTCTTGAAAACTGTCTACACAGTACGACTTTTAGTCTCGACTCTCTTGTCGCTAAGTATAATGGAGATAGTACATTTAGACGTTTTGGTAATTCTCTTAAAAACTTTGGAATTAAGGGAATGAGTGATATTCATTATGACTCGAAGTCTCACTCAAAAGAGAAATTTACCTTAGAAATCGTTCCAAAATTACTTTCCGTCATTCCTGTTAGCGTGACGGTAAAAGGGAATATCTCTTATAATCGCGATCAGAAAATCATTGATATCAAAGTTAATAAAACAAAGTTCTATGGCATTATTCCGGCGCGCTTTCTCGTTCAATTGATTCTCAAGGCCTTTGTCGCCAACGATAGTATGAAAGTGGATGGAAATCGCATTACAATCGATTTAAATGCCAGTGATGATGAAGCCTAATATTGGGCAATTTCAGCAAAATTAAGGTTAAATCAAGCTTAGAATAGGTGACTCCATAAATTGTTAGTTGTTAAAATGGAACTAATCATTTTATGAAAGGGGTCACTATGAAGTCATTATTATTCATCTTGTCGCTCGCTTTATTACCATCGTTGAGTTATTCAAAATCAACTCTCGATGTTGTTAAAGAGAGAGGGTTTATTAAGTGTGGTGTTAACCAAGGTGTCGTTGGATTTTCTTCTCCTGATTCTAAAGGAAAGTGGAAGGGAATTGATGTTGATTTTTGTCGTTGGGTCTCGGCGGCGATCTTTGGTGATGATTCCAAAATTCGCTATATACCATTAAGTGGTCAACAGCGCTTTACGGCCCTTCAGTCTGGAGAGATTGATGTTTTGGCCAGAAATACTACCAATACACTTTCCCGCGACACTTCTCTAGGACTCAATTTTGCTCCAACAACTTATTATGATGGTCAGGGCTTTATGGTCCGCAAGAAAGATGGGATCACTTCGGTAAAAGATCTTAACGGAGCCTCTTTGTGTATTCAGCAGGGAACGACAACAGAGTTGAATGCTTCTGATTATTTTCGCGCTCATAAAATGAAATTCAAGCCAGTGGTTTTTGAAAATGTTGATGAAGTCACACAGGCCTTCTTAAAAAAGAGGTGTGATGTTTTATCTGCAGACGCCTCGGCTTTGGCCTCAGAGCGCTCTAAAGTTAAAAACCCTGATGACTTTATTATTCTTCCTGAAATCATCTCTAAAGAGCCATTAGCACCAGTGGTAAGACATGGCGATGATCGTTGGCTCGATGTCGTCACATGGTCAGTTTATGCAGCGATTAATGCTGAAGAAATAGGACTTGGGCAAAAGAATATCGATAGTTTCAAAAAGAGTAGTGATCCAAGAATTAAGAGATTTCTTGGAATTACTGAAGGAAATGGTAAGGCCTTAGGTCTTGATGAGAGATGGTCTTATCATATTGTTAAATTAGTTGGAAATTATGGTGAGGTTTTTGATCGGAATGTCGGCATGGGCAGTCCACTTAAGCTTGAAAGAGGCCTCAATGGACTTTGGAATAATGGTGGAATCATGTATGCGCCACCAATGAGATAAAAAAAGGGCCTTTAAATAGGCCCTTTTTTTAATTACAATTTGGTACTTCGAATTTTTCAGATTTTACTAATTTCTTTACAACTCTCTGCTTTTGAAGAGTCGTCTCATAAGTCTTTACATTCGCCTGTAGTGGATATTCTCTTTGAACCTCTTTGTAGTTCACACAGCTTCCTTTTGCTCCCGAGACACATTCTAGCTCTGAGTAGGTAAGATCAGTTGTTAGGTATTGTTTCCCAAGATATTCTGTTCCCTTTCTCTTTCCTTCATCCAGCTCTTCGTATTGATCAACTTTGAAAGTGGTTTTCAATTTTCCATCTTTATCAAGACACGTCTTTGTTAGGGGAACAAGTGTTTCATCAAACTTAACCATAGGAACACTTTTGGAAAGTCCTTGAGAGGCGAGTGAGTTTACTGAAATCAGTAAAAAAAGTGGTAAAATGTATTTCATTCTTCTCTCCTTTAAATAAAATTTCTATGTTGAACTTAGGCTAACAAAAAATTTTCATTTACCGAAGGAGAGGAAAAATAATTGAAATATCTACAAAACTGGACAAACTTTAGATAATTCTAACCTCCTGAAAGAAGGATATCTTAACAATTGAATACAAATATTCTAAAGGTTATATTTAGTTTTCATCGTTATCTTTAAAAAGGACTTCAATATGAAATTTCTCCACTCAATGGTACGTGTTAAGAATCTAGATGAGTCTCTTGATTTTTATGTGAATAAATTAGGACTCGTAGAAAATCGCAGAAAAGAATATCCAGACGCTAAGTTTACTTTGGTTTATTTAAGAGATCGCGAAACGCAAGCAGAGGTTGAACTTACATATAACTGGGAGCAAGAAGAAGGCTATACAAATGGAAATAACTTTGGTCACCTTGCTTTTCTTGTCGACGATATTTATCAGATGTGTGAGCAACTCGAAAAAGAGGGCGTTCAAATTCTAAGACCTCCACGCGATGGGTATATGGCCTTTATTAAATCTCCTGATGGAATTTCTATTGAGCTTCTTCAAAAAGATGGGCCTTTGGAAGTAAAAGAGCCATGGAAATCTCGTGAAAGTGTAGGAACTTGGTAGTTCGCCTGCATACCAATTTTGACAGAAGGTCGTCCCAGGTTTCTGTCTAGGCATACGCTTTCCTTTTGCAAATTATATCTCTCTTGTGCCTTAAAATAAGGGCGTGCAATTGTGTTCCTATCTCATCTAGGATGACCTTTAAGTCATAGAAAATAGGACAGAGTTAAGATTTTTACTTGAGTTTTACCCTGAGCATGCCGTTAAATAGATAAAAATAAATGGGGATACTTGAAATGTTTGACAAGGAAATGCTTGAGAGCTTTGTTTGTGAAATTAAGGATATTCGAAAAGAGATGGTCGATTCCATCGATGGTCTCATACAATCGAAGATGGCCAATAAGATTCAATTTGAAGTCTTTGGTCAATTGGTTGATCGAATCTATGGAACAGCGGCAACTCTTGGATTTAGTGAGATTGCCTCCTATACAAAGTCGATTAAAGACGTAAGCTACATGGCCTCTTCAAGTGAGAATGAAAGAGGGTGTAAAAAAACACTTCGCATGCTGATTAAGTATATTGAACTAAGCGATAAGATTTGTGAGTCGATCTTTGATAAAGAAGAGTTGAAGCTTATTAATCACACTTTAAATTTAGAGAAGTCACGAGTTGATCTCTTAAATAGACGTGAATTTTTTAGCGTAGATAAAAAGAGTTGTGATTTCTCATGATTCTCATTTGCACACTTTTCTAGTAAAGTGGTTCCATGAAAAAGATTCGCTTAGGAAGTACAGACATACTCTTTGAGGATGATCACTACATAGCCGTTAATAAAAAAAGAGGTTGGCCAGTTCATAGTACTCTCGATAAGAGTCGATCTAACCTCTTTGATGCTCTAAAGAGCTATTTAAAACATCGCGATTCACAAGATATTTATTTGACCCTTCATCACCGAATTGATCTTCATACTAGTGGAATTGTTATCTTTGCAAAATCTAAGGCCGCCAATCCCATTCTAAGTGATATTTTTAAAGAGCGAAAGGCCAAGAAACTCTATCTTGGACTTTGCTTTGGTGTTCCTGAAAAAAAAGAAGGGACTTTAAGTGACTTCTTTAAGAAGACCAAAATAGGGAAAAAAGAGAAAATGCTCCCTGTGCGTTCTGGTGGTGTAAAAATGATCACTGGTTATCGTGTATTAGAGAGTAATGATCATTTATCTCTTGTGGAGTTTGATCTTATCACAGGAAGAACTCATCAAATTAGGGCCCATAGTGATCACTACGGTTTCCCACTTGTTGGGGACCTTCTCTATGGAGATGAGCAAAAGAATCGTCAATACCAAATAGAGGGTCAGCTTCTTCATGCCCATAAGTTTAGCTTCTTTGATCCCTTGAGTTCAAAAGAGATTTCTATTAGTGCTCCTGCTCCTTTTGATTTATCTCTCACAGACTTTGGTGATGAAATAAAAGAAGAATCTAGGAATACGCGGGATAAGCGCTACGTTCTTTTCAATAAGCCTTACAATGTTCTTTGCCAATTCACTAAGCAAAGTGAAGATGAATCATCCTTGGCCGATTTTGGTCTACCAAAAGAAATCTATCCAGCAGGAAGATTGGATAAAGATAGTGAAGGACTTTTACTTCTTACAAATGATGGAGAGTTTATTAATAAAATTGCTTCTCCTAAATTTCATAAAGAGAAAACATATTGGGTGCAAGTTGAGCGAATTCCCTCTCCAAAGTCTTTAAAAGAGCTCGCCTCAGGTGTTACGATCAAAGGTGGTTATAAGACGCGACCTTGTCGAGTTAAAATTTTAGATGCTCCATCAATTGCAAAGAGAAATCCACCTATTCGCGAACGAAAGAATGTTCCAACATGCTGGTTAGAAATTGTCATTACTGAAGGACGAAATAGACAGGTCAGAAGAATGACGGCCAAGATTGGTCATCCTACCTTGCGATTAATCCGTGTTGGAATTGGAAAGCTTCGCATGGACAGTTCTTTAAAGAGTGGAGAGTTTAAAGAGCTTAAGAAGTCAGAATTAGTATTCTAGAATTTGACCATCAAAAGTTGGAAAGACGGGAAAATCAAAGCTCTCTTTACAGAGATTTTCTAGCCACTTGTGATCAAGATCATGACCCATGTGAATGAGTCCACAGCGCTTAGGTTTTATCTCTCTAATATATTTAAATGCAGTCTCAACCGTCAGGTGGGTATTGTGTTTTTTTGCATTGACGCAATCTAAGATCAGCAGATCGATCTCTCTACTTTTTAACTGTTCAATCACTGACTTAGGAATAGCATTGCAGTCGATGATATAGGCGAATGACTCGTGGATAAAACCAAGAGTCTTTGTGTGGCCATGGGGTAAATTAAAAAAATAAAATAGATCGTTAGCGATTTTATTTTCTTCGTTTAATTTTACGAGATGTTTTTTTAAATGGGCAATACCACCGCCAAGAATTGGCCTATCTTTAAATACATTTTCTCTATCAAGAATATAGTCAAAGCGTTTAGTTAATGATTTGGAGATTTTCTCTTCCATGTACACAGGAAGGTCGTGGTCCATGGCAAAAGTGAAGGCCCTAAGATCATCTATGCCGTTGGCATGATCTGCATGATCATGGGTAATGATGACTCCATCAATCTTTCTTATATCATTAGCAAGGGCCTGTGATCTAAGGTCAGGAGTACAGTCGACTAATAGCGTAAGGTCTCTCTTTGTTTCTAAATAAATACTTGTGCGAAAACGTCGGTTTTTCTCGTTTTTTGAGAGGCAGACCTCACATTGGCACCCAATAATAGGGATGCCCGTGCTTGTGCCGGAACCGAGAATGGTAATCTTATTTAGTTTGTCTTCTTTTTTATCCATAACTTGTCAAAAATGGGAACTCTCTTTAACCTATATACTTATATATTTTGAATTATATCATACTGGAGTTATGGAAGATGATCCAAAGAAAATTGAAAGTCTTCGCTATGCTTGGAACGTTATTTTTTGGAGCAAGTTGTGCTCACAAAGAGATGGACCAATCAATGGCCAAAGATGGATTGAATCTCAACGTTAAAAAGGTTGTACTCGATAATGGTCTTAGAGTTCTTATTTATGAGAATCATAAGTTACCAATCTTTTCTTATTACACTTTCTTCGATGTAGGAGGAAGGTATGAAGAAGGCGGGACAACTGGTGCCACACACTTTTTAGAGCACATGATGTTCAAAGGTGCTAAGAAGTATGGGCCTCGTCAATTTGATACTTTCATTGAAAGTAACGGTGGTTCTACAAATGCCTATACAACATTTGATAATACTGTTTACTACGAAAGTCTTCCTTCCCATGCCATTGAAAAAGTTGTGGATATGGAGGCCGATAGACTTCAGCATTTACTCTTAGAGAAACAATCTTTTGAAAAAGAAAGACAAGTTGTTCTTGAAGAGAGAAAGATGCGCTATGAAAATAGCGATAGAGGTAAGCTCTATCTTTCTATGATGAAAGAAGTTTTTCAGGGAACACCTTATGGTGGCTCTGTCATCGGTGACAAGAAAGATGTTGAGAATCTCAACCGTGATCAAATGAGAGAATTTTTCAAGCGCTTCTATACTCCAGATAATGCGATCATCGTCATTGCTGGAGATGTTGATGCCGACGATACGATTAAAATGATTAAAGATAAATTTGGAGATATCAAAAAGAGTGAAGGTCTAAAAGAATACAAGGCCAAAAAAGATGATCCAAAGAGATATGAATTTAAAACAAAGTTCAATAGAAGTGTTCGCATTAAAGGGCAAAGTAAAGATCCTACATTCTTTGCGGCCTACAAAGGTGTTCCGATTGGATCGAGAAAAGCTTATGCTATGGACATCCTGGCTTCAATTATTGGTCAAGGAGAGAGTAGTTATCTAAATCAAAAGTGGGTTAAGTCTAATAGACCAAAGCTTGCAGGCGTC
Organism: Halobacteriovorax sp. GB3; assembly: GCF_028649655.1. NCBI lineage: Bacteria > Pseudomonadati > Bdellovibrionota > Bacteriovoracia > Bacteriovoracales > Halobacteriovoraceae > Halobacteriovorax > Halobacteriovorax sp. GB3. Next base: position 765,213 of record NZ_JAQSLN010000001.1, read on the forward strand.
TATGCTGCTAACTACACACTTAAAAATAATGGTGTTTTCTATATTTGGGGAAAACTTTTAAATAAGGTTAGCCTTCGATCATTCAAAAAAGATCTTTCACGAACGATGAGATCAATTTGTAAGAACTCTATTAGTGAAAGAACGTTACAGAAAACAAAGAACAAATATCTTGTTTATTATTACAACAATGTTCAATCTAATAGTGATGTCGCCTCTTTTCTTGGTGATTTAGAATTCTTTTACGGTGATTATAAACACTATAAAAAGGAATTAGAGATCATCAACTCAATTGAAGTTAATGAAGTTCAAGAGGTTTGTAAGGAAGTTCTTTCTAAGAACGAGAGAATTTTTGTTTCAATTTGGGATAAGCATCCTAAAAGATAATCGAGGATCATATGTTTAAAAAGATATTAATAACGACAGCTCTTTTAGCAACAGGTGCAACGACACTTGCTAAAGATAATATTAAAAAAATGTACTGGGATGGAGTAGAGGTCGTCTGGTTGGAAGATAACCGTTTTCCTACTTATGATATTCAAGTCTATTTCGCAGATGGGGCCTTGAGTGATGGAAATAAAAAGGCCGTAACGGAATCAATGTTCAATTTAATTGATGCTGGAACGAGAAGATTTTCTCAAAAAGATATCGTTGATAATTTAGATTATTACGGTGTTTCATACTCTTCTAATGTAAATCATGAATATTCTAAATTTGTTGTTTCAGGTCTTGTAAAAGATATTGACCCAACGATGAGAAAGATTTGTCATCTTTTTAAAGACTCTGTTTTTCCAAAAAACCAATTAAATATTGCTAAAAAGAGAGCGAAAAACCATTTGATGAATCTTTCAACAGATCATGCTTCTCTTGCGAGTAGGGCCTTTAGAGAGATCTCTCTCTATCCAAGCCCATTCTCTTATCCAACAGGTGGAAAGCTTTCTGATATTAAAAGAATTGGTCAGAAGGACTTAAAAAATAAATTAGAGTATTTCAATAAGACTGTACTTAAAAGAATTTATCTAACAGGTCCTAAGAATGTTCTCTCAATTAAGAGGATCATTAATGAGGATTGTGGATGGTCAGGAAGCGCTCAATTTGTTCGTAAAGTTAATTTTGATAAGCGTAAAGATCACAAAGGCCCACGTATCACGCTCGTTACAGTAGATAAGGCCAATCAAGCTCAAGTGAGATTTGGAAAGCTTCTTTTAAAAGAAGAATATGAAAAAAGAGCTCCACTAACTCTTGCAAGTCACTATCTTGGTGGTGGGTTTACTTCAAGGCTGATGAGAGAACTTCGCTCAAATAGAGGTTTTGTTTACAGTGTTAGTGCCTTTGCCGGTGGTCAAAAAGATTATGGTCGTAGTGTGATTAGCACATTTACAAAAAATGAAAATGTTATTGAGCTGATCAAAGTTGTTAAAGGAATTTTAGCTAATTCTGATGCAAAAACTTTGGATAAGACAAAAGACTTTGCACTGTCTCAGTCATCACTGGCAGGAAGTCACCCTTTCAAATATGAGTCGAACTCATCTTTTCTCTCTGAGCTTATGTTCATGGATCACGTGGGAAGAGAGTATAGTGAGATCTATAACTTTCCAAATGCCATTATGAAGTCGACTCCTCAAGATGTTGCCGACTCTCTTTATGGGGCCTTCAATTGGGATGACATGAATATTGTTATACTAGGAGATAAGGCACTTTTAAAATCTTTGAAAAAAGAATTTAAGAATGTCAGGGCCGTGACCTACAAGAGATATCTATAAAAATCATGCAAGGGGTCATATAGACCCCTTTTTTTTGGTGGCATTTTGTCATCAGTGTCACTTATGGGACCAATTAGATTTAGTTAATTCTTACCAGTCCTACGTCATAATCGTTAGTTACAACTTTTCAAATTTTGGCACAGCGCTTGCTCTATGTCATGGCAACAGGATGGGCCGCTAGGATGGTGGTCTCGATCAGGAAGATCACAGGGTTCATGACAGAACGCGAACATCCGCAGGAGAAACCCTTGTTCATTGAAGAACAAGACCACACAGGAGAAAGGGGTACATTATGGCAATCAATCTTGAGCACTTCAAAAACTTATTCTTAGCAATGAAAGAAGATAACTCTCACTTAGAGACAGAAGCTAAGGGCGAGCTCGATTCGAGGTTATCAGGAGATGATGCTGACCTAGCAATGGCCGAAAGAGATCGCTCTATGGTTTTAAAACTAAATCAAAGAAACGCTTTCTATAATCGTAAAATTGATGAGGCCCTTACAAAAATTGAAGAAGGAGAGTTTGGGTTATGCGAAGAGTGTGGAGATGAGATTTCTGAGAAGCGCTTATTAGCAAGACCAACTGCTTGCCTATGCATCAACTGTAAGGAAGAAAATGAAAGAGGCGAAGGACACTTACTCTACGCTAAAAGAAGCAAAACGAGAGGACAAGAGTTCATCGTTAACGGTGAAAACATCGTTAAGGCCTTTAAAGAAGTTAGCCGCCATCAGGCCGGTTAATCCCTATAATTAACTGGGCTTCTCTTAGGAGAAGCCTTTGCAATTTTTAGATAGATATCTTCTAATCTATATTATTTTGATTCCGCAATTTTTTGTTTATAACTTAGACATAAAAGAAAAGGAGGGTGAAGGTTGCACCCCCAAGGAGGAATCAAATGAAAGCTTTAATACCACTTCTTATCGGCGCTCTCATGGCCGCACCATCACTAGCAAACGATTGCTATGATAAATTCATTGAAGACGGTGCCTATGATAGCCGCTCATTTCAAATTCCTGACTATCAATTAGAAAATGACTTCGAGTCTGAATCGCTTGATCTTTCGAAAGAGGCCGTGGTTCAAGTGGCAAAAAACTTAGGTTGTCACGAAAGTGAACTTGGACTTCACAATAAATCAGCTCAAGTTGCTCGATGCCAAGAAATTGTTCCAGGCAATGAACTCTCTAAAGTTTGTTATCTGGAGTCTGATGTTGGCTACTTTATGATTTCTAAGGATATGCTCAGTAACATTAACATTATTTTTAATCGCTGGGACTAGGAGGAATTATGAAAATATTTCTTGTCCTTTTAATTGCAGTTTTAATTTTTAGCCCGTCATATGCTCAGGATAATGATCTTCTCTATGCTAACGACTCCCTAATCATGGCAAGTGAAGATCTTCCTGTTGGGCAATTTCTTTCATTTCAAAAAAATAAACGACTTCCTGAGAACTGTGAATCAATTGATCAAAGTGAAGTTGAAAAGTTTTATGATGAGGCCGTCGCAAATTATATTGAATTTTACGGCGATGATGAAGGAATTAACTGGCAAAATGCTAGGGCCCAATTAGTGAATCTTTTAGATGAAAATATTGTTGGCTGTCCAATGGATAACTCTGATGATCTTGCATCGGAGAGAGTTTATGAAGTCTATGAAAAAGATTCAGGGCGGTTCCTAATGGGACTGATACAATTAATTCACTAGAGACAATCTTCTTTTGGCCCCATTCTTTGGGGCCTTTTTATCACCAAAACAACCAAGTTCTATTGATTATCAGACGAAAAAATTGGCATCGATTTAGCATAGTATAAGACATCTTCCAGGAGGGAAGACAATAGCTAAAAAGTAGAACGTAAAGAAGGGTGCCAATGGACGATCGTACGTTAGACCATTTTAAAGAATTATTTATTGCGATGAAAAAAAAGCAATTACAGGGAATTTACAATTTAGATAAAGAAGACTGGGGCGATCATGATCAAACTTTAAGGATGAAGTTAGAACAGAAGCGAAGTCATTATCTAAAAAAAATCAACAATGCACTAAAACGAATTGAACAAGGAACGTTTGGTTTATGTACTGAGTGCGACGGTGTCATTGAGGCCGAGAGGATCTTTATGAAGCCAACAACTGAAAGATGTCAGTTGTGTGTTGATAACGATGTCTTAACCGATAGAGAAGTTTCAACAAGAGTAGGAAATGTTTTAGAAAAAATTGTTCCCTTTCCTGTTAATCTCTCTGAAGGCGCAAAGATATTGCCGTTTAGACCAAGAGAAGAAACAACGTTATAAATTTTGACGTTTCAAAATGCAGAAGATAAGATTTTCACAACGCAAGGATGCGTGCACAGACAAGGATGTTAGTGTGAACAAAAATCTTATCATTCTGATTGCACTCATTGTCATCACTATTGAAATGGGACGCATGTAGAAAGAAAAGCCCCTCAAGGTTGCGTGTACTTTTGAGGGGCTTTCTTTTTTTAATGTTGTTGATCACCCTTATTGATTCTGGCCTTAGGTAAAATAACTGAATGTGGCTTCACTGTTACTTTTTCCCCAATAATAACATCACCCATGATCGAGGCCTTCAGTCCTACTGTAGCTCCCTTTTTAACAATGACTGGAGCAAGGATGAGAAAACCACCTTGGGCATAATGGCCAAAGATTGTCGCTGACCCACCAATCGTTACATTATCTTCTAAAGTAATGAGGCAAGGATCAGAGATATTGGATGTGTTGATCATGACACCTTTACCAACTTTCATTCCCATCATTTTATAAAAGAGAACATTGAGTGGGGTTGGAGTGACAAAGTCTAGAAAAGTATAGCGAACCATCTGAGTAAGGGCATTGTGATAATACCAAGGAAGGGCCTCGAGTGAGAACCAGCTTCCACGCCAATTAGATTTGATAAATTTATTCAAAAAGAGAATCTTATTGAAGAAGGGGGCCAAAAATAAAAGGGAAAGACCAAAAATAAAATAACCTAGTCCAATAGAAAATGAACAGAGAAGGGCACGAGCGATAATGCTACTTTCTGCTGTAAATTGATATGACCAAAGAGTTAGTGAAACACCGGGAGTCAATGCAAGGGTAAAGCTTAGGAGATAGATGAAAATCATCGGTGCAATAGCAAAGAGAAAGGCAACGCCACGAAAGCTTCGAATAATTGTTTCAAAGATCCCGAGAAAACCTTTTTTGTCAGACTTTCTGGAGTGCACATCAATTTGTTTTTTCTTTAGACCTTCTTCTAGGTGAGGAGAGTCTTCATAGTTTCTTTTTCTAGTCATATGACTATTATAAACTGACTTGAGTATTATGTCGTGAAGATAAAAAAAAGCCCTCTTCGCGAGAAAGAGGGCCTGTCCTTAGCAATCCTCATGAAGGGATTGAAAAGTGTTGCGTTGAAGAAACCAGAAGAACGCCAAGGACAATAAATTTAACTTATAAGGCCAAGTTTGTGAGCTCTTGCATGAGGTCTTGAGTTCTTGTAATAAACAGATCTTTTTCCTCGGGCTTGAGTCCTTCACTTGAAATCGTTGCCATATCTTCTACATGTTTGCAGATTTTTTCAACCAGGGCCTCATTTTTTCCGGATTGATGAATTTTCAATGCGTTACGAACGAGAGGATTTCCTGGATTGACCACTAATGTTCTCTTTATTGGAAAAGCTGCATTGTTGCCCATAGACATTGCCATCTTTGAGAAGCGCTTCATTTGCTCATCAACTTTAAAGAAGGCGGCCGACTTTGAGTTTTTTATTTTTGCAATTTCAACTTCTCTATCAGAAGGAGACTCTTCTTCACCTTCTTTTTTAGGAGCGAGTACCTTTTCAAAGAGCTCTTTTACTTGAAGATCTTCTTCGTTTGTATTTTCACTTTCAAGGAGGTTCGCAATTTCACTATCAATTGAACTGAATTGAATAGATTCATCACCAACTTTTTTCATCTCCATGTGTTGCATGAGATGTGGGTCGATGTGGTCATCTGTTTCAATGGCATGAATTCCTTGCTCGAGAAGTTCTCTTCTTAATGTGGCATCGGACTTATCTTTTTCAAAGTAGAGTACCTTGTTTTTCATCTTCTCTTTGAAGGCCTCTGGAATTGATTCAGCATATTCAGTCAGAGTTACATTTTTATTTTCACTATTTTTAAAGAGGATTTTATCTCTCATAAGAGAGTCAAATTTCTCATCACTCAAACAACCATATTTAATGAATAGGTGAATATCTTCCCAGATTTGCTCGTAACGTGGGCGATCTTTCATCCAAAGCTTCTTTAAGGCCTCTGCTACTTTTTTTACAATGTAGTTTGAGATCTTTCTTACGTTTGGATCACCTTGTAGTGATGAACGTGAAACGTTAAGTGGTATATCGACAGAGTCAATTGAACCTTTAAGAAGTCCAAGGAACTCTGGAATAATATTTTTAACATCATCAGAAACAAAGACCTGCTTGCAATAAAGTCTAATGGCCCTTTCGTTAACTGGTTTTGTTGGATTAAATTTTGGAAAGAAGAGAACACCATCGAGAGTGAATGGGTGATCAACTTTTAAGTGAATCCAAAAAAGAGGTTCCCCATCCATTGGAAACATCTGACGATAGAACTTCTTATAGTCTTCGTCATTAAGTTCTTTTGGATCTTGTTTCCAGATTGGTTTCGTATTGTTGATGATTGTAGGAGTAACGGCAACAGCAGGTGCGTCTTCGTCAATTGTTCCATCTTCTTTTGTTGGTTTTACTGGTTCTTTGTTCACATCGAGAAGACCAATTGGATAAGGCATAAAATCACAATGGTTTTTCAACGTATTTGAGAGTTTAAACTCGTCCAAAAACTCTTCGCTTTCTTCGTTAATGTGAAGTGTGATCTCTGTTCCAACATTGGTTCTTTTAGATTCGCTAAAAGTGTACTCAGTATCTCCCTCACAAGACCAATGAACTGGAGTTGCTCCCTCGTTCATTGAAAGCGTATCAACTTCAACTTTATTAGAAACCATGAAGGCCGAGTAGAAACCAAGACCAAATTTACCGATAATATCTTGATCCTTTTCACCTTCTTTTTCCATTTTCTTTACAAACTCTTCGGCGCCCGAAAAGGCCAGTTGAGCAATGTACTTTTCAACTTCTTGCTCGCTCATACCAAGACCGTTATCGATGATCTTAATTGTCTTTTGTTTCTTGTCGACACGGACATCAATTCTTCCCTCTGGAAGTTCAACATTCAGTGAACGTGAAAGAGTCTGTCTCTTTGTAATGGCATCAGTCGCATTGGCGATGAGCTCTCTTATGAAAATGTCGTGCTCTGAGTAGAGCCATTTTTTGATAATTGGGAAAATGTCAGCGGTTTGTACCGAAATTTGTCCTTTTCTTTCACTCATTGTGTAAAGCTCCTTCTTTTTTGTTAAACTATATGTGTTTACGTTGTAAATTACATCAAATACCATCTTTAAGATGGGATGGATTTTTCACTCGTCAAGGGTCTAAACGTAGACGAAGGCCATTTTTTTAGTTAAATCTATAGCTTTAAAGAATCATAAGTGTTGCGACACGTTAAGCTTACGAAAAGAGGGGACTTTTATGTTGCCAAAAAATCCTTACCCTAACAAAGATGATGTCATCATTATTACAACGGGTGGAACAATTGAGAAAACTTATGATGAAGTTGAAGGTTCACTATTAAATCGTGAGTCGGTTGTTAAGCAAATGATTCTCTCTCGTTTGAGACTTCCTTATACCCACTTAAATATCTTTTCAATTATTAATAAGGACTCTTTGGATTTTACTGATAAAGATCGTGAGCTCCTCGTTAATACTTTAAAGGTTCAACAAGAGATGGGACTTCCTATTGTTGTGCTTCACGGAACAGATACGATGTCTTTAAGTGCAGAATTTGTTCAAAAAGAAATGGGTATTCCAAAAGTTCCCATCGTTTTCACTGGTGCCATGAGACCTATGGGCTTTGAAAATAGTGATGCGACTCAAAATGTAACGGAAGCGCTTCTTGCTGCGAAATTACTGAGCGAAGGAATTTATATTTCTTTTCACAATAGAATCTTCACTGTTCCAGGTGTTCGAAAGAATAAACTCAATAGGACTTTCGAAACTTTTTAAGGGAGAACATTTTGATTTTAGGCCAAGCAAAGAAGCTCTATACTGAAAGTTTATTACAACTTTCGCCTCTTTATCTTTTGGTTTTTATTCTCAATGTCTGTTTCGGATTCTTTTTTAAAAGCTCTTTAGATGCGCAAAAAGCTCATATCGCTTCATCGTTTACAACGACATTTTTAAGTTTCTTTGTGGCCGCTGTTGTCATTCTCTATCATCGAGAGAATCGAGTCGACCATCTCTTATCAATGATACAAAAAGAGAAGATGTCCATACTTGAGTATTACTTCATTAGTATAAAATTTCTGATTCTCTTTGTTGCTGGTTTTGCACTTTTATTTGTTCCAGCTTTCTATGTTCTCTTCTTTTTGTACTATGCTCCTTTTATTTGTCTGCTTGATAAGAGCGAAATGAATCACTTTAAACGTTCAAAAGAATTTGTGAAAAGTAATTGGAAACTGCAAATCGTTTTAACTATTTTTTATCTCATTTATTGTTTCATGATGGAGGTCTGGCCCTCTGGCCTGCGCTTTCAATCACATCTTGTTAATTCAGTTTTTCTTTTTGTCGATGCTTTTATTCAACCATTCATCATGACCTATATTTTTGTTCTTCTTTCCAATAAATTAAAACCGACTGAATGAGTCGGTAAAGATTGCCTAGAATCAGACGCACTTTTAGAAAGTTAAGTGATGATGGAAATCTACTAAGTTCTTGTTATTAAAAGAGAATACCTTGTTTTTAAAGGAAGCCTTTTCCCTAAGTGTTAATATTACTTAAGGGTTTTAAAAGTTTTAACCCTTTAGCCGATAAGCCTAAGTGAAATAGGCATTGGTTTTAAGGACGAAACAAATGATAAAAACTGTAGTTAAAATTCCATTACTCATCACATTGCTGGTTAGTGCTCTGTTGGCCCAGTCGTGTATGCAAGAAGTTAGCTCAAATAGAGCGAAAACTTTTGCTGGTTCTAAAGATTCTAATACGGGAGATGGAACTGGAATAGGTGGGGATACCGCTGTTTCTGACGATGACTCTCTTGATGATAGTGGTACAGAAGAAATTCTAAAAGTAGATATTACAAATATCTTTGATCCTTTTTCGGGAACGCTAAAATCTAAAGCAACGATTCCAAAAGATTATAATAAGCCTCTCTATATTACGGGTCTTAATATTACTGCGATTAAAGATAAAAGTGAGCTCTTTGTTCGCTTTCGCTTCGGTCGAGAATTGACGACAATCGATGTTCCTGCCGTTGTAGGGATGACGACTGGGATTACTCCTCAGGCCGAAATTGATGTTATCACTTTGAATATGGCCAATTCGCCATTTAAAGATCTTCGATTAAATTATGATCTTTTTGATTACAATGATTATTCTTCTGGTCATGGGTTGGAAGATGATGAACTCTACGTAGAGCCTTGGAATAATAATCTCTATTGTCGAGGACTACTCATTGAACACGACCCAACATTTTCGGGTAACTCAGCTAGTAACCCTGTTTGTAATGAAGCGGGTGAGAAGTGTTACTATGCATACGCAAAGATTGAAGATCAAACTTTTGCAACTGATCAGGTCGTCGATGGTCAAAATGCCATTGTCACAAGCAGACCAACAAAGAGACAAATCAATGTTCTACCGACTGCAAGCTATGCAAATGATCTTCACTCAAATGCAGTACAAAAGTGTTTACCAGATACTAATGCTTACGCTCAGTATAACCTATTACTTGGAACCAACTTTACTTCAGACCTAGCGATGACTGATGTCTTTAATCCTCCTGCGGTTGTTTGGAAAACGGATTATTCTTCGACTTCAAATTATTACTACTCTTCCCCTTACAATACTGTTGGTGTTTTAACTGAACCAACAACGAAAGCAGAGTTCAGTGACTGGGAAATTAGTGGTGATGCTGTCTTTGGATCGACTGGGGTCTTTTCTGATTCCATGCTCGTTGTTAACAGTGAAAAGAGAATCAATGGTGGTTTTGGAGCTTTTCTCTATCCACGATTTGCAAGGCAAAAAATGAATCAAGGTGTTCAGTACGCAGGTTCTGATGATGCCTTTGATTTAAAGTCAATTCTCTCTGTGACTTCGACAGGGCGATCAAAGTTTATGTATGGGTGTAATGAAAGAGTTGCTACGTATAATGAATCAACTTTAGAGTCTGTTTCCTCTTGTAACGTCGCTGCGACAATTTCACTGGTTGTGAAAGATTCCTCTGGAACTGTCACTGAAGTTTTAACGGAGACATCGACATTGAAGCTTCAGATTATTCGCGAGAGCGATGAAGACTTCTACGGTAACGAGACCGTTTATACATCTCTTCGTTCATGTGACTCTAACCGTACATGTGGAAAAGATGAATGTTGTTTCAATAATAAGTGTTGGTCAAAAGATATCGTCTCACAGTGTTATGACACTGATGATCGCGTAGGAGATCAGCTACCAACAGATTCTCAATGTAGCTCTGATCTTCAATGTGCGAGTCTTTGCTGTAATAAATCAACAGGTAAGTGTGCTGATCACATTATCCAAGAGGGGCGCGATCCCGTTTATTGTGGAAAGTCGATTGGTCAATCTTGCTTAACCAGAGAATACTGTGCGCAAGTTGAAGTGACTGTGTATAAGAACATTCGATTTGGTCCAGGGGCCGATGAGTGTAAATTAATGCCTTTCATCAAAAAAGTCTTTGCCGATTGCGATGGATCATGTCGCCAACCTGAAGCGCCAACTGTTCCAACAATCGATCCAGATAATCCATGTGAAGGAGCTATTGAAGGACCGCCTACGGACCTGTAAGATAGTTCTCAGTGAAAACATTATCAATTATCTTTCTATTTTTTCTTATAGGTTCTTCCTGTCTTGCGACGGGAAGAGCTCTTTTTAGTGCTGAAGAAAAGCGCTACCTTGCGAAATTGAAATCAAAGAAAATGACGAATTTAAAAAGGGAAGAAGAGCTCATAGAAAACTCTGAAGTCTTTTTTAATGAACTCATTAAAATGGGTCAGGATCAGCTTATCTTGCAAAACAAAAAGAGCGATGCTTGGAGTGAGATGGAATTTATTGATAATCAACTCATGTGGAAACAACTTTTAAAGAAAGCTGAAACAAATTAATTGAGGAGAGTCATTATGCTAGATAAAGATTGTATATTGGATCACGTTGCTGTTGCCGTGAAAGATTTAGAAAAATCAGTTAAAATTTATGAAGATATGGGCCTGAGCTTTTCAAAAGAAAGAGAAGTCGTCGAGTCTCAAGGGGTGACGACGGCCTTTGCGGCCATGGATGAAAATGCTCACCTTGAACTTCTTTGTCCTTACGGCGAAGATGGACCTATCCATAAATATCTCGCTAAAAAAGGCGAGGGGATTCACCATATGTGTTTTAAAGTTCCAGACGTTGAGAAAAAATGTCAGGAATTGCGCGAAAAAGGTTATGTTCTTCTCTATGAAAAACCAACTGTTGGCGCTGGAAATTGTCTCGTCAATTTCGTACACCCAAAATCAACTGGTGGAGTTCTTTTAGAGATTTCTCAAAAACTTAAATAGGATCGATTATGAATAACGGATCACCACAATTTCAAATGCCACCAATTACAAAGACCAATAAGATTCTTATGATTGGCGTTGTTGCGCTCTTTCTTTTGAATTCACTGTTATTAAAATTTAGTGGTTTTAGTTTGCTTGGAATCTTTGGGCTCTCACCTGTTAAGTTGCTTTCTGGTCACATTTATCAGCTCGTTACTTATCCCTTGGTGAACTCGTCTTTAATGAGTGTCATTTTTGATTGCCTACTTCTATGGTTTCTTGGATGTGAGCTTGAGAGAATGTGGGGGACACGCCGCTATTTGAATTTTATTCTAACGACTATTGTGGGAGCTGGGATTCTTTACACTGTTATCATGAGCCTCTTTTTTTCAGGTAATATGATTGCAATGTATCCATTTTCAGGACTCGGTGGGTTGGCCAGTGCTATGTGTGTGGCCTATGCGGTTCTTTTTCCGACACGCCTATTTAGTTTTATGATGATCTTTCCTATTCAGGCTAAATACTTTTGTTTGATTCTTATTGGAATGTCTCTTTATTCTGGCTTTTTTACTCCTGGTGGAGCGGGGGCCTGGGGTCAATTGGGAGCGATGCTCTGTGGTTTTCTATGGATGATTTTTGTGGCCAATAAAGGCGGTGGGCTGCCAAAGTTTGGAAATAAGAAGAAGTCGAGACCAAAAAGTAGAGCTAATTTGCACATTGTTAAAGATGAGGATGAAAAACCTCCACGCTATTGGCAATAGTGAAAAAGAGATTGGCATATCAGATATTTAGTGGTAAATTTTGGCCCAAATATGTTTTAAAAGAGGTTTTTTAAATGAGACTAAGTAGAGCTTTACAAGATAAAATCATGGATCTTCGTCTTCGTGACAAACTAGTTGCTGAAGGAAAGCTTTCCAAAGCTCAAGTTGATGAGTACCTAACTGCTTTAAATGATGAGACAACTAACGCTGTTTTCACAGACGAAGTTAGCAAAAAATCAACTAGCGACGAAGATTAATTAATCGATTCCATTTCGAAGATATAGACCCCGCAATATGCGGGGTTTTCCAGTTTATGCTTCTTTTTTATTGTACGATGAATTTCGAGAAGTGAATTTCTTTGACAGTCGGTTTTTGAAAATACTTGTTGATGCTCTTCTTTACGCGATTTTCAAAAAGAATTTTACCTGAGATTGAATTGAGTTCTTCAGGAGTCATTTCATTGGCAAGGCGAATGAGCGTGTCATTTATAATGGCCTTGCTGTCTATAATACTTTGTGATTGAGATTGTTTGAAAGTTACAAAGTTCACTTCCACTTCCAAAAAGCGAAGCCTCTTCGTTCTAGATTCTAAGTTGATAATCAATTTATCCATCTTAGTTGTACTAGGGTAGTTGTAACTTTCGCTATCGCTCATGAGCTTTTCTTTCTCAGCTTTCTCAGAAGGAACAGGCGGTGTGTAGATCACTTCCGTGTAGACAAAGAGGCCCATCGTCACAAGGCTTGCGAGTAGAGTGAGAAGAGTAAGAACTTTATCAATTGCATTATTTCCAGTCATAACATTCATATCATAGCATCATATTGATTTCTTAAGAAGTTAGACCGTTTTTTGCCCAAAAAGCTTTGTCAAAGAATTAAAAAAACTGTATTTAAGGGGGCAACAAGAGGAAAAAATTATGCTACGTGTCGCACTACTGTTACTTGTTCTTAATACTCAAGCTTTTTCTATGGATAAAGTTCTCTATGGAGAAGATAATCGCAGAGACTGGTTTGAGCTTTCGATGCAGGAAAAGTTATTAACGAGGAAAGTCGCTGCCATGATTCCTAAGAACTTTCTCAGCGAATTGACCGATGGCACATACACCTATACGGCAAAACTTCCAACGTTACTCGGTAAGAAAAAACTCTGTCGAGACGTTCCTTATTATGATCAAACTTCTCTTTCCGACTGTAGTGGTTTTCTTGTTGCACCTGATCTTTTAATCACTGCTGGCCACTGCGTATCAGAAATTGAAAATTCATGTTCAAATTATTCATGGGTCTTTAGCTACAATCTCTATGGCCCAAATCGTCTCAATTATAATATGCCTCGCCACGATGTTTACCACTGTAAAGAAGTAGTAAAAGCAAAGACGCAAACGAGACTTGATTACGCGCTCATTCGTCTTGATCGCCCAGCAGAACAAAGAAGCCCTATGAAGCTTAATAGAACAGTTAAAGTTCAGCCTGGCATGGAAGTGGCGACGATTGGCCACCCGCTTGGTCTTCCTACTAAGTATGCTGATGATGGAGTTGTTTTAAATAGAAGCTCTGATTATTTGTTTTCAGTGAATCTCGATACGTTTGCAGGAAATTCTGGTTCACCAGTTTTTGATCCTAAAACTGGGGATGTGTTCGGAATTCTCGTACGCGGAAAAATTGATTTCGCCGAAGACTATGATCGTTCTATTGGAGTATGCTACACTTTGAATCGCTGTAACGAACAAGCGAGAAATTGTAGCGAACCTGACCGTCTTTTAGGTGAACAGGTTGTGAATATTAAAAAAGTTCTAGAGGAGATTAGCTTAGAATGAAAGAATTATCACTCGATAAAATTTGGCAACAAGTGAGTGCTAACTTTGCCGAAAGTGCTATTAAAGTTATCACCGCCCTTATTCTTTTCTATATCGGAATTAAGGTCATCAATGTCCTTTTAGTTGGCACTAAGAAATTTTTTGAAAAAAAGAAAATTGAAAAGACGTTGAGTAGTTTCTTTGTCGTTTGTTTTTCTGCAATTCTCAAAGTAGCACTTGTTATTTCACTTCTAGGATATGTTGGCATTGATACAACATCATTTGCTGCACTTCTTGCTTCGGCTGGTCTTGCTATTGGTTTTGCTTTGAAAGGCTCTCTTTCAAGCCTTGCTGGTGGAGTGATGATCGTTGCGTTCAAGCCATTTAAGGTGGGAGAGTTTATTCAGGCTCAAGGTGAAAGTGGAACAGTAAAAGAAATTCTTCTCATGAATACAATGCTAACGACTGCAGATAATAAAACAATCTTTCTTCCAAATGGTCCATTGGCCACGGGGAAAGTTGTAAACTTCTCTCGCCAAGACACTCGTCGAGTCGATCTCGTTTTTGGAATTGGTTATGATGACGATCTTAAAAAAGCAAAAGATCTTCTTCTACAAATTGCTAATGAAGAAGAGAGAGTTTTAAAAGATCAGCCAATCGTTGTTGCTGTAAACGAGCTCGCTGATAGTTCGGTTAATTTCGTCTTTCGCGTCTTTGTAAATAAGGCCGATTATTGGGCGGTTTATTGGGATACAGTAGAGAAGGTTAAGTTAACTTTTGATGCTGAGGGAGTTTCGATTCCTTTCCCACAAAGAGATGTGCACGTTTATAATAAATAACGCCTAGCACACACTCCCTCTAAAGGTTAGTCCTTTACAAAAGGTCATCCTCTTTTGACAATAGAATAGGAAATTGAAAAAAGGGGATGATCCATGGAATGGACAATCAAATCACTGGATCAGTACAACACTGATTATCAACGCTCTTTAAATGATACTGAAAACTACTGGGCTCAAATTGCTAAAACATTTACTTGGCACAAAGAATGGGACTCTGTTTTAAGCGGAGATCTAAGTAACGCCGATGTTCAATGGTTCAAAAATGGGCAGTTGAATATTACTGAAAATTGTCTCGATAGGCATCTTAAAGACAAGGGCGACAAAGTTGCACTTCTCTATGTTGGCAATGACCCATTAGAAAAAGAAGTTCGTTATACTTATAAAGAGTTACATGAAGCAGTTTGTAAGTCGGCCAACATGCTAAAGTCTCTTGGAGTTACTAAAGGCGATAGAGTTTGTCTCTATATGTCGATGGTTCCAGAACTTCTAATCTCTGTTCTCGCTTGTGCTCGAATCGGTGCCATACACTCCGTTGTCTTTGGAGGATTTTCATCTTCCGCTCTTGCAAGTCGTATTGAAGATGCTGACTGTAAGCTTCTTATTACTAATGATGCCGGATTTCGTGGAAATAAAATTATTGAATTAAAAGAAATTGCTGATGAAGCACTAACTCTTGATCAGTGCCAATGCATTGAAAAGGTACTTGTTCATAAGCGTGTTGGAAACGAAGTGCAAATGAAAGAGGGGCGCGATGTGTGGTGGCACGATCTCTATGAGAAGAGCTCATCTGATTGTCCAGCTGAAGTGATGGACTCAGAGGACCCTTTGTTTATTCTCTACACATCAGGTTCTACAGGAAAGCCTAAGGGTGTTAAGCACACTTGTGGTGGTTACATGGTGTGGGCAAGCTATACGTTCGAAAATGTTTTTCAAATGAAAGATGAAGATGTTTATTGGTGTAGCGCTGACATTGGTTGGATCACAGGACATAGTTATATTACATATGGCCCACTTTTAAATGGTGCTACGACAACGATGTTTGAGGGGGTTCCTACTTGGCCAGACGCTGGTCGCTTCTGGGAGATTATTGAAAAGTATAAAATATCTCACTTCTATACGGCCCCGACTGCAATTCGTGCGCTTATGGGTAAAGGAGACGAGTGGGTAAATAAGTATGATCTTTCCTCATTAAAGGTTCTTGGAAGTGTTGGTGAACCAATTAATGAAGAGGCCTGGGAGTGGTATAACGAAGTTGTTGGCAAGAAGAATTGTCCAATTGTTGATACTTGGTGGCAAACTGAAACTGGTGGAATCATGATTACTTCCTTCGCTGGTGTTACTGAGGGCAAACCTTGTTTTGCTACGAGACCAATGCCAGGGATTGAGCCGGTGTTATTAGATGAAAATGGAAAAGAAGTTACTGGAAATCCAGCTGAAGGAAATCTCTGTGTGAAAAAACCGTGGCCTGGAATGCTTCGCTCGGTTTGGGGTGACCACGAAAGATTTAAGCAGACTTATTTATCTGCCTATCCTGGACATTATTTCACTGGAGATGGTGCAAAAAGAGATGAAGAAGGCCTTTATCGAATAACTGGACGTGTTGACGATGTTCTCAACGTTTCTGGTCACCGCATTGGAACAGCTGAAGTTGAAGATGCAATTGATGAGCATCCTGAGGTTATTGAGACAGCGGTTGTTGGCTATCCACACGATGTTAAAGGACAAGGAATTTATGCCTTTCTCATTGTGAGAAGTGAGCAAAACGAAGATGATCTCAGAGAAGAGATTAGGGCCGAGGTCACTAAACACATTGGTCCAATTGCAAAGCCTGATAAAATTCAAATTGTCCAGGGTCTTCCTAAGACACGTTCAGGAAAGATTATGAGACGAATTCTTCGCAAACTTGCTGCGGGGGAGTTTAATAGTCTTGGTGACACATCAACTCTCTTGGATCCAAGTGTTGTTGAAGAAATCAAAAAAGGCCTTCGTTAAGAGGAGGCCTTAACTTAATTTGACGTATGTCGTTATCTCCAAGTGGCGATCATTAAGTAGAAATAAATGTTTCTCCATATTCTTGTCGCCACGCTCCTTGATAGTTTTTGTTGAAGTTGTTGTGGCACATGAAATGATTAAGAGCAGAGGCAGTAATTTAAGTATTTTCATCGTTCATCCTTTAACGTTTAAGTTTATGATGCCAAATTTAGCGTAGAATTTGTCAAATCGGTGTTAGTTTTCGAAGAGTAGTTGGTTAAAAAAAAGGTGACTGTTTAGGTTTTCCCTTAGTAAAATAAGATAAAAAATTAACAAGGGTTACTATTGAAACTACTTTCTTCTGAAGTCCAATACCTGATTTTATTTGTCAGTGTTATTATTTTACCTAAGCTCTTACTCCGATTTAGAATTCCTGTTGGAATTACATGTCTATCCTTAGGTTTTTTTACAACGGCGTTTCTCAATTGGTTTCAAGGCGACCAACTTCTTTTAATGCTCTCTAGACTTGGAATTACTTCTCTTTTTCTCTTTGCAGGGATGGAGATCGAATTAGATGAGCTTAAAAAAGATGGGAAAACCCTTAGTATGGACCTACTAAAGTCTACGGTTCTTCTGTTTGCCATAGCCTATGGACTGACCTTCTTTTTTGATCTCAGTTACCGTGCTGCCATTATTTTATCTTTAGGACTGATGACGCCTTCAACTGGCTTTATCTTAAACTCTCTTAAAAATTATACGTTTTCCGCCGGTGAAGAATATTGGATTCGATCGAAGGCCATTGCTAAAGAGATTGTGGCGATCTTAATTCTCTTTGTTGCGCTTCAGTCGAGCTCTTGGCAAGACTTTCTTGTTTCAAAGGCCGTCTTGGTCTTATTAATTGTCTTTCTACCTCTGTTATTTAAATTTTTCTTACGTATAGTTGCCCCTTATGCTCCCGATACTGAAGTAGGCTTTCTTATTCTAGTCGCTCTTATTAGTGGTGTTGTGACTAAGAAAATTGGGACTTACTATCTTGTTGGAGCCTTTATTGTAGGAATTGTGGCAGGGAATTTTAAACACTTTATCTCTAAAGATAATCACGAAAATATTTTACGATCTCTTAGCGTCTTCTTCTCATTCTTTGTTCCGTTTTATTTCTATAAAGCTGGACTTACAATTACAACAGAGATGTTTTCAATGAAAGGGCTCATAATTGGACTTGTTTTCTTATTGGTCTTTCTTGCAATTCGCGTTCTCTCAGTCTTTGTGACAGTGAAGTACTTTATCCCTGATTTTTGGAAAAATAGATTATCCATATCCATGTCTCTGCTTCCTACATTGATTTTCGGACTTGTAATTGTATCGATTCTAAGAGAGAGATTTGATGTCTCTCCTGAGATTCTATCAGGCCTCATTGTCTATACAGTCGTCTCAAGCTTGATTCCATCCTTTGTGTTTGAGAAAGCTCCACCGGTCTTTCACGATACGAGTATGGGAAGATAAAATTATTTAAAAGTAACTTGATTATTTGCGTCCACTTTCTTGAATTTCTTAGAGAAAATGGACGCTTTTGTTAAGATTTTCTTCTCTTTTGATAAAGTTGACTGTGATCCTAATAAAACGAATTTAATTGTCGATAGGGTGCTTACAAGGAGCACTCTTTTGGATTATCAAAATAGAAACCCATTTAGAAATAATGAACTTGAAGGCGATGACTCTCAAAAAGCATTGAGTTCTTATAGTGATTTATTTGTTGCTATATCTTTTGTTTTTCTCTTTCTCTTTATCGTAGCAAATATTCAAAATAGTTTGCACCAGATTATGGGCTCCATTCAAAGAGAGCAAGAAAAAGAGCTACAAAAGAAAGAAGTCGCAAACCTTGAAGCAAAACAACAAAAGCAACTAACAGAGCTAATCCAAAAGTATGAGAGGATTATAGCAACTTATCAAACTGAAAAAGAGG
This sequence comes from Halobacteriovorax sp. GB3, assembly GCF_028649655.1. Lineage (NCBI taxonomy): Bacteria > Pseudomonadati > Bdellovibrionota > Bacteriovoracia > Bacteriovoracales > Halobacteriovoraceae > Halobacteriovorax > Halobacteriovorax sp. GB3. The sequence continues at coordinate 783,918 of NZ_JAQSLN010000001.1, forward strand.
ACTATATCAACAATAGGGCCTCAAAGTCAGAGCTTGCGGTTTATCAACAGGCCCTTTCAAAATTAAAACTCATTGAACAAGAGAAGAAGCAAAAGAAAGAAGAGTATGAAAAACTCTCTAAAAGCTTTGCAACAAAGGAAGCAGAATATCAAAATTTTGCAGAAACACTCAATTCAATTATTAATGCAAATATGGCCATTAAGGGTCAAATCGCTAAGACAGTTCATGAAAAAGAAAAACTAGAGAAGAATCTTAATCAATATAAGCAGTCATTTAAGAAGAAGACCTTGGCCGAATTTGATCAAGATTATAAGACAAGAGTTGCTGATATAGAGAAGAAGCTTAATGCTAAATTTAATCAGGAAACTGAGAATGTTAAAAAGCAATTTAAGAAACGTCTTAAAACGAGTCTTAGCAAAGTTAAAAGTGACCATGTTAAAGAGATCTCTCTTATTCAAAATAAAATTAAGAAAGAAAAACAGAAGATCGTTGCTAGTTACACGGATCAATTGTCTAGCCTTGAAGCTGAAAAAATTAAACTTAAAAAGTCATTTGAAAAACAAGTTAATAGTATCAAAAATCAAAATGAAAGAAAAATTGCTTCTCTAGAGTCTGAGCATTTAGAAGAATACGAAAAGCAAGTGCAAATGACCAATAGTGAGAAAGAAAAGATTGCTAATTTAGAAAAAGAATTTGAGCAAAGGTTTGAAGAATTAAAAGGTCAAAAAGAGGCATTGAAAAAGAAGCAAGAGTTTTTGGTTGCAAAGAACGATCAACAGGCAAAGGAATTTCATGAAGCTCTTGAGTTCTCTAAAGTTGATCAGAAAAAGGCCATTCAAGATATCTCTAAAGTCTTATCTGATGCATTTAAGGCCAATAATATCGATGCTATTGTTGATGGCAAAACGGGTGAAGTAAGTCTTAATTTTGATGAAGCCTACTTTGAGATGGGAAGTCACAAACTTAATAAGGCGATGAAAGATAAAATCAGTAAAGTTATTCCAACATATGCTCGCGCTCTCTTTGACAATCCAGCGATTATCACACGAATTGGTAATTTCGAAATCGTCGGTTTTTCCTCTCCTGTTTTTGGTAAGAAGTTTGTGAATCCAAAAGAACTTTCTGCTAAAAACTACTGGCCACTTAATTACAATATGGATCTAAGTTACAAAAGAGCGAGATCGGTTTTTAAGTATGTTTTCAATCCTTATGAAGTTAAGGATTTTGATAAGAAGCAAGAAATGTTTCAAATGACTAAGGTTTCGGGACGTTCTTATCTTGAGGGACGAGTTCCGGCCCAGTTATCGAAAAAGAAGAAGCTATCATGGAAGAAGTACTGTGAAAAATACAATTGTAAGGGACAACAAAAAGTTGTTATCAAATTTAATTTAAAATATTAGCAAAGTAGGAAAGAATCATGTTATCTGAAATGGTCAACTCACTCTCACTAGGATTAAGTCAGCTAAGTTCGAGCTATCTCATCCCATTTATGGCGGGTGTTTTCGTCATCTTTTTTTGTATGAAGATGCTAATTTATTATATCGCAAAGACTCAACTTAAAATCGTAAAAGAGTTTGAAGTTCGCGTTCACCGTCATATGGAAGGAACATATGAAGAGAGTAAAGCAATGAGCTTTCATCATCTGGCAAAGTTTCTTCTCAATAAAACTTGGAATGATTACTTTCTGATGAGAAAAAAGAATATGAGAAGAAGATTCGATCAGACGACATCTTTTCTTGATAGGATTTTCTTCATTGATTCTGGTGCAATGGCACTTTTTGAAGATACAATTAAGCAAACTCGTTATATCGAAAAGGAGAGTGGTCCAAATTTTAGATCAGTTTCTTCTTTTGCTTTTTCATCGAATGTTTACTTTAATTTTCTTTTTGGAGTTATCCCTGCTAAAACGGCGAACCAATTTTTAAATCTCTTACCTGGTCTGTTTATTGTCGGTGGGATTTTTGGAACATTTCTCGGTATTGTTAAAGGTATTCCAGGACTTAAAGGACTGGATCCGTCAAATGTTGAGAGTGCACAGATGGTGCTTAATCATTTTCTTGATCAGATGGCCTTTTCAATGAATACATCAATCATGGGAATCGCATTTTCTGTTTTCTTTACGATTGTAAATTCACTCTTTTCTCCAACTCGTTTACAGGCAGATGCCTTTGAAGTTTATTCTAATAGTTTAGAATTTCTCTTTAAAAACTCTATTGCGAGCAAATCTTCTCATAGTAGAGAAGAGTCTTCAAAAGAGAGTTCTGATGAGGGGTGGTATGTTGATGATGAGATTGTCGTTCCGCAAATTCCATCAGATGAAATGAAGAGAAAAGAAAGAGAGCATAGGGCCTATAATCGAAGGGCAAAAGATAGTTCTGATCAACATCGCCCAGAGATCATAATATTAAATCAAGAAGTTGAAGTAGAAGATAAAGCGAGTTAAAAAAAAGGCCCTCAATTAGAGGGCCTTTTTATTAGATATTTAATTCTGTATATGGCAGTTCGAGATCTTCAGCAACTTGCTTATAGACAAGTCCACCTTTGTATACGTTGATCCCTTTCTTAAAAGCTGCATCTTTTCTTGCTGCTTCGTCAACACCAAATTTTGCAATCATTCTTGCATAATTTAATGTTACGTTTGTAAGAGCATAAGTTGAAGTTTGAGCAACAGCACCTGGCATATTGGCAACACAGTAGTGAACAACGTCATCTACTAGGAACGTTGGGTTTTGGTGAGTCGTCGGCTTACAAGTTTCAATACATCCACCTTGGTCTACAGCGATATCGACTACAACAGATCCCTTTTCCATTTTCGAGATCATGTCTCTTGTTACAAGCTTAGGAGCTTTGGCACCTGGAATAAGAACCGCACCAATAACGAGGTCAGAATTAATTACTGAACTTTCGATATTTTCTAAGTTTGAATAAAGAGTTGTGATTCTGTTATCAAAGAGGTCATCTAATTCAGCAAGACGTCTTGCTGAAAGATCAATTGCTGTTACATCAGCACCCATTCCCATGGCCATCTTGATCGCATTTGTTCCTGCAACTCCACAACCAATAACGGTTACTTTCGCTCTTCTTGTACCTGGTACACCACCAAGAAGGATTCCTTTTCCTCCGTGATCTTTTTGAAGGTAAGAAGCACCAATTTGTGTGGCCATTCTTCCTGCAACTTCAGACATTGGAGTTAGAAGTGGAAGTGATCCATCTTCTGGTTGAATCGTCTCGTAAGCAATACAAGTTGCTCCAGAGTCCATGAGCCCTTTTGTTTGCTCAGGATCAGCAGCAAGGTGAAGGTATGTGTAAAGAATATGATGAGGCTTAAGGCAAGCGATCTCTCTTGGTTGAGGTTCTTTTACCTTAATGATCATATCTGATTTTTCGAAAACTTCTTCAAGAGAACCAAGAATTGTAGCACCAGCTTTTACATAAGCTTCATCATCAATTCCAATTCCTGAACCAGCATTTGTTTCAACAAATACTTCATTTCCATCCATAACAAGTTGTCTTACTCCACCTGGAACAAGTCCAACTCTATTTTCATTGTTTTTGATTTCCTTAGGAACACCAATTCTCATGGTCTCAACTCCTTAAAAATTTAAGCATTTAACGAGTCGATCATAATCATAATGAAGCTTTTAGGAAAGGAAAAAAAGGAGCTAATATTCGCTGTAATGAATGCGTAGAAAAGTACGTAATTTCAATGTCTTGAAGGCCAATCTCTGTGACCGACCTCCAAGGGTTTTAGGCTAAAAGTTGAGCTGAAAATTGCTTTTAGCTACATTGGCAACTATTGATGCATGTTGTTTTTTATTTGTATGAAGCTCAAAGCGATACTTTCCTTCATTGAGAATAATATGAAAGCTCCCATCGTCGTTTACGCGATAAATCTGCATCAATTGATTCTCGTTATTGTACACATGAATGCGAGCATCTTTTTTGTACTTTGCTGGAACGACTCCTGAAGCGGCCGGTCCATGAAGTCTTTCAAAGAGATACTGCCAAGCTGCACGGTTTCTCTCTACTGTTTTATCGCGCCACTGTTCATAATTAGGCTGGAATCCTTCACGTCTAGAGTTCACTTCCACAACATAAGGGATGACCTGATAGGCATCATGCATCCAATCGATATCTGAACCATCGACTGAGTAGAGGAGCTCCCATGCTGTTCCCGCTTGGTAATCAATGAGTCGACCCATTTCTTTTCCAATTGGTTCAACGATTTCTTTGTTATTGGCCCTCTGTCCTTTACATCCTTGTGGGTAAATCACGATTTCACTATAGGCGTGATAACTGATGTTAAAGACGGGACGAATCTTTTTAACGAGTCCCATGAGGGCCTTTGTTTCAGGCTCTGACTGGGCACTCGGTCCACGATAAGTTTGTGACCATGCTGAACCACTTGAACCTCGGCATTCTCCCCACTTGTAAGGATAGTTTCTATTAATATCTACCCCGTTTGATAGGCGAGTATTCTTTCTCCACATTCGTGAGCCATCCCAAACTTTAGCATTTCCGTCCACGTTGAGCATTGGAACAACCCAGATTTCACTTCTATCTACGTACCCGCGATAAGTTTGGTTAGACTCATATTGAGTGAGAAGTTGATCGATAATATCGAGGCTCACTTCTGGTGACATAACTTCTCTTGCATGGTGCATACTGTTGAAAAGAATGCTTGGTTCATCGATTTCATCTTTTTCTACATGATCTGAAATTTTGAGGGCCAGTATATCTCGATTTTCGAAAGACTTTCCTATTTTGTAGATTTTTGCAATCTTTGGAAATCGCCTAACGTATTCTTTTAATATACTTTCAATTTCTTGGTGTGTTTTATAGCCTTCATCAAGGGCCTTGCGTTCTTTTTTCCAGTCTACTTGATAAACGAATCCTAGTTCTTGAATTTTTTCAATTTGATCCTTTGTTAACAAGAGATCGACTACTTTATTCTTTATATCGACACCGGCGACATCGAAGTCAAGTTTTTGAATTTTCTGCATGTCTGTATGATAGTTTTTTAAATGCACTGTAGTTTTTATGGCATCACTTGGATCGTGAGCAAATGCACTATAGGAAAGTAGTAATGACAAAGTCATTGTCGTAAGCTTCATAGTAAACTCCCAAATTTAAGGTCTTTTAACTATTATCGCTTTGAATATGTTTGAAACAAGTAATGTCATCAAATGATAGGACACTTGATGACATTAGTCGGAAACTATAGTTTAAATTTCGAAATTAAGAGTTTAAGGTTTTCGGCCATTGTTGAGAATTGCTCGCCAACTTCTTCCATCTTTACTGCACTTTGAGATGTTTGATTATTGAGATCCATAATAATTTGTAGATTAGAGTCAATATCATCAGAGGCACTACTTTGTTCACTTGCTGCGATTGAAATGTGAGAGTTGAATTCGTTAACGTTTGAAACTTCCTTAGCAATTGTCATAAGAGCATTTGTTGAGAGAACAACTTGTTCATTACCTTCTTGCGCGACATTCTTTGTTTCTCTCATAATTTCTGCCGTAGAGAGAATAGTATCTTTAAGAGCTTGTGTGATCTCTTGAATCTGGTTTGTTGATTGCTTCGTTTGCTGAGCAAGTTCTCCGATCTCTTCGGCCACGACGACAAAGCCTCTTCCGTGTACTCCCGCTCGAGCAGCTTCGACAGCGGCATTAATTGAGAGGTGTTGAGTTTTAGTTGTAATCTCATTGATCATATCGATGACCTCTGTGATTTTAGAACTTTGCATCTCAAGGTTTTCCATGCGCTTAGTTGTATCTTCAACATAAGAGGTGAGAGTACTAATCTTTGATTGAACTGACTCTGCTTGCTTTGACCCTTGTGTAGCCTGATCATTTGCTGTTTCTGTTGCAATTTTTGCTTCATGAGCATTTGAAGCCACTTGCTTGGCCGTCGTGCTCATTTCTGTCATTGCACTTGCAACTTTATTGGTCTCATCTTGTTGCGAGAAAATCGCTTCTTTCGTATTCTCTGTTAATCTCGCAATCTCTTGGCTTCCACTAATGAGCTCTCTTGTCGCATTTTCTACTTGTCTCATTCCGCTATGAAAACTTTCAATCATTTGGTTAAATGAGATCGCCATTTTTGCTATTTCATCTTTTGACTTTGTATCACTGATTCTTGTCGTAAGGTCAAAGTTCTTACTCATTTGATCCAAAGAAGTTTTAAAGAGGGTAATTCTTTTGATGATGAGAAGACGTAAGATGAAGGCAATGAGAATTAAGGCCATAAAAAAGAGGAAGGCCATTAGTTTTGCTGTATCCATTGTGTTTGAATCAATTTGCGCATCGAGATCATTTAAATTGTAAGAGATTCTAACTGCCCCAAGAACTGTTCCTTCTTTTACCTCATGGCATTCAAGACAATTTGTTCCTCTATAGTTTTTAAGTGCTCTAAAAGGTTTTATAACGGTGAGAACTCTTATTCCTTTTTCATTTTCTTTAATAAAAGAAAAGTCATTCCCTTGGAGTGCTTTTTTATCTAGCTCGTCTTTAGCAAGCTCGTGATCAAATCCTGGACCAAAGACTTTTGAAACCTCGCTACCTCTAATGATACGCGCATCTATAATTTCTTTTCTTTCTAATATTTTATTACGAAGCACTTCACGATCATCCATGGCCCCTGTAATCATTAATGTGTTCACGCTATCAAAGTATTGATCAACGGTATGGTGGGTTTGCTGTTCTACGACGCTTTCAACGAAGGCCTTCTCTCCTTGGTGATTAAGATAGATAATACCACTTGTTAGCGAGATAAAAATAATAACAAGAACAGTTAAAACTTTTGACTGAAGACCCATGATTTTATGCCTTTCTTGAAAAACGTAACAATATGGCATATTTTAAGGAGAAGTTCATGAAATCCTAGGGGGGAAAGAAATTTATTGTGAAAGGATGATAAATATCATGAACAATAAGGGTTCTTAATTTATGAGTAATATCACAAGTATTAATCGCCAGGATGTTCAGCTCGATGCTTATTTTTCAAATGAAATGGGTGAAGGAGAATTACTCTTTATCCATAGTTTAGATAATCAAAAAGAGCAATGGCATCGCGATCTGAGTTGTATGTCACATCGTTATGGTGTGGCGGCTACTTTGCGTTCACAATCTGAAAATGCCTTGGCCGTGAATCATCATATTCAAGACTATCTTAGCGACCTAGTTGAAACATGTAAGCAGACGGGTCTTATTCGCCCTCTTATTGTTGCCTCCGGGGCTTCTGTCTATCTCGCTTGTGAAGCAGTTACTAGGGGCTTAATTCAAGCAAGTGGACTTATCCTTGTGGATAGTGACTTTGAGTTGAAGAAGTTGAGTCAACTTTGTCCAGAAATAGCACAGAAGATAGAAGAATCGTTTAAAGGTGAAGAACCTTTGTGTTATAGGGACCTCACAATTCCTGTTGCTCTGGTTGAAAATTGCCACAATAAACTCGAGCAAAATGCCTTACTTTTTAATTCTAATACCTCCAAGGGACATTATTTTAATGGCCTTGACTACCCGCTAACCCATGAAAATGAGGAAGAATTCTGGGCATTGATGGAGTCTTTTTTTCTCTAAGGATCTGACTAAAATGATCCGATAATAAGAGAAAGGGAGAATTACATCGTGATTCAAAGAGGGAAGCTACTTTCGAAGCTGGATAAGCTCTATGAAAGTCAGCACGTCTTATTCGTATATGGACAGAAAGGACTTGGTAAATCAAGTCTGCTCTCTCATTATCTTGCCAATAGAGATCAGAGTTATCTTTGGATATCTCTTGAGAGACAAACCTCACTTTTAGAAATTCTTTCTTATGAAGTTGAATTTGAAACAGACGGGAAGCAACTAGAGTGGGTTCTTCGTAAGTATTCAAAGGATTGGAAAGGTATTGATGTCATTGTCTGGGATAATATTCACTATATTTCTGACACTGTTAAAGAATTACTTATAAACTTCACGACATCCAGGCCTCAATTTCCAAAGCAAGTTTTTATGAGTGATGAAGTTATCTCTGATGACTTTTATCCTATTTTTTCGCGCTTAAAAACACCTACATTTGATAACGAAGAGGTGGCACTATTTATTGAACAGCATCAATTAAAAATGTCTGTCGATGATCTAATTTCTAAAACATCGGGGATTCCTCTTTTAATGAATTTGTACTCTCTTGGGAACAAGGGGATTCAGCACTTTCTTGATGAGCTTCTCAATAATCTTTCACAAGAGATCATTCGCGGATTGAAAAAATGTGCTTTACTTTCTCGCTCTCTTTCAAAAGACGAATTAACTTCATTGCTAGAGTTAGATGATGAAAGGGAAATTACAAAACTCATTAACTTAGGATTAATTCAATCATTTAATGATGAAGATGATCGATACTTTTTAGCGAAGCATATTGAAGTCTTTCTACTTGATGAACTTGAAGCAAATGAATTGGAGAGTCTTCAAGCTGAATTATTGGAATTCAGTGGAAGAAGTAATAATAGAAGCTTTGAGACACTCATTCTTCATCTCGAGAGAGGTGATGGCAATAAGATAAACTCTTATTTGAAGGAGCTTGATCTCAATCTCGACTTATCTCGTCTTGAATCTTTTTCAAAAGAATTTTTAGAAGAGTTTAAAATAGATATTGAAGCTGTTTTAAAATCAAATGATCTAAATATTGATTCCAAGGTAACGTTGTATCGTTATTTAATGAAAATTTATATTTTAAGAGGTGATAGGGCCGCACTTAAAGAAGCTCTTCATCACTTTGTTCAGCGTTTTATAGACTTTTCTAATCTATCAGCTGCTAAAGAGTGGTTTCTTTATGAATATATCACTTTGTTAAATACATCTTACTTCTTTGATATATCAAAAGATGTCTGCAAAGAAATCTCTAAAGTTGATAACGAAAGACTTAAGATTCTTATAGAAATTGAATCGGGTGTTGCCATTATGCAAGAAGATTTCTCTCTTGCTATTAATAAGTTTAAAACTATTCTGGCAAAGGTTGTTAATAGCGAGTTTGCACAAGATGATAAGATTCTTGGGAACTTACATTTTCAATTGGCCCGCTCATATTATCACTCTAATGATGACTACTTTGCTCTTGAGCACTTTCTAAAGGCCGCGGATATTTTTAAAGAAGGTAAAAATCTTTATTTCCATGCTGTCAGTCGAATGAATGCTGTATGGATTCATTTAAGAAAAGAAGACTGGAATGCAATTAAAGAAACCTACGAGGAACTTTACCCCTATGCTGATCAATTTGGTCACACTCTTGTTAAAGCGGGGCTAAATTTACTTATGGCCAAGCACGAAAGGCATCATCTTAAGCTCGGTGACTCTGTTCAGTTTATTGATCAGGCCTTGTCTTTGATTGGTAAAAACTCACCTTTTTATTCAATGAGAGACATATATTGTGAAAAGATTCGCATTTCGTTAGCGCTAGATCAAAGAATCTTAGCTGAAGAACTTTACGATAAATTATTGCAAAAGAGTATAGAAACAAATCAACAAAATGATTATCAGATTCGATACCTCGAATTAGAGCTACGTTCATATGATATTCCTGTAGATGAATTACTGGAGATGTGGTCTGAAATAGAACATAGAAAGAATGAAGAGGCGTTTGGTCTGCCTTTTCAAATTTTATTTTCCGACAAACTCGATTCAATGATTAAAACTCCTTTTTATGAGCAGTTTAAATTAGAAAGAGAGCTTCGTGAAATGATGAGCTCTGGTGATAAGGCCCTTGTGCTTAAACAAATTCAAAAAATAAGAAAGTTAATTTCACCAGCAGAGCAAAAAACATATCTTAGTTTCATTTTGGATATCTTGGAAATGAGCTATCTTTCAAAACAAGATCCTGATTTTATGTCTCGACTAGATTGTTCTTTGATGGATGAAAGTCTTAAAGATCAATTACGCCATTGGTATAGCTTTTCAAAAGCATCCAGTGATGAGAAGGAGAGCTTTGATTGGAGTTTACTAAGACGTTTTGATCAAAACCGAATTAAAGCTTTTGTAAACAATCTTCAAGTAGAAGGTGAAGAAAGCTATGACCGCTATGAAAATGGTAAACACAGTTTATGTTCTAACATAAAGGAAAATTATAAAAAATCTTTGAAGAAGTATCTCTTTATTAGTGAACTCGGAGAACTTTGGTTTGAAGGAAAAGTTAACGAAGATTTATTAAAGAGAAATCAACTTAAAGAGCTCATCGTCTCTTTCATGAAAAGCTTTCCCGATGAATTAACAAAAGAAGATATTACTACACTTGTTTGGGGTGAGAATTACGATCCTTTGATTCATGATGCTCGTATTTATACGGCCATCCAAAGAACGCGAAGTCTTCTTGATGATGAGGTCATTGTTAAAGGTAAAGAGGGGTATATTTGGAATCATAAAAAGAATTTCATCCTCTACGTAAAAAAACGCTGTCAAAAAACAATGTCAAATAATAGAAATCAGGCCCTCATTATGAAATGCTTTGAGACTTCATTAAAAAATGGAAGTGCAGAGCTTTCAAGGCGTGAGATTGTCGATAAAACGAACCTCTCTGAGAGTTCAATTAAAAGAGAAGTTTCTATTCTTTTGGATCGTGGCGCGCTTATTCGTCTTGGCGCTGGACGTTCTGTCCGTTATAAGTTGTCGTAATTATTTAAAATAAATGGTCCATAATTGTAAGTTTATCTAAGCTTTGAAATTCATTGTTTCCATTAGGATGTCTTCAACAAATCAAAAGGAGACAACAATGAAATTAACAAAAATTATCGGAACACTTGGATTAATGACACTTTCTTTAAACTCAATGCCAGCTCTTTCTGCTGGACAGTGTCCACTTAAAAAAACAATTTCTTTTTCACAGGCGATGAGTATTCATTCTCAAAGTATGAGTGAAAATGATTCTCTTGAATTTTTTGATCAATGTATTGAAGTTCTTGCTGAAATTAAAGCACAGAGAAATATGGCCGTTGATGAATGGAGATATGGAAAGAAAAATGAAGCGGTTCAACGTCTACATTCAGTTCTTGCTGAAGCATCGAGATTAAATCCTTATATGAGTACAGAGCTTCCACCTCTTAGTGCGCAGACGATACAAAACGCGAATTCAGTTGCTCAAGTTCTTAAGAAAACGATTTCTGAGAATATTAAGAATAAATACATCGGTATTCAAGTTGAGTTCATGATGCTTAATAAGCTAATTGATCTTGCTCTTTGGACATACGATGAGATCGATAGCCGTTACTATACAAACCTCGTTGATAGATATTACGGAGTATCATTTTTTAACTCTAACATCATTAAAGATCATTTTGAAAAGGTAAAAACTCTTTCAAAGAAGTATCTTGATCTCTTTGATGAAGTTTCATTGGCCCTTGCCAGTAATGAAGTTGAGCTAGATATGGCCTATGCCATGGTTGCTTCTACTAAAACGCTTTTTTCTAATAGTGTTTATAGAAGAAATCTTTGTGAAGTAAATGCAAATATCGAAGCAATCCTAAATCTTATTGTCGATTATAGATGTGATCAGATTCGAGTTCCATCAAATCGTAAAGTTAAAGTGGTAAGAGCTGAACTAAAGCAACTGAGACAAACAATCAACAATGTATATGTAAGTAAAGATACTTGTTTCTAAGAGGAGTAGTGATGAAAACGACAACAAAAGCAATAGCGTTAAGTTTATTATTTGCCATTCAACCAATGAGTTATGCTCAAAAAATTGAATCATACTCGCTCGACGAGGTCTTTCAAGAAGTAAAAGAAACGACAGCTAAAAGAAAGTTACAGATTGAAAGTGGTTACTATGAAGCTGAAGGAATGAATTATTCGAAAAAATATGAAGTTCTCGTAGAAGAAGATGTTAACGATAAAGAGAGAAAGTTTTTTCTTTTTATTGATAAGAAAACCGTTGCTGGAAAGACTTCGAGTATTGGAAGAATCTATCACTCAAGAGCAACAAAAAATGGAAAGAATATCATGCTGAGCCCTCTTAGCGTAACGAATAGTGGTAATGTTCAAATTGATTCGGAGGATAATCCTCGCTCGAAAGTTGTTCTTATCTCTAAGTACAATGGTAATAAGGGATTTAGCTACTTACTGAAAGGTCAAAATGGTGCCTTCGAAGGTGAAATTTTCAAGATGAAAAGAAAAAGCAAGAAAACTCGTAACCCAAAACTAAGTGCACGCTCTAAGCATGGCTTTTTCGCGAGTGGTTCTTCAAGAAAAGGATTACAGTTGATGGTTGTCGGCGATGAAATCTCTTTTTATGGAAAAAATGAATTACAAAATACATACAATCTTATTGACCTCAATGCTGATGGTATCTTTTCAGGACTCGTTGTTAGTGAGTTTAATGCTATGAGTGCGAGTGCTGTTAGTTATGAGAGAATTCAATCTTTAGCTGTCTTTTTTGAAAGCTATAAAGGTCAGAGTGAGAGTGTGCTTGTTGCAACTCCAACTTTTGAACCAGGTGAATTTAGAATGTCTGTGTATAAAAACGGTTCTCCAAGCTTTTTAAAGAAGATTTGGATGAACATTAAGGATCAATTTTAGGAGTTAACATGAAAAATATAAGATTATTTTTAACATTAATTTTAGTTATAAACGCAAGCGCTATGGCCATTGAACCAAAGGATCTAAGTGATCTCGATGATCAATCACTATCAAGCAAGGTAGATCAAACGTTTATCAATGACCTTGGTGATATGAATGATCAATTAGATTATGAAGGTTTAGATGATAGTGAAATCGAAGAGATTGTTGCGGATGCCTATACATCGAAAGAAATGATTAAAAAGTGTCTCGATAGAAGAGTGGATTTTAATCTTTCAGATAGACTTAAATATTTAGATCACAGTGCAGGTGAAATTATTGCTAATTCAAATAATAATGAAGATGAACTTTATTTGAGAAAGACACTTAAAAGAACAAGAGATATGGTTCGCTCAGTTATTTCAATATCAGGTGCTAATCACGATGAAACGGTAAGATCACTTACAACATTTTATGTGGGTGGAATGAACCTTGCCTATGCAGTTGTTAATAACAACACAGAAATCCATGGTGCGCTTGATGATCTTCCTGGAGAGTACACAGATTATTTAAACCGTAATACATTTCATATCTCTAGTGCTGAATTTGGAAGAATGCATGCTCTTAGAATGTGGAGTCACTCTCAAGGTTTAAAAAGTGATGCTTCAAAAGGTGTTTTTCTTATTAAGCTTGTTCAATATCTTGTTGACGACCTCGCTAGCGATACGCGCGTTCGTAAGAATGTTATCAAAAGTGTTTTAAAAGATGCCTATGGCCTAACGAAAAACCCTTATTACGTAAACGTACTTTCTTCTTTAAAAAATAGAGAAGTACCTAAGAGAGTTCAACTCGATGGACTGAGAATTGAAGTATATCGTCTGATCAGGGCTCTTAATGTCGCTCTTTAAAGAATTGGCACTAGAATTGCTTAATATTAATAAGAAAATTATTTATAGCGATAACAGTTGGTTGAGATAGGAATTTTTTAAAAAAGTGTTCAAATTTTAGACACCTGTCTCAACCCTTGAAATCGATACGGAAACTTATGAAAACTTTTATCCTTATACTAACAACATTTTTTCTTGGTCTTGCTAACGCTCATGCAGCGGTATCAGATGAGCTGCCAATCGAATTAGTAGAACAACTTGTTCAAAAAAATATGTGGCCTACTGATCTTGAAAGAGAAGGCTCACAATTAGAAAGAGAAATTAGTGCTTTTGTTAGAGATCTTAAATCCGAACAACTTTCTAAAGAAGATTTTGTTGCTAGGATTTTTGAATCGACTAAGTATAAAAACTCTTTCACTGTCACTTATCCAATTAAAGTCGCTATCCTAAGATATTATGCTGATTTTCGCTCAACTTCATATAATAAAGAGCTTCGTAAACACTGGGTCAAAAACTATGTGTTAACGGCTTTGTCTTTAATCAAGGTTGTTGGTGATGATTCTATCCAACAGACTGCCCGTCAATTTGAAAGACTCGTTGTTAGAGGTGAGATTGAAGTAGAGGATCTCGGTCTTAAAAAGAGAAAAGAACTTTCAGGTCATCATGATCAGCATACTCATGATCTTATGAAAAAAGATGATTTTGGAAACTTCTTAGTAACAGGTGCTTTTAACAGGGATAAGAATATCTTTTTAATCGACCTTGCAAGAAGAAGTATCGAAGAGACTCTTGTTACTTTTGTACATGAAATGATTCATGCCACTGATAAAGGAGTTAAACGATCTCGTGATTATGTTCTAGCAAATTTTGATGACTTTCTCTCTCGTGTCAGTCGTTATCATAAGGGTGATAAAACTCAGTTGATTTTGAATTTAAAAAATCTAGAAGGTTACTTCTATGAAAAAGATTTTGGCCAGCTTGAGGATAAGATCCTTGCAAAGAAAGACCGTAATTCTAAAGTTGAAATGACTCTTCTAGACTCTGATAGAGCTAAAATTAAGTCCTTTCTAAGTGAGCTCATTAATATGAGTGTTATGAACGAATACCACGCTTATGGACGTTCATTGAAATTTCTTTACCAATTATCAAATAATCATGATCTAGTCTTTTCAAGTCTAGACCATTATAAAGATCTTCTTCAGAGTTTTCGTGGTGGAGATAGTGCTTTTATTTTTGGTCAAGGTTACTTGCTTAATCCATTTTCAAATTTAAAAGTAAATCTCTTACGTGGAAGTATGACTGGTGCAGAGAAGGTAAAACTAGGTCGAATTATCTCTAAACTTGAATCTATTTACTTAGAGATTTTAAGTGAGAAAAAAGAAGAAACAAAGAATTATTCTTTCTTTATTAAAAAGATTAATCTCAAAGGACAAGATCGTCGTCTTCCTGAATGGGTTGATGATCTTTCTATTCCAACGAATCCATATCAAATATTACCAGCAAAAGTTACAACTGCTAGAGTTGCTCAATTTAAAAAAGATATTAAGCATATCAATGAATTTCTTTCTACTCAAGCGATGAAGCTCTATTCTTTAAAACTTGGAGTTCTCGATTTGAGTGATGTTAATCAAGGGGAGCTAAAGCTTCTTGGTATTCAGTGGGAGGAAAGCCGCTTTCAAAATGTGGATTCAAGTTTGAAAGATAAATTTAGAATGGATCTCAATTTGATCAATGAAGAAGTAAAAGAGCATTTTAAACTTTATCAATGGTCGCCAAAGAATGTTAATGATCAAAGCAATAAGTATATCGAGTCCGAAAAAGTTATTCAGAACTTAATTAAGCTTAAGCTCTTAAAAACATCAATTTGGATTGATCGAAATCTCTATGCTTGGAAAATGACTCTTATGAGTTCGAGAACTTTCGTAGAGAAATTAAGAAG
The DNA here is from genome assembly GCF_028649655.1 of Halobacteriovorax sp. GB3. Taxonomy (NCBI): domain Bacteria; kingdom Pseudomonadati; phylum Bdellovibrionota; class Bacteriovoracia; order Bacteriovoracales; family Halobacteriovoraceae; genus Halobacteriovorax; species Halobacteriovorax sp. GB3. The sequence goes on from NZ_JAQSLN010000001.1 coordinate 799,265, forward strand.
TGGCCTTTATGTAAATCCACTTGAAATCTCCGATGAACGTTCTGTTGAACTTGAAGAAGAGCTAATTGAAAACTTAAAGAAGGCCAGTGATGGACATGATTCTATATTGGAGTTAAAGGCACTCTTTAATCATTTGGCAGGTCTTTATAGCATGACCTTAGATGAAGACTGGGCAAGCTTATCTCAAGCAACCCATAATAAAATTCAACTTGTTCAACGAGTTTTAGATGGCCTTAATGTTTATAGCTCCTACGAAGTTGATGCAAGTGAGCACATCGATCAAATTCAAGAGTCTTACGTCTCTCAGCTTAGACCTTATGTCGATTACTGCGCTAAAACTGATGATTTTATTAATTTGAAAGCTCGTGGACAATTTAAATCTAGTGAATATTTCAACTTTAAGGGGCATCAATTTTCGCTCATGTTGAGTTGTTTCAATGGGAAATTACACGCTGTCAGACAGCCTGGGGATTTCACTCGTTATATGACTCTTATTAGAACTTTAGATGGTAAAAATATTAAGGCCAAGATCTTTAGAGGTTCAAGAAATGTCCTTCTTAGCCCGGTTAAGATCAATATTAAAAAGCGAAAAAAGTTCTTAGGGATATTTTAGGGTCAAAATTGTTAGATTTAGTTAGAGATTAAAAAATTAGACTTAGATATTTTAGAATGACTGGAGATTATATGAATAAATTAAAAATGATGATTCTTTCTTTACTATTACTTACTGTTTCTTCAAGTTTTGCTGATGGCCTAAAGAAACTTGATATCGACTTTTTAAAAGGTACAGATCAAACGATCATCCTGAATGATTTAGAGTCGAAGCAAGTCTTTAATCAATTTTTGGATGAAAATAGCTATCAAATTATCCTTAATTCTACGAAAAGTATTCTAAAAAAGAAGTGCAAATCTTCTGATATTTCTTGTAAGAAGAAGGGATTACAAGAAATTAAAAGACATCTACAGGGAAATCTCTACGGCACAATGAATGCTGAAATTGGTTCAGATCAGGGGACTGGTGGATGGAATTTTGAAGGTAAGATTCTTTCTGATTCGCTCTATGATATGGAAGTTGTTTTATTAGATGTTCTACTAATTAATTCTTCTCTTTTAAATGAAGATCCAAATGCTGTTATGGACATTCTTTTTACGGGAATCGAAAACGATCTTTAATATTAAAATGGGCCTTTGATAGGCCCTCTATATTTGATGTAAGATTGAAGCTTTGATTGTATCAAAATATTGATCACTGTTTTTATTTTCTATCAATTGATCAATGGACTTGTATATACTGCCTGGAAGACCACAGGGAAAGACTTGTTTAAGAGCATCATTCATCTTTTGATCGTTAATGAGATTTAAGGCCAAACCATGGTAACTAACAAATCTCTTTGCTGAGAGACCAATCGATGCAATTTTGTTCTCTTTATGCCAAAGTCCTAAAAGCTCTCTATCACATTCAAGATCATTTAGTGAGTACAATTGTTCCAAACTATACTTTGTCATCTTCAAAACATTTTTCAAAAAGTCAAAGACTCTCAGTTTATGTTTCTCTAAGCTCATAATAGGGTAGAAGACTAATTGTCCTGGATAGTGAAAAGTTATTCCTCCACCTCTGCTAATTTTATGCACGGGAAATGGAAGTATATCGATAAGTTGTTCATTGAAATCGACGAGATTTTTATCGACTTCTCTGGTCTTTTGCAGTCCCTTTCCTAGCGTGAAACAGTGGGGATGAGAGCAAAAAATGAGGGCCCTTTCATCTTTATTTTTCCAAATCCTCTCAACAAGGATTTCTTGAAGCTCTAAAGATTTGATGTAGTCCCAATTTTTCTTTGTGATGACGATTTCTTTATTTTCTAGATCTACTGTGTAATCAGATGGGTAAAGATCAAATTTTTCAAGATCTAGTCCCTCTAAGATCTTCATACATTGTGACCTTGTTTTTTAAGGTGCTCAAGATAGTCGGCCGCTTTATAACTACTTCTAACAAGTGGACCAGAGGCGACAAATTTAAAGCCAAGTTCATAGGCCTTTTCTTTTAGTTTCTCAAAAACTTCCGGGCGGTAGTACTCTTGTACGGGAAGGTGACGAGGAGTCGGCCTTAGGTATTGACCAAAGGTTACGATATCGACGTTTCTCTCTCTGAGGTCTTCCATGCATTCAACTAACTCATCGTAAGTTTCACCTAGTCCAACCATGAGGGAAGTTTTTGTTGAAATATGAGGGTAGTTCTTTTTGTAGAACTCTAGGCAATCGAGCGTTTGCTCGTATCCAGCTCTTCTATCTCGAACGACATGAGTCAGTCTTTTAACTGTCTCAACATTCTGTGCGATAACAAAAGGGTTACTTCTAGCAAGAGTATGCATATGTTCTTCAACGCCATTAAAGTCTGGGATGAGAACTTCCACAAGAGTATCACTATGTCTTTGGGCAATGGCATTGACGACATCGGCAAAGTGTCCTGCTCCATAATCACTTAAATCATCTCTATCTACAGAAGTGACAACGAGGTATTTGAGCTTCATGATATCGGCCATACGCGCAGCATTTTCGATTTCATTTTTATCGACAAAGCCACCAGGGTTGCCTGTATCGACATGACAGAATTTACAGGCCCTCGTACAAGTTCCACCAAGAATCATCATCGTGGCGGTTTTTTGAGACCAACACTCGCTTAAATTAGGGCATGATGCCTCTTCACATACTGTCCATAAATTATTCTTACGCAGGTTTTGCTTAACTTCTTTATAGTTATCTCCACCAGGAAGCTTAATTTTAAACCAATCGGGCTTCGCTTCTCGCTCAATTTTTTTCGAGTAACTTTTTTGGGCCTTGATCTTTTTATCGAGGACTTTCTGTCTTTGTTCTTCGTAGCTATAATTGTCTTTTGTCATACCTTATTGCTAGCTCTAAAACTAAATCATTTCAAGACGTTTTGATGAGATTAAGAAAATTCTAGCAGTTATTGGTATTCGCAAAAAATGTGAAGATATATTTTTTACTTTAGAGTGCCAAAGTCAGGTGGTCATTCCCATTCGGTGCTATATATGGCTAAAATTATTATATCGAGGAATTTTATGAAATATCTTATTCTCATTCTCTTTTCTGTCGTCTCATTTTCAAGTGCCGCGAAGCTTAAAGTAGATAAGATCAAAGTTTATAAACAAGAGAGACTCATGCGTGCTTATTACCAAGATGAGCTTGTGCGTGAATATAAAATTGCTCTTAGTATTTCACATAATATTCCAGGCTTTAGAATGGGACCTAAGAGGCTTCGTGGAGATATGAGAACTCCAGAGGGGTCATATAAAATCATTAAGAAAAGACAAAGAACTCAATACCCACTTTCACTCTTAATAAATTATCCAAATAAAAAGGATATTGCATGGGGAAAGAAAAATGGGAAAACTAAGTGGGAGTTAGGGGACATGATCCTTATTCATGGTTTCCCATATCGTCCAACAAAAGTAGTTAGAGACTTTGTTACCAAAATTGGTGCTGATGTTGAGACTGTTGATGAGTGGTTAAGAGCTTATTTTTATCCTTATTTTGACTGGACTTCTGGATGTATCGGTATCACAGATGAACAAATGAAAGAGCTCTTCGAGGCCGTAGAAGTAGGAACAGAAATCGAGATTAAAAGTTTTTTGTACTTCGATCGCTCCAAGCTTCCTGATCATCTTGAAGCTTATCCAATTCGCTACTACTAAATAATAAGCTCCCGTAACTAGGGAGCTTTTTTAGTTTTTACTTGATACTTGAGTGAAACTGTCCGATAGGTCAGTGATCAGTCACAAAAGCATATGATTTATTATGGGAGGTCTCAATGCGCTATCGCTCTTTGGTTTTAGCTCTATCCTTAGGGGTAAGTTCTTGTACTAACTTTAAAAGTAATAGTAGGAAAGTCGCTTCGGTCGAGGAAACGTCTCCGGTCTATCACGAGTTTCAAAGTTACGAAGAGAATTTTGAGATTTTTAATAAGAATGTTTCAAAGGCCTTAGAACTCAGATTGAGGGCCATCACATTTTATAATAATATTGGAAATAAAATTGAAAAGGCTAAACTGAATAAGAGCAAAGACAAAAGAGTACTAAGCTCTGAAGATCTTCGTCTCATTCACGAGACGACAAAATCATATGCGACGAATAGACAAGAGTTATTAACAAATGTTTCTGAATATAAGTGGTACAGTGATAAAGAAGTTGAATTTAAAATCACGGCCAATAAAACGAGAGTTAATAAAGAGTATGCGAACTGGTTTTCTGGTTTCTTTGGAAATTTCTTCGATATCGATAAGAAAGTAAATATTGAATTAAATCCAATGGAAGATGAAGGAATGCTTCATGTTCTAAGAATGAAAAAGAGCCTTGTTGCGGCACTTACTCTCTATGATAACTATATCCTCGCAATTCAGCCATATGATGAGGATAAAGAGCTTCGTCGTGTCGTTAATTTTGATAACGTAGAAGTTGAAGGACTCATCAAAGAGATTTCTGGAAATTTTAGAAAACTTGATAACTACAAAAGAGCGCTTCGAGTTGTTGAATATATCCAAGATATTAAGAAGTGGGAAAAGAGTAATCCTAAATCAAGTTTAACAACTAATAGTTACAACCATTACCTCAATGAATTGATTGATGGTTCTTATACTTATGGAAAGATTCAAGAGATCACAATTGGTGATCGTATTAAGTTTAGGCTAGATCGTTTCGCTAAATCTCTTCGCGATAGAATTTTTAAAATTGGTGATGAATCAATGAATATCGTAAGTATGGGATTTGGAAATACAGTCGGTCTTGTTCAGTCTCGTTCCGGGAAAATGAAAAGAATTACTCTGCAAGAGGAAGTATCTATTAGAAAGCAAATTAAGGCATTAGATATTCTTCTTGAGAAAACGCCTTTTAGATTAACGGATAAGTTCATTCCTGGGCACTGGGGACACGTGGCCATTTGGATTGGAACAGAAGAAGAACTTAAAGAAATCGGTATGTGGGATGAGTTAGATGAACTTTATGACTACGCTGTTAGTGTAAATGGTTATGAAGGGGATGACTTTAAAACATTAATTAGAAATGGAAGAAATATTGTTGAGGCCTTAAGACCAGGGGTTCAAATCAACTCTCTTAGACACTTCCTCGATATTGATGACCTTGCAGTTGTTCGTACAAAAGAAGAGTTCTCACTTGAAGATAAGAAGCACTACTTAAGAAAAGCTTTCATGCAGGTTGGGAAAGAATATGACTTCAACTTCAATGTTCAAACGGATAAAAAAATTGTTTGCTCTGAACTTGCTTACGTTGTATACGAAGACTATCAATGGCCAGTGGCCAAGCAAGTCGGTCGTTATACGATCTCTCCTGATCACGTTGCCGAAAAAGCTCGTAATGAAGGTGAGTTTAAGCCTGTTTTGATTTATCATGATGGGAAAAAGATTCAAAAGAATATCGCGCAAAATTTTGAATATCTACTTGATTTAAAATATGACAACGTGACATTTTATTAAAACATATAGGCCCTCTTTAACGAGGGCCTTTTTTATACTTCAAACATATCAATTGTATAGCAATACACTTCTTGTTCACTCGAATCTTTAATAACATCTCTTACATCTTGTAGTGACTTAATCAGAATATTTTTAATGGCCAAGGCATCTTCTTTTTTTACGCTGATAACTCCTGAGTAGTGGAGGTCATCGTCGCTTTTTCGATCTAAAGATGAGATTGATCTTAAGCGCCAGTTCGTGTGGTGTTTACTAATCATTGGACTATCACTAGTCAGGTGAAAGTCTTTAGATGTAAAACTATAACCATCACTCTCTTTTACGATCAATCCAATTTCTAATAAGAATTCAATGACCTCATTTACTTTTTCTAGGGGAAGAGAAAGCCTTTGAGATATCACTTCTTTATTTTGATACTCTTTAACTGAAAGAAGTGCATGTATGGCAATGTAGTGCCAACTACTATAATAGGTTTGTCTATCTTCTGCCTTGATTTCATCATCAACTTCTAAGCGCGCCTTGAGTTTTTTCTGTTCTTCTTTAAATTGCTCAATTTGTCCTAGAAAGTATTTTTCAAGTCGCTTTGAGCCGGACCTTTCCTTTTGTATTAAAAGTAGAAAAAAGTGCGACTCGTTCTTGGTAAGACCTAAGAACTCTGTCAGCTCTTCAGCTTGTTCAAGCGTAAAGTGCGGGTGATTATTTAGCACCTGCGAGACATAGGCGGTGTGTATTCTTAAGGCCTTTGCTATTTTTGCTTTTAGACCTCTGCCTCGATAAGGCCTTGAAATAATGTAGTCATTCAGAAAGTTCTTATAATCTGAATATTCATAGATAGACTTTTTCATAATTAAATCAGGCAGTTAAGTTTTCAAGTTAATTTTATTATAGCATAATATCTATAAAGACATTAATAAAAAGCTGATTTTTTACAGTGGTGTCTAGGCATAATGACACTGCGCATTTTATTCACGATAATTTGGCTTTATCAGATCAAATTGCTACAATTTTTTAAGCTCTATTGAGTGGAGCTTTTGAGGCAAGGAAGCCAATGCGCCAACTAGTTTTTTTTCTTTTATTCATTCAAAGCACTTTTGCTGGAGTTCTCTTTGAGCCCCATGCAACTTTGCACGCCTCGGGTGATGCGACGTTACTCAATGAGTCCTATGGAATGAGCGCAATCGATGGTGGCCTTGGGATTGGCTACCAAAATAATTTACCATTTTTTAAGGCCGAAATGACTGGCCACTTTAGAACACTTGAATCCCCTGGTGGGACAAAGGAAAACTTCATCGGTGTGGCCTATGTTGTTGGTGCAGGTATTCGCTTTAGTGATGTGTTGCGCCTCTATGCTGGCTGGATGCCTTCTGTTGAAATGAAGAGTACCGCCGATGAGAGCACTTATTCTGGAAGTGGTTTTAAAGGGGAGCTGTCTTTTCTTATTTATCGTCCATGGATGATGCACTTTTTCTCCGAGTTTAAAAATGAGACTTTTGATACTCAAACAACAAAGAACGGAGTGATCACAAAGTTAGAAGGAGATTTGAGCTTTGAAGTAAGTTCAATAGCGATTGGTGTTTCTTTTCCGTTTGATTTTTGGGGGAGGCAAGTTCGATGAGAAGTCTTGTTATCTCTCTTATCCTCACTTTCTTTCTTAGCTCTTGCCTAGGTGGCGGGGGTGAAGAATCTATTATAACTCCTGTTATTCAGGAGGAAACGCTCTCGGTTGATGCCGGAAACAAGATTTATACAAATTCAACGGCTACAGCTTCGCCAACGATCTCTGATGCTCCTAACAAAACTTATCTATGGGAAGTCGTCTCTGGAGCAGGTTCTATTGGATTTTCAAGCACGACTGTGTCACAACCAATCATTACTCCAAGTACAGAAGGCGATTATCAACTTAGACTAACAGTTACTTCTGGATCAAAAGTTGTAAGTGATATTCTTGAACTAACTTATGATACAACTGATCCTGTTGTTAGTGCTGGTGGAGATAATCTTTTAGCAAATGCCGCTTTTTTTCAAACAGCTACTGTTACTGAGCTAAATCCAGTGACTTTAAGGTGGAGTGTCACATCTGGCCCTGGTTCGCTGACAGTCTCCTCTCACTCTACAAATCCTACAATTAGTGTTAGCGCCGATGGCGATTATGTTATTCGATTGACGGCAACGGATGCTGCGGGAAATAGTGCATACGACGAGATGAATTTATCGTGGGATGGAACGAAGCCGAGTGTTTCTGTTGGTGCAGATGTCGTGGCCGGTGCGCTTTTTAATAAAGATGCAACAACCAGCGATGCTCATGCCATGACGTACTTGTGGGAAAAAGTATCGGGGCCTGGAAACTTAACTTTTGGAAGTGCTACAAGTGAAGATACGAGTGTCGTTGCCGATACTGATGGAAGTTATGTTGTCAGATTAAGGGCCACGGACACTTATTCAAATGTTGGTGAAGATAGTTTTACCTTGCTCTTTGATACGACTAATCCCGTTGTCGATGCAGGGGTTGATATTAATACAAATGTTGCTGTCTCAAGAACGGTTTCTGTGACAGATACAACGGCAACGACGATTGTTTGGTCTCAGGTTTCTGGTCCTGGAACGATGAGTTTTAATTCATCGACTTCTAAGACGACGACAATTTCAGCTAATACTGAAGGCTCCTATGTCTTTCGTGCAACACTCACCGATGCTCTTGGAAACGTTGGAACTGATGATGTCAATTTTCTTTGGGATACCACTGCACCTGCTATTACAATGCCGGCCGATGTGATCACTGGAGCACTAGCAAACCTTGATGCAACGGTAACAGATTCCAATACTCTCACTTATTCATGGTCTAAAGTCTCGGGTCCTGGAACGATTGTTTTTGGAAGCTCAGCAAGTGAAGATACAAGCATTTTTACAACAACTGATGGCGATTATGTTCTTCGTCTAACAGCTACTGATGGAGCCGGAAATGTGAGTAGTGATACAGTCGCTCTCACTTGGGACTCTACAGATCCTGTTGTCGATGCTGGAGTCGATCAGGTCGTTAATGGCCTATTTTCTCAAGATGCAACAGTCAGCGATGCGACAAGTGTGACTTACTTATGGTCTAAAATCTCAGGGCCTGGGAATGTGACTTTTAGTGCAGGAACTTCAGAGGATACTGATATAAGTGTTGATGCCGATGGCCAGTATGTCATTCGTCTGACTGTCACTGATCAAGCTGGAAATATTGCAAGTGATGATATGAACCTTGTTTGGGATACGACTGCTCCAGTAGTGGATGCTGGAGTTGATCAGAACACGAATGTCCTTGTTTCACAAGATGCAACTGTAACAGATTTAACGAGTTTAACTTATTCTTGGACAAAGGTTTCTGGACCAGGAAATGTAACATTTTCATCTTCAACCAGTGAAGACACAGATATTAGTGCCGATGCCGATGGTATTTATGTCATAAGACTTACGGCCACTGATCAATTTGGACTTTCGTCCTTTGATGATCTTAGTTTTGAGTGGGACACAACAAACCCTTCTGTGAACGCTGGTGTTGATCAACTTGTGAATGCTCTTTTTAATCAAGATGCAACAGTCGTTGATGCAAACAGCACAATTAATTATCAGTGGTCAAAAGTATCGGGTCCAGGTTCAATTACCTTCGCAACTGCAACGGCGGAAGATACAACTGTAACTGCTGACACTGATGGAAGTTATATTCTTAGATTAACTGTTACCGATGGCGCCGGAAATAGTTCGAGTGATGACTTCTCGTTAACTTGGGATTCGACTGCTCCGGTGGTTGATGCAGGAAATGATCAAATTACAAATGTGCAAGTTAATCAAAATGCAACGGTAACAGATGCCACGGCCATTACTTACTCTTGGACTAAAATCTCTGGTGTTGGAAATATTACTTTCGGTTCCGCCTCGAGTGAAGATACTTCAATTGTTGCTGATGCCGATGGTGTTTATGTTATCCGCTTAACTGCAACTGATGCTGCTGGAAACTCTGGCTTTGATGAGATGAGTTTCACTTATGATACGACTAATCCTACTGTTAATGTTGGCGTTGATATTGAAACAAATATTGCAGTGAATGTAGATGCAACAACGAGTGATTTAACAAACCTTACTTACGTTTGGACAAAAGTTTCAGGGCCTGGTGCCATTATCTTTGGCAGCGGAACAAGTGAGGATACGTCAATATCGGCCAATGCCGATGGCGATTATGTTATCCGTCTTACTGTGACTGATGAAGTAGGTCAAAGTAGCTTTGATGAATTAAATTTTACTTGGGATACTTCTAATCCTGTTGTTGATGCTGGTGTTGATGTCGTTTCTAATGTTCAGTTCAATCAAGATGCCACCGTCACGGATGCAACGAACTTAACTTATTCTTGGACTAAAGTTTCTGGACCAGGAACGATAACCTTTGGAAGTGCTACTAGTGAAGATACTACGGTCCAAGCTTCAAGTGATGGAACTTATGTTATTCAATTAGAGGCAACCGATGCTGTTGGAAATGTGGCCACTGATACTTTTCAACTCGTTTGGGATACGACGGCACCTGTTGTTAATGCTGGAACAGATAAGACTTTAAATAATGCAACAACTCAAGATGCCACTGTTACAGACGCTTCAAGTAATCTCTCTTATGTTTGGTCTAAGCAATCGGGTCCTGGGCTTGTTATTTTTGGAAGTGGGACAAGTGAAGACACAACTATTTCCCCAAACTCTGATGGAAGTTATGTTATACGCCTGACTGTTACAGATGAAGCAGGAAATAGTAGCTTTGATGAAATGACCCTTGTTTGGGATACAGCATCTCCTGTAATTGATGCAGGGGTTGATGTTGAAACTGATGTTCAAGTCAATCAAGATGCAACTTCAAGTGACTCGACGACCTTAACTTATCTATGGTCTAAAGTTTCTGGTGGTGGAAACTTAACTTTTGGAAGCGCCACAAGTGAAGATACAACAATTAGTGCTGATAGCGATGGGGTTTATGTCGTTAAATTGACTGGAACAGATGAGCTTGGACAATCTTCTAGTGATACGATGAACTTCACTTGGGATACGACTAACCCTGTTGTTAGTGTTGGCGCCGATCGAATCGAATCAGCTCAATTTACTCTAGATGCAAGTTCAAGTGATTTGACGACGATGACATATTTGTGGAGTGCTCCAGCTAATATTAGTTTTGGAAGTGCTACGAGTGAAGACACGACGATTCAAGCTTCTGCTGATGGGAGCTACTTAATAACACTAACTGTAACAGACGCTGTCGGGAATTCATCTAACGATTCATTCACTCTCACTTGGGATTCCACTGCTCCTGTTGTTAATGCAGGGGCCGATGCCACATCAAACGTTCAAATAAGTCAAAATGCTACGATTACTGAGACAAATATTTCAACGATCCAGTGGTCAAAGGTTTCAGGCCCTGGTTCTGTAAGCTTTGGAAGTGCGACTAGCGAGGATACGACCATTCTTCCTTCTACTGATGGAACATATGTTATTCGTTTAACAGTTGTCGATACGGCAGGGAATAGTTCTTTTGATGAAATGACTCTTGTCTACGATACAACTGCTCCTACGGTTAATGTCGGTTCTGATATTGTGGCCAATTCACTTCAAAATATCGATGCAACAACAAGCGATCAGACGGCCATGACTTATTCGTGGACTGCACCGGCCAATGTGAGCTTTGGCAGTGCAAGTGCTGAAGATACGAATATCTCTGCGATTGCAGATGGTACTTATCTTGTTACTTTGACCGTTACTGATGCTGCCGGAAATAGTGCCAGTGATTCACTAAGTTTTACATGGGATCAAACAAACCCTGTCGTCAATGTTGGCGCAGATCTCGAGTTAAATGCGCAATCGACAATCGATGCAACGGTTACAGAAACAAATGTTCAGTCATATGCTTGGACAAAAGTCTCTGGTCCTGGAAATATCGTTTTTGGAAGTAGCACAAGTGAAGATACGACGATTGCTGCCGATAGTGACGGCTCTTATGTTATTCGCTTAACTGTTACTGATACCGCAGGAAACTCCAGCTTTGATGAACTCTCGCTTCTTTGGGATACCAATGCGCCAAGTATCGTGGTGGGAAATAGCTTTAATGGAACGGGAATTGTTGCCGTTGCAATTGATGCAACAGTTACCGATACTTCAACTTTAACTTATTCATGGTCACAAAGCTCTGGTCCTGGAACGATCAACTTTTCTACGACCAATACCGAAGATACAGCCGTTACGGCCGATACGGATGGTACTTATACAATTTTTTATCAAGTTACTGATCAACTTGGAAATTCGAGTTCGCGCTCTATTACATTGACATGGACAGGTGCACCTTTTGCTCCTGCACGTGCTAGAGAAGGGCAACTCTCTCTCTCTATGAGTGATCAATTAAGTATTGGTGAAATTGAAATTTCAGCTTATGCCTCTAAGGGAAGTTATATTGTTCGCTCAATTAGTGGAAACTATGCAATAGAAAAAATGTGCGAAGTAGCACAGGTCATTTATACTTTTAACGATAGTCACAAAGATAATGAGAGTGTTAATCTAAAAGACCGAGCACATCTTCCACTAGGTCAGTATAGCTATGCTCTTTGTTCTTTTGAGGGCGAGCTATTGAATATTCAAGAGGGGAACCCTGTCTTTTATCATCAGATAATTGAAGGTGAGTGTCGCGACAGAAATTCAATGGTTCTTGCAAAGTCTTATAGTAGAAGTGAGATTAAATCTTTTGAGATGCTTGGAAATCTCTACACGGAAAACAAAGAACTCATTGCCTATGATAAAGAAGCCTTAGTTGATTATATGGATGCTCGTTCTTTAGATCAACTTTGTCTAACAACACTGAATCGCCAATCTCTTGAGGTATTAGAAGACCGAATACTTCTAAAAGATTCTAAAAAGTATCTTGCTTATGTTCTTTCATTTGAAGTGATTTCAACTGATGATCAAAGTTATTACATTGATTCTATCGAGCAATTTCAAGAGGGAGAGTTTATTCTTCCAGATGGTCAAAAGACGAAGGATATCTCGATACTACATCGCTTTTAAATACTCATCTTTTTTCAGTTTTAATTTGATCTTGAAGGTTGTGTTCTTGGCGCTATCGTCATAAACGAGTGTTGTGTTGTGCCTTTTAAGGATTTTTTTACTGAAGCTTAGTCCAAGCCCAGTTCCCTGACCAAATTTCTTTGTGGTAAAAAATGGTCTCATTATTTTTTGAGCAATTTCTTGTGGTATGCCGTGACCAGCATCAATAACAAGAATTTCAATCTCATCACCATTTTCAATAAAGCGAATATCGACCCACCTCTCTGGTAGTTCGGCAACAGCATCAATAGCATTTGATATTAAATTCGTAAAAACTTGTGTTATCTCTCCTGGATAACAATAGACACAGTAGTGCTTAGGGATGTGCATCTGAGAAAGAGAGACGTTATTTTTGATCATCTTATGCTTGAGAATTTCTACCGATTGATCAATAACTTCATGCAGAGGAAACCATTCAAGTTCGTCATTCTCTGTATTTCTAGACAGTGTTTTGATACTTTCAATGATCTTTTGAATCCGATTAGCCGTTTTAGAAATACTCTCGGCAGAATTTATAATATCTTCTGAAAGATTATTATTTCTTCTTAGAAGTTTTTCCGCTTGGGCCTTGATAATGGTGAGAGGGTTGTTGATTTCATGGGCAATTGAAGCTGTGACTTCACCTACTGTTGCAAGCTTTTCTGTCATGAATTGTTGAGTCATTTTTTCGACTTCTTCATCATGCAATTGCTTTTCGTGAGTGATGTCGTATCGAATGGATAAGAATTTATCGATTTCCCCAGTTGGACCTAGAATTGGTGCAATTGTAGTAAAGACCCAATAGAGAGTTCCGTCTTTTCTTTTGTTACAAATTTCACCTTTCCATACTTTTTTATCTTGAATGGTTTCCCAAAGGTCTCGGTAAAATTCTTTATCATGAATTCCACTTTTTAAAATACGGTGGTTCTTTCCAATTAACTCGTCTCTGTTATAACCACTAATCTCGACGAAAAGATCATTGACGTGCACGATATTTCCTTTTTTATCTGTTACAGCGACAATTGCGACGTTATCAACAACATTTTGATATTGAATGGCCAAGTTTTTTAAGTAATTCATGGTCGAAACATTCGTTTCTTCTCTCGATTTTCTTAGAGTCAGGTCTTTAATATAACCTTCATAGTAAAGAGAGTTACCTTTAAGGTCTCTAACCACTTGTGCGATGGCCTGCATTTTTCGTAGGCCAAATTTTGGAGTTTGTATTCTAAAGTAAGTATCGAAAATATCGACTTGGTATTCTTTGTAGGCCTTTTGTGTTTTAAGTAGAACTTCTTGATCATCTTTATGGACGAGATCTAAAAAACTTTTATTAATGACCTCTTTGGGATCAATGCCATAAACTTCACATTCTGGACCAAAGCCAATAACTCTAAGCTCGGGGTCCGCTTCAATTTTAAAATAAATTTGGAAGTTATCCAGCGAGTTTTCCATTTATTAAACCCATGAAAGTAAATGAAATTTATATTTTAATGGTAACGAATCCATGTTAACACGTTGCGCCTAAAGTTCTCTTTAATTTTTCATAAATCCTTAGGTATAAAAAATAATTAAATCACCATTTTTTTAAGCTTATAGCTTGTTGGAATGCTGTCACTTTTGATATTCATTAACTTTTGAATAATGCATATTGGTGACCCTCGTTTCTAGGGTTTACCTAGTTTATAAACTCTTGAAATTTAGTATAATGCTCAAGAGATTTTTTAACTTAGAAGTCAAAATCATAATTTATAGGCGAAGGCCTAATAGAAATTAAATAAAAGGAAATTGTCATGACTGTAAGAGTTCGTTTTGCACCTTCACCAACTGGCTACCTTCACATCGGTGGAGCGAGAACGGCCCTTTATAGCTATCTTTTTGCTAAGGCCAATAATGGGAAGTTCATTTTAAGAGTCGAAGACACTGACCTTGAGCGCTCTAAAAGAGAATATGAACTAGCTCAAGTGAATGATCTAAAATGGTGTGGCATCGAATATGATGAGGGACCTGATAGACCTGGTGACTATGGGCCTTATCGTCAGTCAGAGAGACAAGAAATTTATAAAAACCTCGCAGAAAAGTTTATTCAAGAGGGCAAGGCCTATTACTGCTTTTTGACTTCAGAAGAACTAGAAGAGCTCACAGTTAAAGCTGAGGCCGAGAAGAAAGCGCCGCACACATACCACGGTAAGTATCGCGATCTTTCTCTTGAAGAAGCAAAAAAGAAAATTGAAGCAGGCGAAGACTACGTGATTCGTTTTAAAAATCCTGGAAAAACTTGGGCGATTAAAGATATCGTTCGTGGTGATGTTTCATGGCCTGTTGATATGGTCGGTGACTTTGTCATTATTAGATCAAATGGAATGCCTGTTTATAACTTTTGCTGTGTTGTCGATGATGCGATGATGAAAATCACTCATGTTATTCGCGCAGAAGAGCATCTAAATAATACTTGTCGTCAGCTTATGATTTACGAAGCAATGGGCGAGAAGGCTCCAGAGTTTGCTCACTGTTCACTTCTTGTTGGTGAAGATCGCCAGAAGCTTTCTAAGCGTCACGGAGCAACTTCAGTGACTCAGTACAAAGAGCTTGGTTATCTTCCAGAGGCCCTTGTGAACTATCTAACTCTTCTTGGTTGGTCACATCCAGAGGAAAAGGACATTTTTGATATCAATGCCCTTGAGAGCTTTGATCTTTCACGTTTATCTAAATCTCCAGCGATGTATGATATTAAAAAATTGAATTACTACAATGAACAATATCTGCGAGCTCTTCCTGTTGAAAAAATGGTTGAAGGTTTTGAGACTTTTATTGGTGATGAGAGATTTAATTCTCAAACTCAAGAGTGGAAAGAGAAGTTTGCAACTCTTATTAATGAAAAGATTCAACTTTTCAGTGAAGCAAAAGACTTTCTCGATCTTTTCTTTGTTCCTGGAGCTGATGAAGATGAGCAATACAAAGAGGCCATGAGCTGGGAGACGACTCCACAGATTAAAGAATATCTAAAAGCAGAACTTTCAAAAGTAGAAGGTGAATACGCAACGGAAGAAGACGTTGGAAATTGGATGAACTACTTGAAGAAAGAATTAAAAATTAAAGGAAAGCCTCTTTTTATGGGGATTAGAGTTTGTTTAACGGGAAGAGCACATGGACCTGATCTAAAAGGTGTTGTGGCCTTAAGTCCTGTTAAAGTAATTAAAGACAGATTGGAGAAGTAGAATGAGCTTTTACAAAGACTTAGTTGAACGTGGAATTATTGAAGCAAAATCACATGATGAGCTTGAAAAACATTTAGATGAAAAGTCGATGAAGTTCTACTGTGGGTATGATCCTTCTGCTAAATCACTTCAGCTTGGAAACCTTTTTTCAATCATTACTTGTATGCGCTTTCAAAAAGCAGGGCATACTCCTTATATTCTTGTCGGTGGTGCCACGGGAATGATTGGTGATCCTTCTGGTAAGAGTCAGGAGAGAAATCTTCTTGATCTGGCTACTCTTGAAGAAAATATCGCTGCCATTCGTGCTCAACTTTCGCGCTTCATTGACTTTGATGAGTCGAAGAACAATGGCGCTACGATGGTTAATAACCGTGATTGGTGGCAAAAAATCTCGTTTCTCGAACTTTTAAGAGATATTGGAAAGCGCTTTCGCGTGAATGAAATGCTCAATAAAGATTCTGTTAAATCGAGAATTAATTCTGATTCAGGAATTAGTTTTACAGAGTTCTCTTATCAAATTCTTCAAGGTTATGACTTTGCTCACTTAAATAAGGCCCATGGCGTAGAACTTCAAATTGGTGGTTCTGATCAATGGGGGAATATGACAGCAGGAACGGATCTCACTCGTAAAATGAATGGGAACCAAGTTTACTGCATGACAACTCCACTTGTTACTGATGCCAATGGAAAGAAGTTTGGTAAGTCTGAAGGAAATGCTGTCTACCTAGATGGTGATATGACATCTCCTTATAAAATGTATCAATTTCTACTTAATACTGATGATGCCATTGTTGTTCAGCTTCTAAAGTTTTATACATTTCTCTCACTTGAGCAGATTACTGAGCTTGCTAATAAAGTTGAGTCCGAGCCTCATCTTCGCCAAGCGCAGAAAACTCTCGCCAAGCACGTTGTTGAACTCGTTCATGGTGAAGAGGGCCTTAATGCAGCTCTTCGCGCAACAAGCTTCTTCTTTGGTGAGAAAATTGAAAATGTATCGGATAAAGAAGTCTCTTCAATCTTTGAAGATGTACCTTCTGTCGAGCTTTCTATGGCCGATTTAAGCGCTGGATTTCCAATTCTTGATATGATCTCGCAAACACCTCTTTTTGGCTCTAAAAAGGAAGCGAGACGCTCTCTTGATCAAAATGGTGTAAGCATCAATAACATCAAGGCAAAAGGTGTTGATCAAGTGGTGACAAAAGAAGATCTCGCCAGTGAGACTTCTCTGATCCTTCGAAAGGGAAAGAAAAACTACTGTGTTGTAAAGTTCGCATAAAAAAAGGCTCCCATTGGGAGCCTTTTTATTTTCTTCTTAAATTTTGAGCAAAAAAAATCGACGCTCTCCAAATCCTCTTGTCAAACGTCGATACTTATCAATCTCGTGTCTCTGTAAAATCCATTCTAGAGTAACCTTAAATTTAATTAAAGGTAGTTTTTCTTAACTTTTCTAACACTGAGTTGAGCCAGTTAGTCCGGTATTTGTAACCAACTGAAAGTGGAAACTTAGTCAACATTAACAGCTTGCGTCTTATTTTCTTTTGTTTAGAGTGTAGACTGATTTTCCATTTAAAGAATCGAGAATGAAGCCTTTATATTTTTTTAAAAGCTCCTTTTTCTTATTTTTACAATAAACGATATGATCTTTAATTGCTGATAGAGATTTTTGTACATCCTTTATCATTGTTCCTTTGATGAAGCTCGCAAGAATTGATTTTGGAATGACATAGTTTTGATAAAGCATCAAAGTCTTCCCTTGATCAAAGGGGAGAAATTCTGCATGTCCTTTGACAAGCTCTGTTGTATTTGAGCTCTCCATCCACCAATCAATTCTATAGTGATCTTTTGCTTTCTTTTTTAGCTTGTGGCCGTGTAAATAAACTGAGTTTGAAAGTGGCCATGGCATGTCCATTTCATATTCAACCCACACCTCTGTAGGTGAAACTACTTTTGCAATATCAGAGCGAACGAGGTTTGGTACGTAGTCTTTTTGGTAGTCCAAGGCAAAGAAAATAGCCGTGGCCTCAAGAGGCGAGGCATCTATGACTTGATAGAGCCTAACGACAGGCCATGCCCCCTTGGGCGATTTTAATTCTTTAATTACTTGATGATTATCTCTCAACATCTTAAGTTCACTAGTATCAAGCTTCATTGGAGCATCACTGGCAAAGGCGTAAAATGAGAGAAAAAGGCTTGTTAAAATGAGTTTTTTCATGGGCCGACTGTATCCTATTATGATCAATTTTTCATAGTTTATTTTCTCTGATTCTGAACATTTACGAACGCGGAAAATTATTGTAACTTGACGCAATAAAAAAGACGTCTAGGTGCTAGTTATGAGCAAAAAATATAATTCCATTCGATTATTTAAAAACCCGATTCTTGAGGCGATGTCTCATGTTCATCCAATCATTCCTCTTGTTATGTGGACGCCGATTATTTCTTATCTTCTCTATCGAGGTCATGCTCTTTATGGAATGAATACAAATGAGTTTGTCGCCCTTTTTTTTATTGGTATGCTAGTTTGGACATTGATGGAGTATCTTCTTCACCGTTTTATGTTTCACTTTCCAGTGATTGGGCCAATTTCAGATCGTTTTGTTTTTCTCTTTCATGGACTACACCATGATGATCCTAATGATCCAACAAGATTGGTTATGCCACCAGTTCCGGCTTTGCTAATTTCAGGTCTTTTATATTTGATGTTTAGTCTTATTGTTCCCATAAAGTACCTCGATGCTTTTATGGGATTTTTTATGATTGGTTATCTTTGCTATGACTATATTCACTTTGCTACTCACCACTTTAAAATGACAAGTAAGGTAGGGCGCTTTCTAAAGAAGTGGCACCTACAGCATCACTTTCGTCATGAAAAAGCAAAGTATGGAGTGAGCTCTCCACTTTGGGATTATGTTTTTAGAACTGTCACAGGGCCAAAAGAAGAGCACAAGTATTACAAAGATTCTAATGCCTAATCAGTAAAAGGTTAAACTATGCGCGCATTGTTGTTAGCTGTTGTTCTCTTTTGTGGGAGCGCATTTTCTAAAGAAGCGGACTCAAAGAGTTTTTTGGATCTAAAGAAAACGATCAATTATTTCGTTCGTGGTTCTTATTTACAATTTCAAGAAAAGAATAATCTCTACTACGCTGCGGCCGGTGTTCCTTTAACTTGGTATGCTTTTGAAGAAGATCAGAGAATGTCTGATTTACAGCGCTCAAAGCCTCTTAGAAAGTCTTATGATATTGTTGGTGACCTTGGGATCGTTTTTAACTTTCCTCTTGTTCCGCTAGCATTTTATGCCTATGGCAGAAACAATAACAACACTCATGTTCAGCAATTTGCGATGGAGTACATGGCAACCATGTATCTCACTCTTTTAGAGACGGGAATCATTAGTTATATCCCTGGCCATGAAAGACCAAATAAGGAAGGTCAAAGTAAGTGGGAAACTAGTTTTCGTGGAAAGAATTCATTTCCATCAGGTCATATTGTTCCCTATGCAACGCTCTTCTTTAAGACACTTCAATTCTATGGGCCATATTGGTCATTACCGCCTTTAATTCTCACATATTGGTCTTCTTTACAAAGAGCAAGAGAAGGGCGCCACTATGTCTCTGACCTTATCGGTTCATTCTTTTTATCTGCCTTTGCAAGTGAAGGAGTGAGAAGAGCGGCCGGTTATAAGAATAACCATCCTTTTTATCAATGGTTATTTGAACATGAAGTTGAGGTTGGCCTTAGTTATCATGATGGTGCTTATGGACCGCGATTGATTTATCGATTTTAATATTTGTTTTCTAAATAGAGATTCTTTATGATAGGGAAATGGATGCTAAAAGAAAAATTCTTCTCCTTATTATCTTTATCATAACGATCCTTATTGGTGCCAGACTTCTTGGCGTTCATGACTATCTCAGTGTTGCCAATGTAAAAACTCTATTTGAAAAAGAATTGAGTCTTTCAATCTTTCTCTTCGTTGTCTTTTTTAGTATCGCAAACTTGCTCTATATTCCAGGCTGGGTCTTTCTGTTTTCGGCCATTCTTGTGCTGGGTAAAATAGGCGGGGGAAGTTTAACTTTTTTAGCGGCCCTTATCTCATGTTTTTTTAGTTACTTTGTTGTCGGACTCATAGGGCATAATACGCTAAGAGAAATCGATTCAAAGATTTTTAATAAAGTTTTTTCAAAGCTAGATCAAAGACCCATCCTCTCTATTGCTGTGCTGAGGATTCTTTTTCAAACCAATCCTGCTCTAAATTACACACTCTCTATGAGTGGAACAGGTTTCAAAAATTATGCGCTTGGAACTCTCATCGGTTTACCTCTGCCCGTTTTTTTATATTGTGTATTTTTTGATTTTCTTATTCAATCGGTAAAAAACTTTTAGGATTTTTTATGAAAAATGGTGATTCAGTTGATAACTTTCAAATTAGGCTTGTCAATAATTTGGATTTTGATCTCTTTCGATCTCTCAAGCATGGACCTGTCGTTTTAAATTTTATCATGGGAACATGGTGTCCCTTTTGTGCCAACCATTTGAAAAAAATTAGAAAGTGGCAGGAGAGTTTTAATAATAAGGCGACTATCTTAATTATTTCAGCTGAATCGAGTGAGAATCTTAGAGCATGGCTTGATCAAAATCCTATGTCCTATCTTTTTGCCAGTGATGAAGAATGTGAAATCATTCATCGCTTTGGTCAAAAGAAAGTCTTCATGAAAATGGCAACGCCGGCTACCTATTTAATTGATCGAGATAAGGTTATTAAAATGGCCTTCAAAGGTGTTCGTACAGATAAGGCTCGAGAGGAAATGAAGTATACGATTTGCAAGTCGATGCTTAAAGCCAATCCCTCTGACGGTAGTCCTTAAGAGTTTCGTGAACAGTTTTTTCAAGATCGTATTGATAAACTTGTTCTAAGTTTTTCACAGACTTTTCCTGATTGCATGTCCAGCTCATAGGAAGAATCTCATTAACTTTGTCTGGAGTCAGTCTGGCATCAATTTTAAAGAGGCCAATGAGAGTTGCGATGAACTTAATTAAAGGATTTGGTGCCTTAATATAAAGTAGTCTTTTTATACCAAGTGCATCTTGAATCTTTTGTGTTAGTTCACCCATAGTAATAACTGTAGGGTATGAGCTATAGTAAGTATCAGCAAAGCTGAGTTCATTTTTCGTAAGAGTTTTCAAGATTGTTTCAACCAGATCAAAGACGCAAACAAAACTATATCTCTTCTCGTTTCCACTTATTCCAGGAACGAGAACGACTTTAGATTTTACCATTTTAAAAACATCTAAAACGGCAGGATCTCTTGGGCCTATTACCATGGGAGGTCTAATTGTTGCTAGTTCAAAACGATTCTTTAAATTTTCTTTGAGCCAGATTTCTGCTTTCAGTTTCGATCGACCATAGTCGCTAACTGGACTTGCCTCATCTTTTTCTTTTAGGTGATCTCTTTGATCACTTGGTCCAGCGGCCGCGAGAGAAGAGATAAAAATAAATCTTAGCTTTTCAAAACGGATCATGAGATCGAGAGCTAACTGCTTTGTTGCTTCAGTATTAATTTTATAAAAAACATCTGTATCAAGACTATGAACAATTCCGGCCGTGTGAATCACGGCATCGAGGTCACTTGGAAGTTCGTTGATCCATGAGTTTTCACCTTCACTACTCAATGAACCTTGAATGAGGGTTCCTGGAGTGTTGAATTCTTGTGCTTTTTTCTGCGTGCGAACGAGTGAGAAAACTTCATGACCTTGATCTTGAAGTTGTTCTACAAGGTGACTTCCGACAAAGCCTGTTGCACCTGTAACAAAGACTTTCATCTAGAGCTCTTTTCCAAAGATACGGTACGTTCTATAAGGAACGGCGCCCATTCTTTGAAGAGGTTTATTCATTGGAAGATTGTCTTCAAGTATCCAACTCATCTCAACTTGCTTTACTTGTGGGTAGTTCTGATTGAGATTTCTCTTTGTTTCTCTATAAAGGAGAGTTTCTAGGCCATATCTTCTATATTCAGGAAGGACTCCCATTAAAAGAACTCTTACTCTTGTTATATAGCGATCTGAAAAGAGGAGTTTAAAAATTCCTGTAGGAAAAAGTTTTCCAGATGGGTTTTTGTGTAGTGCTTGAAAGAGATCGGGGAGACCTACAAGAAAACCAGCGGCCTTACCATCAACCTCAGTAAACATAATCAGGTCTTCTTTAACAAGCATTTTTAGATCTTTGGCCATGTGATCAAATTCGGCCCTTGTCATAGGGACAAAGCCCCAGTTCTTCTCCCAGGCCTTATTGTAAAGGTCAAACATAAGATCAACTTCTCGCGCCCAATTCTTCTTGTCGAGGGTTCTAAAAGTGATCTTGTTTTTCGCTACAGCACGATCTGCAATTTTATGAATGACTTCAGGAAGTTCACTATCGAGATCATAGATGTAGGCGAGGAGATCTTTTGATTTTCCATAGCCTCTTCTTTCAAGCTGCTCTTGATAATATTCTTTGTTGTAAGACATCATAAGTACGGGAGGTCCATCAAAGCCATCAATAAGAGTGGCTCCTTCGTAATTTGTCGAAGGGTTAAGTGGTCCTCTCATTTCAAGTAGGCCCTGAGACTTTAGGTCTTTTTCAGCTGTTTCAATAAGGAGGTCCCAAATTTCGTTATCATTAGGAGCTTCGATAAAGCCGAAGAAGCCTACATTTTCCTCATGGTATTTATTGTGAGCATCATTGACGATAGAACAAATTCTTCCGACATCTTTACCGTTTTTAGAAACGATCCAAGACTTAAGTGAGCCTGTTTGATAGAAGGGGTGTTTTTTAGTGAAAAGCTCTTTGACGGCCATTTTTAAAGGAGCAACCCAGTTTGGGTCATTTTTATAAATTGTCCAGGGAATGTCGACGAAGGCCTTAAGTTCTTTTTTGTTATTAAAAAGATCAACTTCTCTAATGGCCAAGCTCATGACATCCCCTTTTAAAAGCTTATTGCATACAAGATGGTATTTCGAATTCTTTCTTTGCTACAGCAAACACTTCAAGAACTTTTGAAAGTTCTTCTTCGTTGTGTGTGGCCATGTAAGAAGTTCTAATTAGAGCTTCTCCTTTTGGTACCGCTGGTGGGATAACTGGAGTTGCAAAAATACCATTATCAGCAAGAAAACGAGTTACTTGCATTGATTTTAAATCATCACCAATAAAGACTGGAATGATTGGAGTATGTGAATCATATGTATAGAAACCAATTTCTTTGAATCCCTTTCTCATGAATTCAACATTTTTCCATAGCTTCGTATGAATTGTATCATCTGAAAGAATAACATCTAGACAAGCAGAAACAGTTGCAACTGCTGCTGGCGCCATTGATGCTGAGAACATGAATGAGCGTGCGTTATATTTAACATACTCCATCGCTTCGTCTGAACCAGAAACAACTCCACCAATTGAAGCAAATGATTTAGAGAATGTACCCATGTTGAAGTCAACTTTGTCAGTTACTCCAAAGTGATCCATTGTCCCACGTCCACGATCACCCATGACACCGATACCATGTGCATCATCAACATAAACATAAGCACCATACTTTTCAGCTAGTGCACACATCTCATCAAGTTTAGCGATATCACCTGTCATTGAGAAAACGCCATCGGCAACAATGATAACTTTTTGAAAGCGGTTAACATTTGAAGCGAGTTGTTCTTCAAGGTCTTCCATATTGTTGTGCTTGTATTTGAACGTAGCACCTAGAGCGAGTCTAGAGGCATCAATAATAGAAGCATGGTTCTCTGAATCAAAGAGCATGCAATCTCTTGGCCCACAAATTGCCGAAAGGGCACCAAGGTTTGTCTGCATACCTGTAGAGAAAACGAGGGCCTTCTCATGTCCTAGATACTTTGCGAGCTTCTCTTCAAGTTCCTCGTGAATGTTGAGGTTTCCATTTAGAAAACGTGAACCAGTACAACCTGTTCCATACTTTTCAATGGCCTTGATTGCTTGCTCTTTAACATGTGGGTGGTGAGTTAGACCGAGGTAGTTATTTGATCCGATCATAATCTGATCTTTACCATCAATCTGAACAATCGTTCCCTCTGAGTCTTCAATCGAACGAAAGAAAGGATAGAGGTTATTGTCTTTAAGCATTTGGGCTTTTTCAACGGTACGTGTTCCCACGCCAACGAAAGGTCTAGTCATAATATGTATCTCGTCTTTATAAATAGTTGCATGAATTGTGCAGTGTATTTAACTACAACTTTGACTGATAAGTGTCAATGCTTTAACAATGGAGTGAAATCTTTCATTAGTCTTAAATAAAAGGTGTAGTGATGCTGCAAAAGCATGGCAAATTAATTTCAGGAATCTTCTTTGTTTTGGGAGGCTTAGGCCTTCTTTTTATTAATATTGCCCCTCGTTTAAAGGCTCCTGCTGATCCTGAGCAGCTGCTAAATAATGCAGTTGTTTCGAGTGATTTAGCGTCCTTAACAAGGCCTCAGGAAATGCAATTCTATGGTGCTTTTTTCAGACTGGCGCAAAAGAGAAATCAGCAGGCAGCAAAGTGGATGCTTAGTCATTATTCCTCTTTAAAATCAACACCGCGCTATCATGCCCTTGAATTTATGGGACATTACTATGATCAACAAGAATTTAAAGATCTCTTTTTAAACTTGTGGAAAGCGAGTAGTTCATCAGATGATGAGATGGAGAAAATTGCTCTTTTAAAATCTCTTGGCAAGATCGTTTCCTCTTGGAATGAAATGCAGTTAGACAAAATTGAAACAAGTGAAAAAATGTCTGAACTTTTAAAAGTTCACTTCTATGCAAGTTTATTTAAAAGTGCTTTTGAAAGTAAAAGAAAGAAGCGCTCGATCAAAGAATTACTATCTCTTTCATCAGGTCGCTATAGTGAATTGGTTTTAACTTATCTGGGTCGCTTTCTTCCAAATCACCCTGATGTACTCGACAAGATGCAGGAGTCTATCTATGTCTCTAAAGATGCAAGCTATCTTGAGATGGCACTCATTCATTTATCGAAGTATCGAAAGGAATGGATGGCCTTGCAGGGAGAAAGAATTATTCAATCTAAGAATAAAAATCTCGTATCTTCTTATGTGAAAACATCCTTTGTCTCTTGCTCTAAGACCATGAAAGAAGAGTTTGAGATGGTTTTATCAATGTATCCTGAACTTGCTTCTTCCGTTTTGGAAGTTCTTTTTTCTCTTCCAAGAAAGAAGGCCTATGAGTTCTTTATGGCCAATGAAGCTGCTTTCAAAAATATCATGAATGTAGAAAAAGCAAAGAATGCTCTTTCTAAAGGAGAGGTGTATTCGAGTTGCAAGAACTTTTAGCTTTCAAGCTTTTTTCTAATTTCTTCAGCTCTTGCTTCACCATTGATTTCGCGAAAGAGGTCTTCTTCTATTCTTTCAGGAAGATCGATAAAAGCGATTCCAAGTTTGATTTTTCCAGTGAGTGTTCCATCGGGATGAGTTCCTTCCCAAACACCCATAACTTTACATTGAGGTATATCAAATTGATAACGATTGAGTCTCAAGCGACAATTGGTATGAACTGACTGTTTTGAATAGGTTTCTTTTTCAACGTCATCGATCATGAAGCTAGTACCACCAGCAGAGATATCTAGAGCATCGTAGACTTGACCATTAATTTTTAATTGAATCTTTATATGGCGATTGGCCTGTAGTCTGTAGTTCGATCTTTTTTGACTTTTATAAACATCATTCATGACTCGAATAATGAGTTTTCCATCTTCCGTTTTTTTAAGTGTTGAGTAGGAAAAGATGTTAATGGTTTCAAAGTTTATACGAAAAAAGATCTCTTTGTAGAGGAGGTCTGAGCCTGTTAACTTTGAGAGAAATCCACCTCTTTTTTCAATAATTAAAGTGTGATCACTATCGTTATAAGAAATGAGATCGTACTCTTCTACATCATCCTGACTTTGGCCTTTCAACCATAGGGAAACAATTTTCTTTTCTTCTACGGCCCTTTTGAAAAAGCTATCAGCTTCGTCAATTTTTATTGTTGTAAAGTAATGTTTCTTGTTCGCATCACTCACGCAAGGCCCCAAAATCAAAAGAGTTTATGTTGATTTTAATCTTACAATGCTTCTTAAACAAGACAAGTGTAGGGAAAAAAGGTTCAAGTATTTTGGTAAATATACCCGAAATTACTGACAAAAAGAGCGTAATTGGGATAGGATGGCCAGAATTAGTGACGAAAAAAACAAAACTGGAGAAAGTGATGAAAGGTAATACTCCGAATGAAGTTTTATTAAGCGACTATAAAACTCTGGATTACAAAATTGTTGATGTTTATTTAACGTTTGATCTCGATAATACGGCCACAAAAGTTAAGGCCGTAATGAAAGTTATTCCTTCTTATGAAGGAGATGTTCAACCTCCTCTTATTCTTGATGGTGAAGAGCTAAAACTTGAATCTGTAAAAGTAAATGGTGAAAGCTTTTCAAGCTACAAAGAGGAAAACGATACTCTTATATTAGAAAATCTACCGACAACAGAATTTACGTTAGAAACAGATGTTGAAATTAACCCTGAAGCAAATAAGGCCCTTGATGGTCTTTACAAGTCAGGAGGTATTTTCTGTACACAAAACGAAGCGCAAGGATTTAGAAGAATTACTTATTTCCTTGATCGCCCAGATAACTTAGCTAAATTCACAACGAAAATGATTGCAGATAAGGCCGAATATCCAGTTCTTCTTTCAAATGGTAATCCACTTGAAGAGGGTGATCTGGAGAACGGTAAACATTTTGCTGTATGGGAAGACCCATTTTTCAAACCTTGTTACCTTTACGCACTCGTTGCTGGAGATCTTGCCCTCGTTCAAGACTCTTACACAACAGGATCGGGAAGAAAGATTGATCTTCGCGTCTACGTTGATAAAGGAAACGAAGGTAAATGTGACCACGCCATGGAAAGTCTTAAAAAGTCTATGAAGTGGGATGAGGATCGCTTTGGTTTAGAGTATGATCTTGATATTTATATGATCGTTGCCGTTGATTCATTCAATATGGGAGCGATGGAAAATAAAGGTCTCAATATCTTTAACTCTGCTTATGTTCTTGCTGACCAAGCTTCTGCAACAGATAAAGACTTCTACGGCATTGAATCAGTTATAGGACATGAATACTTTCACAACTGGACAGGAAACCGTGTTACTTGTCGTGATTGGTTCCAACTGACTCTTAAGGAAGGTCTAACTGTCTATCGTGATCAAGAGTTTTCGGCCGACATGAACTCTCGTGTCGTCGATAGAATCGATAACGTTAAAAGACTAAGAGCTGCTCAGTTCTCTGAAGACGCAGGTCCAAATGCTCACCCAATTAAGCCTAAGTCTTATATTGAAATTAATAACTTCTACACTGCAACTATTTATGAAAAAGGTGCAGAGGTTATCCGTATGTATGAAACTCTTCTTGGGCGTGATGGTTTTAGAAAGGGGATGGATAAGTATTTTGAACTCTTCGATGGACAAGCCGTTACAACAGAGGACTTCCTCCATTCAATGAGTGTTGCTAACAATAATTATGACTTCTCTCAATTTAAACTTTGGTATGACCAAGCGGGAACTCCTGTTGTTAAAGCTCTTTTCAATTACGATGAAGCAAATAAAGAATTTACTATTACATTTAAGCAATCAGTTCCTAATACTCCTGGTCAAGAAGATAAAAAAGCAATGCTTATTCCTATGAAGCTAGGACTTCTAGGGGAAAATGGAAAAGATCTTAAACTAGAACTTAAAAACAACTCTTCACAGACTAGACTTTCTGAAGGACTGCTTCTTCTTACAAAAGAAGAAGAGAGTTTTACATTTGTTAATGTTGATTCAAAACCAACACCTTCTTTAAATAGAAACTTCTCTGCACCAATTGTTCTTGAGACTGAAAATACGAGAGAAGATCTCGCTTTCCTACTTGCCAATGATTCAGATGACTTTAATCGATATGAGGCAGGACAAGAGCTTGCAACTCAAATTCTATGTGATCTTGTAGAATCTAAGAAAAAGGGTGAGCAACTTGTTTGTGATCCTGTCTTTGTTAAGGCCTATGGCGAGTTATTAAAAGATGAAAATCTTGATGATATGTTTAAGGCGCTGGCCCTTTCACTTCCTGAGGCGGGTTCAATTCACCAAAGACAATCGACAATTGATTACGCGGCAACTGATGCGGCCATTAATTTTGTTAGATGTACACTTGCAACAGAATATAGAACTCAGCTTGAGTTTACTTACGAGCAAAAAAGTGGTGCTACTGAATTTTCAATTACACCAGAAGCTATGGGACAGAGAGCTCTTAAAGGGAAAGTCCTGTCACTTCTAATGGAAATTGGAACTGATGATATCGTTGAAATCGTAAAGAAAGAGTATGATGAAGCAACAAATATGACAGATGAGTTAACAATGCTTACTCTTCTTGCTCACAACGATACAAAGTACACTGATGAAGCTCTGAGTTCATTCTATGCTAAGTGGAAAGATCAAACTCTTGTGTTTCAAAAGTGGTTAGCCGTACAGGCAACGATTCCATCAGACAAGGCCTATGATCTACTGTCTGTTCTTGAGAATGATGAGAAATACGATAAAACTGTTCCAAATATTGTGCGCTCACTTGTTGCTATGTTTGGAAGAAATTATCTCCAATTCAACCATGAGTCGGGAAGAGGATATAAGTATTTCGCTGATAAAATTTTAGAACTTGATAAGCAAAACCCACAAATTGCATCACGTTTTGCGACACTTTTCAAAGACTACTCACGTCTACCTGAGAACCTAAAGGGGCTTTGTAAAGTTGAATTAGAGCGTATCTCTTCTAAGTCAGATCTTTCTAAAAACGTTTTTGAAATTGTTTCGAAGACGCTTGCGACTAAATAGATTTATATTAAGGGGTCTTCGGACCCCTTTTTTCAGTGACTTAAACATATCATCCATTTCTTTGACACCGCTGTAATTTCTTCACTTCGACCTCTCTAATTCTTAGAATTTTAATAAGATAGAAGTCTATGAAAATGCTACTCACTCTGCTGTTATTTACTACTGTACACTCCTTTGCTCAAAAGACTCGTTGTTTTGATCTGGCCAAAACGTTCAATGCTAAAGAGCTTACTTCAGTTCATCTTGAAGAAGTTATTAAAGAAATTATTAAAATTGAACCACTGGCCTTTGAAAAGAGAAGAAATCTTGAGCGTGGAGAGTTGCCAAAAGTCGACAAAATTTTAAATGAATTATTTCCTTCTTCGAAATTCACTAGACGAATGCTTGTTAATCGTATTTTAAAAGATGCCAAAACAACAAAATGGGAAGAGGCCACTAAGAAATTTAATATTGATTCTTCAATTAAGACGACCTCATTCGATTTTTGGAGTGAAGATAAAATCATTTCTTTAGTTAAGTACTTAAATGATAATGAAAAAGTTGATATTCTTTTTCGCTCCTCTAAAAGTATGTCGAAAGAGGATGAAAAATTTTATTTAAAAACACTAGAAACTCTTTTTAATAGAACATTAACGCTTGATAATCTCAAAAGAAAAATGAAGGCCTTCAGTGGCACTAATAATGTCAAAGAGATGCTTACTTATTTTGGATTAAAAGAAAGGCATGTCTCAGATAAAAATGATCTTAATTACCAACAGATTGCAAAGGGTCTGCGATTATTAGAGCTGAGTTTACATGAGGGGTTTTACCAGGCGACAGCTGTAAGACAGTATGATCAAGAGCTAAATCGTAAATTGAGTGAAGCTTTAGGCGTTGAATATTCCTCCAATACATTTCATCTCTATGTCATGAAGAAATATGATCTTCAAAGTTGGAAGGATGTTCTTATAAAGTTTGGTCACTTATCTTCTCCAGTTGATGTGAAATTAAGTAATGGAGTCTTTTGGGATCGTTCAAAAGTATTGCAGATTTATAGAGATTTAAAAAAGAGCGAAGTTTTTAATTTTGTTCAAAATGCGACAAAAATTCAAAAAGAAAATAATCAAATTGTTGATCGTATTGTTAAAAAACACACGAGTGACTACTTTTCTGGAAAGTCATTTCGACGTAATGCTTTAGATATTACGCTGTCGAAGAACTGGAAAGAGTGCCTTTCAAAGTTAGAGCGATTAGATTCTCTCTCTTATATTTCAAAAGAAAAAATTTACGAATTCCTCACTTCACTACAAGATGCTGGTCACTATCTGACTCAAAATACAGTTCTTAATCTGAATCAAAAAGAGTTTGATCGAATTTTTAAAAATGAGATCTCAAGGGAAGACATTGCTGATTATATTGAATTACATGGTGGATTTGATTCATTTAAAAAACGTTTCTACGATACAACGACAAGAAATTACGAGAAGTATTCTTCAACATTTTTAAGGTCAATTGCTACGAAATTATTCGAACAACATATTTTCTTAGATCAAAACTATATTAAAGAGAATGCCAAAGAAATTGATAAGATATTCAAAGATCGATACGCCTTAGAGGTCGATACTCTCGATTTTTACAGTTATGTTCAAAATTCAAAGTTAATCACTCAGTTGTATGAGCATCAATTAAGCCAATTTAGTGAAAAAGACTTAAAAAGTTTTCTCGATGTTTATATTGTATCAAGAGAAGCTGATAGCTTGAACAAAATTTATCGCTCTAAAGAATTTCATCAAATATTGAATGAACGATACCATGGAACTTTATCGGTTGAAGCTTTCTTCCATCTAGTTAAAAAGTATATTCCAGATTATGGAGAGTATGTTCAAGGTATTCTTGATCAGTCGTTCACATTTAATCATGAAGTTGCAGTTAAGCTTTATGAAAGGTTAGATAAAGAGATGGTTCCATCGAGATGGACTATTAGTCGTAATTGGAATCGAGCAAAACCTATCATTGCTGAAGTTTTGGGTATTGAGTTATCACAAGCTTCCTTTTTTAGAAAAATCGATCGGTTGTCCGGTGGTCAGGATGAAGTCGCTCTTTTTCTAGGAAATAAGTATAGCGGAGTTAAAAATTATAGTGAATATTCGGCCTTTCTCTATGATGTTTCTACTATTATAGGAAATGAGAACTTATCGCTTTTTGAACAAAGAAAAGCTGTCTCTAGTCTTTATAAAAAGCGATTTGGAGTTCGTCCATCAGATCGTGTTGTTATTAAGGCGATGAAAAAGGCCGTCTCTTCAAAAGATTCAATTATTACTATTGCTCGTTATATGCAAGCGAAAAAGGAAGAGGCAATCTCCTTGTTAAAAGAGAACTCTCAATTGTTTCAATTTTATTTTAGTAAAGATTTAGATAAGATAAAGAATCTTCTAATTCCCATTTATGACAAAGAAGTACTTAAAGACTTTTCTGATTACAGCTTTAGAGTCCTCTTTAAAGAGGCCTTTCCCAATTATTATGATCGCCATAAAGCGATGGTGAGTGAAAAAAGAGGTCATCTAATTAAGTCACTTGTTGAAGTGAGTAAAAAGTATGATTCATTTGAAGAGCGTGTTCACAAAGGCTCTGCTCTGGTTTCGAAATTTTTAGAAAAAGAGACTCTTCCCAAAGATGAGTTTTATAGCTTTCTCTACAAGTATGCCCCTGCGGTTCGAGAAAAATTTGTTTTAAATAGTTTTAAATCTTTGCAAATAGAGGAGTTTCGTAAGGCCCTAGCACTTGATCAAGAACTTCTTACTAGTCGATCTCTGCACGAGAGCTACTTGCGAGGGCGTGAATTAACGGCGAATTATTTAAAGGACTTTTCTTTGGAAAGTAGAGTTTCGATTCTTTTAGAAGCTGTTGGAGCTAATCGAGGTCACTATGTGGCGTTTGGACGTTTTGAAAAAAGAGAGCTCATCAAGCAAAAACTTAATGAGCTTCTTGAGCAATATAAAGAGGATCAGATTCGATTAGAAGAACTAAAAGAAATTCGAAAACAGTTAAATCTCTACGTTGGCCATAAGATGAGCAATAGTGCTTTTACATCACTACTTCTTGAGGTAGCGCCAGTTGTTCATAAGAATAATGTTCGAATCAAAAACCAGGTTGTCATTGATCAGGTTAAAGATCAATTCTTAAAGAGACTAGAAGAACTTCGTCTCCCAAATAAGCACGAGAATCTGTCTGCGAACTGGTCTAGTGCAAAGTCTGTGCTTGAAGAAATCGTAGGATTTGAAGTTAAGTATTACACAATTAATCGACTTTTAAATGCTGTTATTACGCCTGAAAATAGGGGTTATTTCTCTAGAGCTACATCTAGAAAGTATGTTTTAGAGCTTCTTCAAGAGCATTTTGTTCATCTCTTTGAAGAGACATTTGTTCTTAATACTCCTTCTGAAAATTATGCTCTTTTAGGAAGTACGATTAAGAAAATAACAGGGAGAAATAGAGTCCACCGCTTTGACATTGCTTATTATGTCGCAACATTGGGACTTAATCCACAGGATTTTGCCCTTGATGAGGCCCTTGTCGATATCATTATTCTTCGAGAGGTTAAACCTAATCATTACGATCCTGAAATCAATTATGGCTATGAATACGTTGATGGTCAGGCCCAGCGTGTTCTTGTGGAATATGAATCTGAAGTGGACGAAGTTCTCTTTGATAGTGAACATGAAAACGTAGATGATATTGTGTCTTACTTTGGAATTACTGATGCCAATTGGATTAAAGTGATTGAAGCGATTGTTAATCATGATAAATTTGATATCATGGATATCTATCGTCATTATGAAGGCCAAATCTCTGTAGATGCGATCACAAAAACAATGCAGGAAATGGTCAAGGATGATGAGTTTATTGGCTTTATCATGGATAAGTATAAATAGGAGCAGCTTGTGAGTGAAGAGTTTTCAAAAGAAGAATTAGAAAAAAGAATGCACGACAAGAATGTAGAGATGCTTAGAAGTGAAGGAGGGCTTGAGTCTCTTCTTATTTTTAATCTCGAGAACTTTGCTTATCGCTATCTTGAAACTGCATCTTGTAAAGATATTAAATGTAAAAGTGATGCTAAAGGTGATCTTTGGGTTGAATCATTTGAAGAAGATATTCTCGTTGCTCTCAAGTGGAACAATGAAGAACTCAAAAAGGGACTCATTGAGCTTTGTAAGATCTATCCTGGAGCTAAGTCAAAAGACTTAAAGGTGAAGCTCTTACTTGGAACAAAAATTGTCAGCGATAGTGAAGTCCAGTGCTATGGCCAAATTAATTGGGATTATCCCCAGTTTGATTACAAAAGTGAAAAGTCGATCTCGAAAAAAGAGAACTTCTCATTTAATGATCCAATCCTTCTTCGTAATACTCATGCGGCCATCCTTGAGCGCATGGCCGATATTTTTTAATTCAGCTTTATTTTTCTCAATTCTTTAATCGTTTGTTGATTATAAAGGCTTATTCTAAGAGTAGAGTAAGCCGCTTCTTTCACAACATAGTCACGATATTCAAGTTTTGTTGCTCCACTGAGAGCATCAACCATGTCGCGTGGGTTCTTTATTCCTTTGAAAATAGGAGGATTCATGAGAACGAGTAATTCCAGCCTTTGATAGTCTTCAAAACTAAAAGGAGCATGGTTTTTCTTTGTTAATCCTTCTTTTGATTGTAGCTGAAGATAGGATTTATCTGCTTTATAAAAAAGAGTGAAGACAACGGGAAGGCAAGCACTTTTACAGCCTGTGGTTGTATTGATTTCTCGAATAAATCCTAGAAGCCTTTTCGAATTGTCATAGGCACTGAGTACTTTCGTATTGATTGGCTCTTCACTAATGGGATCAGCAATAGTGTGGGATTTTGTATAGGTGATTTTTTTGAAGGCCTTTTGATAATAGTCGAGTTTTTCTTTTGGAACAGATTCAAAGGCCAGTGAGTGACTAATGAAAAGTGAGATTAGAATTAAGATTTTCATAGAAATAGAATACCGCTCCTTAGAGCGGTATTCAAGAGTATTTAAGCTAGGATTGATTTTCCATTTGATTTTAGATCAGAACAAGCTTGTTTGATTCGATCACACATCGACTCTTCACCTTGTTTCATCCATGCTCTAGGATCGTAGAATTTTTTATTTCCAACTTCACCTTCGATTTTTAGCATAGCATCGTAGTTTTTAAACATATGATCAACAACGGCCCTCGAGTAAGCATATTGAGTATCTGTATCAATATTCATTTTGATTACACCATAACCAAGAGTTTCATGGATCTCACTTAGTTCACTTCCAGAGCCACCGTGGAAAACTAGATAGTGTCTGGCCTCTTTACCGAATTCTTTTTCAACGGCATCTTGTCCATCTTTTAGAATTTCTGGGCGAAGCTTAACATTACCAGGCTTGTAAACTCCGTGAACATTTCCAAAAGTTGCCGCATACATAAATTTTCCAATTGGGCGAAGAACTTTTGCTACTTCTACCATCTCTTCTTTTGTTGTATAGAGTTTATCAGCAGGGGCATCTTCATTGTTAACGCCATCTTCTTCTCCACCAACAACACCAGTTTCGATTTCAAGAATGATTTCACTTTTTGCACATCTCTCAAGAAGTTCTTTACTCATTTTGATATTTTCTTCTGTAGGAAGAACTGAACCATCAAACATATGTGAATTGAAAAGATTAGGGAGACCCTTTTCTCTTCTTTTTTCTGTTTCTTCGATCAGAGGAATAAGGAAACTTTCTACTTTTTCTGGGTGGCAGTGGTCAGTATGAAGGGCAATGCAAACATCATATTTCTCGGCCATAAGGTGAACGTGTTGGGCAATAGATATAGCACCAAGAACTTCATCTTTTACAGCGCTACCAGAGGCAAATGATCCTCCGCCAGTTGAAACTTGAATGATTCCATCTGACTTCATGTCGCTAAAGGCCTTCAAGGCAGCGTTAGCTGTTGATGTTGAAGTGACATTAATTGCTGGATAAGCGTATCCTTCGTTGGCCGCTTTATCGAGCATTTGGCAGTACTGTTCGTACGATGCTACTGGCATGAGAGCTCCTTAAATGATTGAATTATTACTCGCGAATATTAAAACATAGAGAGAGCGGGGTAGGCAAAGACTTTAGCTCTTTTGTGCAGTGAGTTTTGCTAGATTTTATGAGAGTTGTTTATGATGGGCAAAAAAAAGGGAAAAATCATGGATAAACTTTTTAAAGGGATTATGAAGTTTAAGAAACAAGATTTTGAAAAGCATAAAGAGCTTTTTAAAAAACTTGGAAGAAAGCAAGAGCCGCACACTCTTTTTATCGGTTGTGCCGATTCACGAGTTGTGCCAAGTATGATCACAAATACCTTTCCAGGTGAACTGTTCATCATTAGGAATGTTGCTAATATCGTACCTCCTTATCGTGATACAGAGGAATGGGTATCAACGACTTCTGGAATTGAATACGCCGTAAAAGCACTTAATGTCGAAAATATCGTTGTCTGTGGTCACTCTAATTGCGGTGGGTGTGCTGCGATGAATGCTCCTGTTGAATCACTTGATGAGGTGCCTCACGTAAGAAGATGGCTTGAAGTTTCTAAAGAAGTACGAGGGCGTGTTGATCGCTTGATGACAGGGGATTCAGAAGAAGAGCGCGAATGGCTAACTGAGCAGGTCAACATTCTGGTACAAATGAGAAACCTTCTGACGTTTCCCTATATCAAGGAGCGTTATGAAAGAGGTGAAATCAAAATTTATGGTTGGCACTATATTATCGAAACGGGTGATATTTATAATTATAACGACTCTGAAGATGAGTTTCAGTTGTTTGATCCCGCCTCATTGTAATTTATTTATTACGCCTCTAAGTTCTTGATATTATAGCTCCTTTAGTCACACGTCCATCGTGCCGATAAAGGAGCTAATTTTCGCAAAGATTTTCCCATGAACACTGACTCCCTAAGGTTTACTGAATGGAGCCATTGTGTTTAATTATGGGGACTTAAACCATTCAATAATAATTCAACATAATGAGGAAAGATTATGGCAAAGAAAGTAAAGCCAACTAAGCATTACACGCTTAAGAAAACGAGCAAAGATACTCTTCAAAATTGGTATGAGCTTCTTTCTCTTGGGCGCATGATTGACGATAGAGCGCCTAACTACCTTAAGCAGGCCATCGGTTGGTCATATCACGCACCATATGCTGGTCACGACGGAATTCAGCTAGCGATTGGACAAACATTTGAAAAAGAAACAGACCATCTGTTTCCATATTACAGAGATATGCTAACAGCTCTTGCTTCAGGTTTAAGCGCTGAAGAGCTTATTCTTAATGGGATCTCTAAAGCGACAGACCTCGCCTCAGGTGGGCGTCACATGTCTAACCACTTTGCTAAGCCTGAGTGGAATATTCACAACGTTTCTAGTTGTACAGGAAACCATCCTCTTCACGCTGTTGGTGTTGCTCGTGCTATGAATCGCTACGATCACAAGGGTGTAGCTTTCTCTTCTCAGGGAGAGTCATCAGTTTCTGAGGGATATGTTTACGAAGCAATTAACGGTGCTTCACGCGAGAAGCTTCCGGTTGTTTTCGTTTTCCAAGATAATGGATACGGGATCTCTGTTCCAAAGTGTGATCAAACGGCCAACGAATTTGTTGCTGATAACTTCATGGGATTTTTAAACCTTCACATTATTCACTGTGATGGAAAAGATATCTTCGATTCAATGAACGCTATGAAAACGGCCAGAGAAATTGCTCTTGAAAAGAGCGAGCCAGTTATCGTTCACGCTCATTGTGTTCGTATTGGTTCTCACTCTAACTCTGATAAGCACGAGTTATATAGAGACGAAAAAGAGAGAGAAGATGTTAAAAAACAAGATCCTCTCGTGGCATTTAGAAAGACACTTATCAAAGAAGGAATCTTCACAGAAGCTGAGCTTGATGAAATTGATGCTGCTAAAAAGAAAGAGCTTCTTGAAGCTCACACTCTAGCGATGAAAGCACCAAACCCAACTCCAGAGTCTATTTATGACTTTGTTTTTGCACCAGCTCACGAGCCACAAACTTATGTTGATGGAACTCACAATGAGCAGGGTGAGCCAATGAAGTTCATCGATGCTCTTAATGGACAACTTAAAAAAGAATTCCGTGAAAACCCAAATACATTTATCTGGGGTCAGGATATGGCCAACAAAGATAAAGGTGGGATTTTCAACGTTTCAAAGGGAATGCAACAAGAGTTTGGAAAAGAGCGTGTATTTAACGGGCCAATTGCTGAGGATTATATTCTTGGAACTGCAAATGGTTTCTCACGTTTTAGAAAAGACATTCGTGTTGTCGTTGAAGGTGCTGAGTTTGCTGACTATTTCTGGCCAGCAATGGAGCAATACCTTGAATGTTCTCATGATTACTGGAGATCAAATGGAGCTTTCGCTCCAAATGTTGTCATCAGATTAGCCTCTGGTGGATATATCGGTGGTGGACTTTACCACTCTCAAAACCTTGAAGGGAATATCGCTGGTATTCCTGGTGTTAGAGTTGTTTGTCCAGCTTTCGCAGACGATGCTGCAGGACTTTTAAGAACAGCTATGCACTCAGAGGGACCAACTCTTTACCTCGAGCCAAAAGCTCTCTACAACGCGAAACAGGCAATGGCCGTTGTTCCTGAGAACTTTGAAGTTCCATTTGGAAAAGCTCGCGTTAGAAAAGAGGGAAGTGATTTGACTGTTGTTACTTATGGAAATACTGTTCATCACTGTCTTGAAGCGGCCGAAAAACTTTCGGCAGAAGGTTATAATGTTGAAGTTATCGACCTTAGATCTCTTGTGCCTCTAGATGAGCAAACAGTTATCGATTCAATCGCTAAGACTAATCGTTGTCTTGTTGTTCACGAAGACAAGGTCTTTGGTGGATTCGGTGGTGAGATTGTCGCGATGATTAATGAAAAAGCATTTGAGCACCTCGATGCTCCTGTTCATCGTGTTGGTTCAACATTTACTCCTGTCGGATTCAATAGAATCCTTGAGAAGGCCATCCTTCCAAATACAGATAAAGTTGTTGAGGCCATGAGAAAGCAACTTGCCTACTAAGCTTGTAATATCAAGAAATCCCCTCAAAAATGAGGGGATTTCTGTCTTTAGATAAACTCTTCAAGTTATTGAAAATCGTATATATTCTTTTTTTTTCCAAAAATTAAGTCATCTTAAGTTTTAAACCCTACGAATATGTAAATAGAAGTTTTTCTATTTAAGTCAGGGGTTACATAATTATGAAAAAGCTAAGCCTTAATACCAAGGTTCTTATCCTAGCTCTTGTTCCTTTTATCGTCTTTAATTTGATATCTCTAACGAGCTCATATGTATCGACAAAGGACGCTTTGATTAAAGAAAAGAAGTTCCTTTTAGAAGATGTCATTTTAACTGCTGAAAGTGTTCTACAGGCCTATGTTAATGAAGTAAAAGAGGGAAGATTAACTGAGAAAGAGGCCAAGGGGCTCGCTGCAAATTATCTAAGAACACTGCGCTATGGTCGCGATAAGGATGATTATCTTTGGGTTCAGGATTTTGAGCCAAGAATGATCTTTCACCCAAAGAGCTCTCTCGAAGGAAAGAGTCTTGTTGAATTTAAAGATAAGGGTGGAAAACTCTTTTTTAACGAGATGGTTGATGTCGTAAAAAAACAAGACCATGGTTATGTCGATTACCTGTGGACTGATAAAAAAGATCCTAAAAAACATGTTCCAAAACTGTCTTTTGTTAAAGCATTTAAGCCATGGGGATGGATTTTAGGAACAGGAATTTATATTGAAGATGTTAACGAATATATTTTCAATCTCATGGCCAAGTTTATTGGATTTTCAATTCTTGGAATGGTTGTGATGGCCTTTATTATTAGCTTCGCTATTAAAAAAGGAGTTTCAGCACCACTTCTTCTTATTGCTAATAAACTCAAGCAAACGGCCGTTGAAGTTACTAAAGGCTCTAATGAAACACTAGAAAC
Organism: Halobacteriovorax sp. GB3; assembly: GCF_028649655.1. Classification (NCBI taxonomy): domain Bacteria; kingdom Pseudomonadati; phylum Bdellovibrionota; class Bacteriovoracia; order Bacteriovoracales; family Halobacteriovoraceae; genus Halobacteriovorax; species Halobacteriovorax sp. GB3. The sequence continues at coordinate 837,944 of NZ_JAQSLN010000001.1, forward strand.
TTCAAAACAATTAAATAACTCAACTCAAAACCAAGCTTCATCGCTACAAGAAACGGTGGCCTCGATTGATGAAATTTCGGCCATGATTAATAGAAATAGTGATTCAGCTCAGATGTCTAGACAAACCAGTAGCGAAAGTCAAAGTGCTGCTGAAGATGGAAAGGCGACAGTTGATGATATGTTGCAATCAATTCGAGAAATTACCGATACCAACTCTCACGTCATGAATAAGATGGAAGAGTCAAATAGACAAATCGAAGAGATTCTAAATGTTATTAAAGAAATTGATGATAAGACGAAAGTCATTAATGACATTGTTTTTCAAACAAAACTTCTCTCATTCAATGCCTCTGTTGAAGCCGCTCGTGCTGGAGAGTCAGGAAAGGGATTTGCCGTTGTTGCTGAAGAAGTCGGAAACTTAGCTTCTATGAGTGGTAAGGCATCTGAAGAGATTCGAAGCCTCATTGATCAAAGTATTAAGCGTGTTGAAGATATTGTCTCTGGAACAACATCTATGGTTGAGGGACTGATTAAAGAAGGAACTGCAACTGTTGAAAAAGGAACTTCTAAGGCCCAAGACTGTAAGATGGCCCTGGATGGAATTCTAAGAAATGTTATGAGTGTTAATGAAAAGGTTGGAGAAATTGCCATTGCTTGTGGTGAGCAGGCAACAGGTGTTGATGAGATTACAAAGGCCATGAGACTTTTAGATCAAGTGACTCATGAAAATACTCAGGCCGCTCAGCAGACCTCTTCAAATGCGGAACAATTAAGAAAACAAGCGGAGAATCTCGATGGCGTTGTCGTCAATGTTATTGAGCTTGTAAACGGATCTAAAGCTGCCTAGACCTGTCATATTGGATAAGGAAAGTGAAGAATTTCACTTTCCTTGCCTTTCTAAAATTTCTAGAATTTCTTGATAATCTTTTTTCTTTAACTTTACAGCTTCTTCTTTGAAAATCTGGATAAAGCTATCCAAGTCACTTTCACTTGTCGTATCGACAATTTCAGAGAGATTTTTTCTTGGATCTTCATCACCTGAAATGACATGCCCATGTGCAAAGATGCCCTGATCCCAAGTGATGTAATAATCTTTTTTACCATGGAAGTGGATTTCAAAATAAATGAGTTCTTTGTCTTTTCTATGAAAGGAAAACTGGAGATGAATATCACTCCAGTGTTCAATGATTTTACCGTCTTTTTTTTCTTTTCTAAACTTCTTTAACATAATTACTTCGATGTTAGAGTGTAGACCCCATCCCAATTTGGTGCGGGAGGAACTTCTTTGTATTGCTTACAACGTTCAATGTAGATTTCAGAAGGATTTGTTTTCTTTCCCTTAAGGGCAGGAAAACGCTCATACTCATATTCGAGGGATTGATTAAAATACTCGAGTGCCTGATCCCACTGCTGAGAACGATAGGCTTCCAGTCCTTTTTGAAAAGTTTCACTTAAATTAACGAGAAGTTTCTTGGCATCGGTTTTAATATCTAAGAGCTCAAATGTTGTAACAGGAATTGACTTTCCAACAACGCGAATCGTATCGAGTTCACGCCAAAGAAATACATCTCCAGTTAATTCTTTTGTATCTTTATTTACTTGTGTAAAAACACCATATTGCTTTGCGGACTCTTCAAGCCTGGCGGCTAGGTTAACGGCATCTCCCATCATTGTATAGTTCATCCTCGAGGCAGACCCCATGTTCCCAGTAACGATTTCTCCAGAGTTGATACCAATTCTCATTCTCATATCGTGGACAATTTGCGGCCACTTATTACCTTGAGACTTCCATCTCTTTCTAAGTTTTCCTAGGGCCTTCTGCATACGGATGGCCACTCGACAGGCGCGTATGGCATGGTCTTCTAGTGGCATTGGAGCACCAAAGAAAGCGATAATGGCATCACCTTCATATTTATCAAGTGTTCCTTTTTCATCGAGAAGAATGTCAGTCATCTCTGTCAGGTATTCATTTAAAAGCTCAACCAGTTGAGTGGCCGTGAGTTTTTCAGAAAATGTTGAGAAACCTTGAATGTCAGTGAAATAAGCAGTTCGAACACCGCTATCTCCTCCTAGCATTGGTGGTTTTCCAGATTCATACATTTCATCAATTAATTCTGGCGAGATATAAGATCCAAAGGCACTTTTTAAGAAGGCCTTGTCTTTATTGGCCAGGTAGAAGTGTAGAAATGTGTTCCATGAGTAAGAGGCGCCCATACTGAAGAGACAGAAAAAGAGTTTAATTTCATACCCTTTAGGAATGAGGTAATAGGTATCAAAATAATAAACACCTAGAGAAACAGCAACAACTGTAACTAAGTCGGCAATAGGGTTTCCAAAAAATTGAACTCCTAAGACAATGAGAGTACAGATGATAAGAATGACCCATGAGTATTTTGTCGATTCCCCTTGAGGTACGAAAAAACGGCCTTCTAAGAGCATATTGGTAAAGTTCATGTGAAAGTAGACCCCTGGTAGCATCGAGTCTACAGGCGTATGTCTAAGGTCATAGGCGCCAAAGGCACTGGCCCCTACAAAAACAGCTGTCCCATCAAATATCTCTTTCATTTTCTGGTCACTGTCACTTGCTGTAATGATGTCGTAAATGGGGACTTTTGGAAAATGATTTGATCCACCCAACCATCTTAGTTTTGTTTCACCAAGAAAGTTTATGGACATGGTCCCATTTTTTACCGTGAGCTTTGCATCTTCTGGCGTTAAATATTCAAAGAGGGGTTTGTCATCAGTTAAAAATTCATAAGTAGCGAGAGCATAAGAAGGAAAATAGAGAGTGTCGACGTTTCCAATGAGTCGGTAGTGCCTCATAATCCCATCGGCATCTGCCTGCACTTGAATGTGTCCAAGGGCCGGCTCGGCATTTAAAAGGGGATCAATAGGATAAACAGATTTCGAAACCTCTGAATCGATGAGGTTAAGTCCTTCTGCTTGTTTTGTATCCATTATATAGTTGTAAAGATGCTCTGGAATATCGCTAAAGACATCTTCTTGTTCTTGGTTTTTGAAATTGATTTTGTAGGGGAGAATGACCCTATTTCCTGGAACTTGTTGAAATCTTCTAATCGCATTTCCAAGCTCTATATCGGGATTTTCTTCGTTACAGGTTTGAGACTCTTCTGCAAAGAATACGTCAAAGGCAATAACTTTAGCACCATAGGTTCTAAGCTTGTCGATTAGTTGTGTCCACGTCACTCTGGAAACTGGCCACTGTCCTAGATTTTGAAGGGAATAGTCATCAATATCGGCCATGACTAAACGTTTTTCAACTTTGTCTGGGATGAGAGTACTTTTCATTCGATAGTCATAGAATCGATCTTCAAAAAATGATGTGTAATAGAAGATTTTCTCGATTCTTGGATCAGTGAAGTCCCTTTTAGCAATGGAGAAGAAAACACTGATGGCACTGAAGCATATTATGATAAAGAGTCCAGTGTATTTGACTATGCGAGAGATCATCGTTGTTCCTAGTAATTATAAGTTATATCAGTCGTCGTTGAGTGCTTTGTATACTCTTGGTCGGCATCGTCCGATGTTTGTTTCGAGTAACTATAACCAAAATCAATACTGAAGTTTGGATTGATTTTTCTTGTTAATTTTATACTTGGATTAAGAAGCTTCTCTTGGCCTCTTTGCTCACTCTTCGTTTCATCATCATAACTTGTCAAAGTCGCTGAGAAGGCGAGGTTAAGTGATGTCTTAAACATAAAGTCTGGAATAATGTAGTCAACTCGAAAGAGATTTGTATTTGTTGAATTTGTCGTATCGTTGAAGTTATCGTTCATGTCATATTGCCAAAGAAAAATTCCAAGGTGACCACTTTTAAAAACCATGATCTGATCTACGGAGATGGTGTTGGTGTTAAAGTGAAGAGTGTCTTTGTATGAACGAAATGTTTTTCTTTTATATTTTACAGTCGTATTTCCAAGAGAGAAGAACTTAAATTTTTCTCCAAATGTATAAGTCCATGTCTTGTTATTGAAAACGAGAGTTTGCTCACTGTTTACATCTCTTTTTTTGTAATCGTAATCAACTTCAAAAAGGGTTGATGCTGGAGCATTGAAGAGCTTGTGTTCAAAAGTATTTTTCACATCAATACTATATTGAAAACTGTCGTTTGAATAAACTTCTGAATTATCTTGGTCTTGGTGCTTAACCTTGTTAAGTGAAAGGCTTGGCTTTACTGTGTAGCGCTTTTTAAAGTCAAAAAGGTAAGATGTTTTAATGTCAGTCTCAAAAATAAAAGAATCTTTCTGAGTGTCCTGAACATCTGGACTGTCTGTCGTAAGTGTAATGTTATTATCGTATTCAAAAGTTTGAGTTGCACTGAGACGAAAGCGCTTTTTTGAAAGTCTCTTTCCATTGATCATAAGATCAGGATCGAGTCCAAATTCTTTTTGAATCTCTTTAACTCTCTTTGCTGCATCTTTTGCGACTTGAGATTCTTCGTTCATTTTAACGACTTTGTTCATCTGAGGTAGGATGTAGCTTTTTACAAGTCTTCTCGCATCTTTTTTATCACGGGCCATCTCCAAGAGAACTTCAGCTAATTGAAAGCGAGAGACTTGTTTGAGTTCATCAGATGATGATTTTTCTTTTAGAACTTTGACATAAAAGGACTTTGCAATTTTATACTCTTCAAGAACTTGAGAGATGTGGGCGATGTAATAAAAAGAAGTTTCCTTTTTAAAGTTGGATTTAGAGGCCTTAAAGAAGGCCTTTCTCGCTTTCTCTAATTCATTAGAAGCATAAAGAGATTGACCTAGCTCGTAGTAGACATCTTCTGTTTCGTTCTTGTTTAGAATGGCCTTTGAAAGATAGAAGGCCGCTTTGTCATATTGTTGTAGTCTCGAATAACTTATTCCAAGGAGATAGTAGCGAGTTCCATCCGTCTTTTTATTTTCTTTCATTTGCTCAAGAGTTTGTGCTACTTCGGCATAGGAACCAAGTTTAAACTTTTTATAAACTTCTATAAATTGTTCAGGAGTTTGAGCAAGTGTAGCAGTTGAAAAGAGAAGTCCTAATACTAGGGGAGTCAATTTCATTTTCTTTCCTTGAAAATGGTAAAAGGCCTTCATCGTGAAGGCCATTATTTTAAATAACTTATGTTCTTATTATAGAGTGAAAATCTTTTATTGAGAATTGATAATAAATTTTACCCGTGCTCTTTTCTCAATTGTTTCATTTACTGTCTCTTCGATGAAATCATCTCTATCTTCAACGATACAGTCTACACAAGCGAGATCCTCAGGTAATTGAGGTGGTTCGAAATCATCAATTTCTACTTCTTCATTTATTGTTGGCTCTATTGGACCATCCGCGATTACTGGAGGTGCTTCCTCAGGTAATGGCTTTTCACCATCAAGGTTAGGTCCATCTCCTTCAGCCGAAGCTGGAGCTCTTCCATCTTTTCCATCGTTGGCGATAACTTCTTTTGGTTTATTGACAAATTTTCCAGAAGCCGTCAGGTCAAACTTGTCATTTACATACTGCCCTGTAGAAGGGTCAAAGCGTCCAAAATCTGCTGGTGGAATAAATGTATTAGACACAGGGTCAAATGCACTTCCTGGAGGAGGAGGAATATATTGAGCTGTTTTAAGGTCGATGTAACCACCTGCTGGAGGAGCATAGGCACCTGTTTCAGTGTCTTTCATCCCTTCTGGTGGAGGCGTGTTTGCTACGGCACCAAGTTCTTTTGAGATTTCTTTATCAACGGCCTTAACCATTTCGCTACCAAGACTCTTTGCCATTTCTTTTTCAATGCTTGATCCTGAGTTTGCAAATTCTTTACTATTTACACCTGGAGGAACAGGCTTTCTAAAAGTCTTTTTAGAGGCGCTTGAAGATTGGACTTTTTCTTTTACAATTCCCGACTCGTTCTTTTTAAGTGTTTCAAATTGAGAAGGGTTCATTTTTGTTGGTAGTGTTGGTCTATTTCCCGCTCTAGGAGCAACCGCCGAGAATGTTCCTTGCTTAACCATAACGGCATTTGGATTTGATACGACTTTTTCTAAATTATCTTGAACATTTGATCTTGCTTGTTCTGCATTTTCAATTTGCCCCATGGCAACAGCACCTTCAAAGGTGATGAGAGTCGTGTTCTCATTTTCAGGAGAAAAGTTAACTTGAAAGTCCGTTCCACGAACACCCATGGCCGCAGTTTTCGTTTTGATGTAGAGCTTCGATTTGCTCTTGTCCATATCCATGTAGTCTTTTGTAACTTTCGATCTCAATTGCCCTTTCATGAGTGTGATAATTCCAGCTTTCTTTCTTGGGAATTTATCAATGATCATTTGAGAAGAGGGTCCTAAGTTCATTTGTGACTTATCAATAAAGAGAAATTTTACAAAACTCTTTGGCTCTGTATTAACGATTGCGCCCTCTGGGAGCCAGTCGCCTTTTTTAATAGTTAAAACTTTCTCTCCAACTTTTGCTTGAACTGTACCCCTTAGGATAATGGCCTTCGCAACACCTTTGTCTTTGGCGGCAAAGACTTGCTGAAAACTCATAAAGGTTCCCAGTAGGAGAGTAAAAATTAAGCAAATTTGGATACTACCTTTTCTCATAAAATAAGCCTCAATTAGGTTAGGTGGGCAAATAAGTCTTAACCTGTATCGACATTATAGAAGGGTTCTTTATAGTAGAAGGTAAGTGTTTGATATTTAGTTATGATGAAAAGATCTTGATGATTAAAATGGCCAAAGATTCAGTCATTTGATGAACTTTGGCCATAAATTTTAACAATTTAGATGATTTGGAGAAGATTCTCTGGTGGACGGCCAACGGCTGCTCTGTCTTTGGATACTAGAAGAGGTCTCTCTAATAGAACAGGGTTTTCAACTATTGTCTTGGCCCATTGCTTGTCTGTCAGTGTCTTGTCTTTGAGATTTAGTTCTTTAAAAGTAGCTTCCTTAGTGCGGACTAGCCCTTCAAGAGGAGAGAGCTTTGCCTTTTTAAAGATCTCGAGAACTTCTTTTTCAGTCATTGGTTCTTTTAGGTAAAGTTTGACTGTAGGCTCAACGCCTTTTTCTTTTAAAAGCTCGAGCCCTTGACGGCTTTTTGAGCAACGAGGGTTGTGATAATAAGTGAGCTCTTTCATTTTTTATCCTTTAAAATATGACAAGCCCAATCGTTAGGATGAGGCTTACCGTTTTAATATCTTGATCAGCGTCCTGTTCAGAGAGGATATCTATTTCTTTTCTATCTGAACGATCGACTAAACTAACTTTTCGCGAGCGATAATAAGCTAGCATGAGTTGAACAAAAGCAGGGTGCTGTTCTTTGAACTCTGTCTGCTCTTCAACACCAATGACAAGGGCACCACCTTCGGAGTCATAAGTCAGTTTGTGATCTTTTACAGGAATTCCGTTGGATTCGAAATCATCGAGTTCAATACTTTGAAGAACCCACGAAGGGCCAGCGGCAAAGTAGATATTCCAATTCTTGTAGGGCATGTATTCCGTAGTGTATTTAAGTAGTGGCGTAAGGCTCACTGATCGAATATTTCCCGTTCCTTGAACTGAGTCATTTTGGTATTCAAATTTAAGTCCCTCGGCCTTGCCAAAATAGATCTCTGAAGAAACGTTGAGCTCAAACTTCTTTCGACGATAACCAAACATTGTTCCAAGGCCATAGCCTCCTAGCTGATCTGTCGTCTCTAGGCTTGTTCCAATCTTAGAGACTGACGCTAGAAATCCTCCTCGTAGGACGAGTTCATTTTCAAAGCCCATGGCCTGAATAGATGTAAGGATAAATAGGGTTGTTAAAAATTTGCTCATCATTAAAAAAATTCCAAAAATTAAAAACTAATCGAGACGTTCATGGCCGCCTTTTTGTTGTCCACATAGGGAACCATACGAATGCGACCCTCATAAAACCAAAAGAGTGTTGACGGGTTCATAAGATGGCCAAAAAAACGTCCAACTGCATTTCCTGTGTTGAGGAGATATAAACTCAACTGCTCAATACCAATTCCAAGAACGGCCCCTAAAACAGGTGTCTGATAGAGGTCTTGCACACTGGCAGGTTCTGTATAAACTTCGACAGTGAATTCAAAGAGTGTTGACGAGATGAAGGCCATCGACAGTGCGCGAATACGATCATAGCCATTGGCGCGGTAGTAGAGAAAAAGCTGTGAACCACTAATGGGGTGGACAACCCAGTTCCAAAAAGGTTCATCTTTATCGAAGACCAATTTCCCGAAGTTCCTTCCATATTTTTTTATCGAGCCTTTCTCTCTAAAAACATCTGGCTGTGTTATTGGGTAAACGGCCCATGAAGCGAGATAGACGCCACCGATATGTCTTAAACTTTCTTTGAAAGAGTGGTCCCTATCTCTGTAGTCGTAATAGTATTTTTTTTCTCGAAGTGATTTATTGAAATTTATGTTTGAATTCTTTTTATTAAATTCTGCTTCTTGAGCAAAAGAAAAGCTGCTCACAAAAAGTGAACTCATAATAAGAAAGAAAAGGCTTATGTATCTCATTTGATTCGTCATGTATTCACACTGTATAGCACACCTGATATGATCCTTGGAGAATAAAAGGGGCCTTTTATGTTAGATTTACACAAAGCTTATTTTGCCGATCACGTTAAGAAATTACAAGATCAAATTACTAATAAAATCAGAGAGATAGATCCTGAAATCGAAATTATTGAGGACTGCTGGAATAGAGAAGATGCCGCTGGTAATGAAGGCGGAGGAGGAATCACTCGTGCTTTTAGTGGTGAGGTTTTTGAAAATGCGGGAGTCAATACATCGCTTGTCTATGGCAAGGCCGATCCAGAGTTCATTAAGCGCATCGGTGGAACTAAAGATGAGTTCTGGGCCACGGGAATTTCACTTATTATCCATCCTAAAAATCCAAAGGTTCCAACTGTTCATGCTAACTTTCGCATGATTCAAGTTGAGGAGAAGTTTTGGTTTGGTGGTGGAGCTGATCTGACGCCTTTTTATCCCCATGTTGAAGACTTTAAGTTTTTTCATCAAACATGGAAGGATGCGCTGGAGCCTTATGGCCACTATGAGGCGTGGAAGAAGAAATGTGATGAATACTTCGTCAATAAACATCGAAATAATGAGATGCGTGGAATTGGTGGGTTCTTTTTTGATCATTTCAATACGGGAGACATTGAAAAAGATGTCGCCATGATTCAAGATATTTCAACTTATTTTAATGACTCTTATTTTCCAATTGTTGAAAAGCGAAAAGATGAAGCTTATACAAGTGAAGATGAGGACTTTCAACTTCACCGTCGTGGGCGTTACGTTGAGTTCAATTTACTTCACGATAGAGGTACTCACTTTGGTCTACAAAGTAATGGGAGAGTGGATTCTATTCTTATCTCTCTTCCTGCTCGTTGCAAGTATACTTATAGGTATGCTCCGGCCGCAGGTTCAGCGCATGAACAAATGCTTAAGTACTACTACCCACAAAATTGGGCATAATTTCAAGAGAAGGGACTTATTTAGTCCCTTCTTTAACATCTTAGAAATACGTTCTTTTTATCTTTTCCTTGATTTATTTTCCTTTTTTAAGCCTCAGTAATCATTCCTAACGATAAACTAATACTTAATTAAAGAACTCAGTCTTCCGATAAAGATGGGGGATTGTGAGGAAACGTATGAAAAAGAGTGTCGCATTACTAACATTATTATTTGCATCACATGCTATGGCCCTTCCTTATGGGGAAGATTGGATCATTAGTGTTAATAACAATAGAATGAGTGCGAAAGATTTAATTAAGTGTAGTGAGCACGAAAGTGTCGCTGATCAAGCAAAAAAAATCATACAAGACCTTGGACAGTTTGATTGTTCTATTCGTGAAAAAGACCCTGCTAAATTTTGTGATTGCGTTTCAGCGAGCTATACAGAAGAGGACCTTGAAAATGCGGATAAGTACAGAAAAGACTATCACCACGCTTTTAAGACATCACGCTATTTATATAATAATAAAGACAGAAAAGAAGATATTAAAAGAGTAATGAATGAACTCTTTGTTCTGGATCAATTTCTTCTTAAAAATAAAAGGAAAACATGTTTTTCAGGCGTTAAAGAAATAGATGTTTTTAAATCCAGTCCTGTTCTCTTAAGTATTTTGAATAATTCTTATGAAAGTTTTAACGAAGAGGGGATTCGATTAAATAAAAGAAATTATTCTCCTGTTATTGAAGTTATTGAGCAAGGCTTTAGCGAAGACTACTTTCTTCCAGCTGAAAATCAACTGACTATTCAAAATGCCTACTTTACTGGAACAACAGATAAAAGTTTCAGAGATAAGATTGCACTTGAGGCGACGGATGCTGATTGTTCTCGATTGGTTTCTGAAGTTTTAAATATAACAACAGAGGTTAAAGATTCTCCTCATGCTCTTAGCATTGATGATATGACAGCAAAACTTGCTTTCAATAAGGAGCTAAGAGAAGACGTTCTTTCTTCTTTTGAGCAATTTGATCAATTTTTAAAAGAGAATGGTTTTAATGATTCAACATCTCGATTAACAGATGTTCTCTTTTGTGAAAGTTTTAAAACACAAAAGGCAATAGTCGACGAAGTTAAAAATATAGCAATGAGGACTGGTGGAAGAATCGCTGATAAAACTGAAGCGACTATGACGAGGGTCGGTAAACTTAGAAAGGAATATGAGCAAAACCTTAAAGAAGCTAATAAGCTCAATGCTCTTGTTCTTGCACTTAGCTCTGAAGAGAGAATAGTTAAGCAGGATATTGAGGCCATTGAAAAGAAATTACAGTCAGGAACTCAGTATAGCCCTTATATTGAAGACTCTCTCAACTCTTTAAAAGATTCTCTTACAAGAATTCAAAATTCTCTTGCTGATAAGAAAAAGAAAATGATGAGCTATTCTGAATCGGCTGTTAAAAATAGAGGAGAATTGAGAGATTTAGAATATGATCTCAAAAGAAAGTTAGGTCTTACAGAAGATCAGGTAAAGGCCTTTGTTACAGTGAGAACGAGTCGTGTTCGCTCTTTTCAAAATGCAGAAGGGAGCAGCCTTGCCTCTGGTGAAGAGAGTCAATCAATTACTGCAGATCCAATCGTAGCTGGAATTGAAGCGGCTAAGTATAAAGAAATTGTTGAAGATATTTATGTCGTTGGAAAAGGAAATTATTCTATTACAACATCTGGTGCAGGTGGTTTTAAAAATGATGTAGAAACAGTCACTGAAGTTAACTTAGGTGAATCTGAAAGTCGTAACGAATCAATGTCAAAATCAAAGGTCTCGCAAGTTGTAGAAGAGGCTCCTTCTTATACTCCTCCTGTTGATGTCGCCCCTGTGCAAGAAAATGTTCAGTGGTTTGATCCAGTTGCAGTTAATGCTGAAAATTACCCTGGTCTCGATCCTGTTTCACAGGTTATGAATAATGTTCAAACTGATATTCGTGATTCACGTGAAGCAAGTAGTATCATTGATTCTGACCTAAAGAATGAATTAAAAGAAATTCAAAAAGAAGTTGTGAAAGGTCTCCAGTCTGGAGAGAGCTCTAATGACAACATTAATGAAAGATTCTTAAAGGCCCTTGAAAAATCAAATAAGCAAATTGAACTTTTAGAGAAGAAGTTAACGAATCTTGAAAAAGAGAAAAAGGAATTAGAAGAAATCAAAAAAGAGCCACTTGTACAGAATAATAAAACTAAGACGGCATCGTCTAAATCTGAATCAAGTTCAGGAAGTCCTTTTGCAAGTGCACTTTCTTCGAAATCAAACGCTAATACTCAAAGTGAAGCTCGCTATAGTGAGCCATCGAGTTCTACTGTGAGTTCGATCAATTCTCAGGCTTCTGCTCCAAGTAGCATTCAAAGTTCGCAGGGCAGAAGTTCAAGCTCTATCTCTGGACCAAGTACATCTTTTTCTGGTTCAAGTTCAAGTGGAAGTGTTGCTGGAATTAGAACTGGGGGAGCATTGAATTTCACGATCAAAGAAGTTTCAGGAAATGAAACTCAAAATATTGGTGTATCCCAAATCGCTACAGCTGATTCTGGTTTTTATCAATGGCCTGAATCCAGACAACAAGAGTATCTCAATGGTCTCGTCGGTAACAAAGAATTTGTTATTGTTAAGCTACCTGATGGAAAAGTTGTGAAGCTTGAAGGTAAAAAGAGAATGGAGAGTCGTGCCATAGTTGAATCACTTATTAGTAGTGAAATCAAGAGCACAAACAATGATATTGATAGGGCCAAGGCTCGACATATAAGATTAAAAGAATTGATGAAAAAAACATATTCACTTAAATAAAAGAAGGCCCTTAATAAGGGCCTTTTTATTTTCAATTAGGCTAGATAGTTTGAAATTTTTTGAAAAAGTGGCCCTTTCGGACCACCCTTAAAGAGATTGCGAAAACTGAAAAAGAGAAGAATAGGGAATTTACTACTAGGTAGGATCTAGCCCCTAACTGTTTTTATTTTTTAAATAGCGTCGAAGTGTTTCAACTAAAAGCTCATCACTGTCTAAGTCCTCGTTGATTGTTCTTAAAGACTTTCTTTGCTCATCCATGAGCTTTTCCAATTCACTTAACTCTGCGAGTAGTTCAAGGCAATTTCTAATGATCATGAGTATACTCCATGCGACTCATGTTTAACTCTTGAAACTAGTGTATGGTCTATCAAACAACTTGTCAACACTGATTTAAATCAGGACAAAAAAAAGGCCCTTGATCGGGCCTTTTTTAAAAATCTGGTGCAATGTAAACATCAATTCCGGGGTCATATTCATCTCGAAGGATGCCTTTGATCGCCTCAAGTGTCCCAGTCGTTGAGCTAGGGCATGTTCCACAGGCCCCTTGGTATTTCACAAGCAGAATATTATCTTCGAGGCTCAAGGCCATGATATCTCCACCGTCGGCCTGAAGCCCTGGGCGAATGGTTTTATCGAGGATCTCCTCAATTTTTAAAAGTTCTGGTGAGAGTGATCTTCTTCTCTCCGCTTCTGGATCCGGGTCAAAGTATTCAGGGTTGTGAGCTGGAAGGGCCTCGTTGAGCGCTCCTTCTATCTTTGGCATCATTTCATCCCATACTTCGTATCCAAATTTTGAAAGTGTGATCGTATTTTCAAAAAAGTGAAGCTGATCAACTCCGCGAATAGTAAACAATTCTAGAGCAAGTTTATTTTCTCCACATTCCATTGGTGTACGGTATGTTGAGTTTCCTTCTTTTTTTACAGCACGATCGAGGATAAGCTTGATCGCATTTGGGTTTGGTGTTGGTTGTACGTGAAAATTAATGTCTTCACTCATAAAATATCCTTCTTCTTAGAGAAATTCTTTTGTCTTTTCAATTCCAGCAACAAGGGCATCCACTTCTTCTTTCGTGTTGTAGAAACAAAAAGAAGCTCTGGCCGTGGCCGGAACATTCATACGTTTCATAAGTGGCTGCGTGCAGTGGTGACCAGTTCTTACGGCAATTCCTTGGCGATCAAGTAGAGTTCCAATGTCATGAGGGTGAGCACCATCGATGACAAAAGAAATAACTGAGGCCTTATTCTTAGCTGTTCCAACTATTCTTAGCCCTTCGATTTTTGAGAGCTTTTCTGTAGCGTAAGTCAGCAGGTCATGTTCATATTGCTCAATTTCTTTGATTCCAATTGAGCTAACATAGTCAAGGGCAGCCTTGAGAGCAATAACTCCTGCTATATGAGGTGTTCCCGCTTCAAACTTGTGAGGAAGATCATTATAAGTTGTCTCTTCGAAACTAACTTGATCGATCATATCTCCACCTCCTTGATAGGGAGGCATTTCATTGAGTAGTTCTTCTTTTCCATAAAGGACACCAACACCTGTTGGCCCAAAGATTTTGTGAGAAGAAAATGCTAGAAAATCACAGTCGAGATCTTGGACATCAATCTTAGCATGGGCAACTGATTGAGCTGCATCGACAAGAAACTTTGCACCAACTTCATGAGCAAGAGCAATCATCTCTTTGATAGGATTAATTGTACCAAGACTATTTGAAATATGATTTGTCGCAACCATTTTCGTTTTAGGCCCAAGAAGTTTTTTGTACTCTTCAATGAGGATTTCACCTTGGTCATTGATCGGAACTTCAACTACTTTAGCCCCTTTCTTTTTAGCGGCAATTTGCCAAGGAACAATATTTGAATGGTGCTCAAGTGTTGTTAGAAGAATTTCATCACCTTCATTTAAGAAAGCTTCAGCAAAACAGTTGGCAACAAGGTTGATTGAATCAGTCGTCCCTTTGGTGAAAATAACTTCATGAGTGTTTTTAGCATTAATAAAGGCCTGAACAGTTGTTCTTGATTTTTCAAATTCAATTGTTCCTTGCTCACTTAGAAAGTGAACACCTCTATGGATATTCGCTGCATCTTCACTATAGTGTTTATTCAAAGATTCTATGACAGGTCTACACTTCAATGTAGAAGCACCATTGTCGAGATAGATGAGAGGTTTCCCATGAACGCTTCTCGCAAGTTCTGGAAAGTCATCTCTAATTTTTTTTATATCTAAACTCATTTCTATGAATCCTTCACTTCATCTAAGTGTTCAAAGGTTTTCTTTTCAAATGATTCAAAGAGAACTTCAGATAGGAAGTTTTCTAATTTGTCGTCTTCTAGTTTTGAAATAGCATCTGAGCAAAAAGCGTGGATCAGTAATTTTTGAACGCGCTCGCGTGATAGACCCCTTGATTGAAGGTAGAAAGCTTCTTCATCACTTAGCTGACCAACAGTTGCTCCGTGCGCACACTTAACATCATCAGCGTAGACTTCAAGTTGTGGTCTTGTATCGGCGTGGGCCTTTTTTGAAAGCAGTAGATTTTTATTTAACTGCTCTGAATTTACTTTTTGTGCATCTTTTTGAACGAGAACTTTTCCTGTAAAAACTCCGCGAGCTTTGTCATCGAGAACACCTTTAAAAAGTTGTGAACTCTCTGTGTGTGGCATTCTGTGATCAATGAGTGAGAAGTTATCACAGTGTTGATTTTCTGAAATGGCATAGAGTCCATCAACTGAACAATTGGCCCCTTCAGCTAGAAGGGCAACTTTAATATTATGTCTTGCTTTAAGTGCTCCCGTGTTAAAGGTAAACGTTTTAAAGAGAGCATCTCTTTTAACATCAGCGTTGACTGAGCTGACGTGAAAAGAATTAAGACCTTCTGTTTGGACTTTTATATGAGTGACAATGGCACCATCATTAATATTAAAATTCGTTACTGCTGCTTGGTTATAACTTAGCTCGTCATTACCTTTGAAAATTTCAACGAAGTTTACTTTGGCAAAGCTTTCAACTTCAATGTGTGTTCTTGGCATGGCAAAACTTTCTTGAAAGTCTGAGAGATGAACAATGTTGATATTGTCATCAACTTGAGCATTCTTAGAAACTTTGATTGATAGAATTTGATCATTTGCACTGGCATTAAGCATGGCAAAAATATCATTCTTATCATCTATAAAGTTTTTCTCTGAAAGTTCAGTTGCACTTATTAGCGTTGCTTCTACTTCATCTGGAAGAAAAGAATCTTCTTTAGAATAAGCACCATTCAGGAATACGATTTGGTATTTTCCGGCCAGCTTAACATTTTTTAGAATACCTTTCTTAGACACCTTGTCAAAATTCTCTGGTAGTACATCAGTTAGCTTTGTATAGAGCCAGTCTTCCATTTTTGTATGGGGAAGGCCTCTTGCTTGAAAGTTAGATAGAGCGTTTTTTTGAAAGTCACTTACTGCTAACTCTTTGAGCTTTTCTGTATATTTAGAAGTTAGTTCATTTATAGTCATAATTGATACCTTATTTAATAAGCCAGTCGTAACCTTTCTCTTCAAGTTCAAGGGCAAGTTCTTTACCACCAGATTTAATAATTTGTCCGTTAAAGAGAACGTGAACGTGATCTGGAACAATGTAGTCGAGTAGACGCTGATAGTGAGTGACAAGAACAACGGCGTTAAATGGACTCTTAAGAGCGTTTACACCTTTTGCAACAATTTTTAGCGCATCAATATCTAAACCTGAGTCTGTTTCATCTAGAAGAGCTAGTCTTGGATTTAAAACGGCCATTTGAAGAATTTCGTTTTTCTTCTTTTCTCCACCTGAAAATCCTGTGTTTACTGGACGATCAAGAAACTCATCTCTCATCTCAAGGAGTTCAAGTTTTGGCATAAGGAACTCTCTAAAAGACTTGTCATCCATTTCCCCAGCTCCTTGTGCTTTACAAATGGCATTGAACGATTCTTTTAGAAAATTGAAGTTTGTTACACCTGGGATTTCAATAGGGTATTGAAAACCTAAGAAAATTCCATTTTTTGATCTCTCATCAGCTTCAAGCTCTGAAAGGTCAGTTTCCTTACCATTAATATTGTAAGAAATTGATCCCTCTGAGATCTCAAATGCAGGGTGACCAGCGATAACTTTTGAAAGCGTACTTTTTCCTGAACCATTTGGCCCCATGATTGCGTGAATTTCTCCTGGCTTAATTGTTAGATTAATCCCTCTGAGAATTTCTTTTTCATTATTATCTGAGTCTGTAACTTTCGCGTGTAGGTTTTTAATTTCAATCATTGTTATATCCTTAATATTTTATCCAATTGAGTTTTCTAATTTCATTTCAATAAGTTTGACCGCTTCAACAGAGAATTCGAGTGGAAGTTCTTTGAAAACATCCGAGCAAAATCCGTTAACGATCATTGAGATACACTTTTCCATATCAAGTCCACGAGACTGAAGATAGAAAAGTTGCTCTTCACTTATCTTCGCTGTGGAGGCCTCGTGCTCTACAGTTGCTGTATTATTTTTTACATCGATATAAGGAAAAGTATTGGCCGAGCACTTATCTCCAACGAGCATTGAATCACACTGAGAGTAGTTTCTAGCTCCTGTTGCAGAAGGCATAACCTTAACAAGACCACGGTAGTTATTTTCACTTTCCTCTGCTGAGATTCCCTTTGAGATGATTGTTGATTTGGTATTCTTCCCAATGTGAATCATCTTGGTACCAGTGTCAGCTTGCATTTTATTATTAGTGAGAGCGACAGAGTAGAAGGCACCTTGTGAGTTATCGCCAATAAGGTTACAGCTTGGGTATTTCCAAGTAATGGCCGATCCAGCTTCAACTTGAGTCCATGAGATTTTAGAGTTCACACCAAGGCAATTACCACGCTTTGTAACAAAGTTGTAAATTCCACCTTTTCCTTCTCTGTCACCGGCATACCAGTTTTGAACAGTAGAATAGCGTACTTCTGAATTATCAAGGGCTACAATTTCAACAATGGCCGCGTGTAGTTGATTTTCGTCTCTTTGTGGAGCTGTACATCCTTCGAGATAGTTTACGAAAGAGCCTTTGTCGGCAACAATAAGTGTTCTTTCAAACTGTCCTGTCTCTTTTGCATTAATTCTAAAATAGGTAGATAGGTCCATTGGACAAGTTACACCTTCAGGAATGTAGACAAAAGATCCATCAGAGAAAACAGCAGCGTTTAGGGCCGCATAAAAGTTATCAGCGTAAGGAACAACTGTTCCTAGATATTTTTTTACAAGTTCTGGATACTCTTTTACCGCTTCTGAGATTGAGCAAAAGATAACTCCAACTTTTTCAAGATCTTCTTTGTAAGTCGTTGCAACAGAAACAGAGTCAAAGACAGCATCGACAGCAACACCTGTAATTCTCTTTTGTTCAGTGAGAGGAATTCCAAGCTTTTCAAATGTCGCAAGAAGTTCTGGATCAATTTCATCAAGACTCTTTGGAGCATCTTCTTTTCTCTTTGGAGCCGCGTAGTAGTAGAGGGCCTGAAAATCAATTTCAGGAATATCAAGTTTCGCCCAGTTTGGAGCTTTCATTTTTAGCCAATGACGAAATGCTTTTAGACGGTATTCAAGAAGCCATTCTGGCTCTTCCTTTTTCTGTGAAAGAAGGCGAATGATGTCCTCGTTTAGACCTTTTGGAAACTCTTCAGTTTCAATGTCAGTATAAAAGCCATACTTGTATTCACTGGCCGTTAAATCTTCTGTACTCATACATTTATCTCACTTTGATTGATCATTTGTTCTAAAATTTGTGGTTCGTCTAAAAGAAGTTCTTTAAGAGTTAACTCTTCTAGATAACCATTTACCTTTTCATAGAGCTTTTGCATTGGAGCAGAGATATTGCAGGTTCCAAGAAACTCGCAAAGTCCACTTTTTGATTGGCAAATACTCTGTGATTCCTTTCCTTCGATCATGCGAACAAGGTCCATGAATGTAACGGTCTCAAGGTCTTTGTTAAGTGAGTAGCCACCTTTAATACCTTTAACTGAAGTTAAAATTTCATTGGAATTCATCGTTTGCATCACTTTGGCAGTGGTATCGAAAGGCGTATGAAATTTGTCACAAATCTCTCTGGCAGATGTTAATTTGCCATCTTCTCTTGTCGCTATAAATTTTAACGCCATTAGGGCGTATTCTATTTTCTTATTAACCTTAAGCATCTTGGCCACCAAGCTTCATAGGATCTTTAAAATTTTCAAATGTTTAGACCCGTATACCTTGAAATAGGTCAAAAATAAACCTATTTTTCCCTACTATAGCATGAATATACGGCAAAAAAAGACGTATTTCTAGTGGTTAATTTATAAATATCCGAATTTATTTAAATATTAAGAAAGTGGTAAACTAGGTCGATAAGAGATCTACCATGAAAAATATACTGTTAAGTTTTCTTGTTTTTACTTCACTCATATTTGGCCTTTCCAATCATGCGGTGAGCTGTGAGAAGTTTCTCCAAGCAATAAACGATCAATTTAGTTCTAAGACGATAGGCCTTCTTTCAAAAGAGCGTGAGCTCTTAAAACATTCTGACCAAGCACTTAAATACAAAGAAGAGTATGCCAGTGTTGATTTCAAGGCAGACAATAGAGAGTATATGCGTTTTCTTGATGAAGATGTTCAACAATCGTCAAAAGATGTCCTCTATCTCGATGTGGAAAATGCTGTTTTAAAAGATATGAATGATTTTATGATTGAAGACAAGAGGCTAGTCGATTCAATTTCTAACTCTTTTAAAGATAAGCTTTTTAAGTCGATGCGAGAAAATCCAGATATAGCTCCGCTTATTAAAGGGGAGTATGAAGACTATAAAGGAGTTCGTCTTCGCTTTGATACTAAAGGGAAAAAGAACTCTGAGGTCGAAAAGAAAATTAAAGAAGCATATGAATCTGCCTATAAAGAGTTTTTAACTGAAATTGACTCACAGTCTTTCAATCTCCTATGGAAGGCGAACCAAGGTTCTACTGGAAATAGTGGAAAGTGGTTTATGGCCGGTGTGGGAGAGAGCTCGGCGAAGGCCAATCTTGCGGCCAGAAAGGCCAGAGATGCAGGATCAAAAAATGTTGGTGAATTTGTTAATTACTCAAAAGTTGATGGGGACATTGCACAGAGTATTAAAAAGATTCAGGACAATTTATCTGAACTTGGTGTTCGAAAAGAGTTTAGAGACAATGGAGTCTTGAAATTAAATGGAGGGCAGCGTGCTGTTCCTTCGACGCTTACGATTGAAATTCTAAGAAAGACTAAGAAAAATCCAATCGAGCTCGATTCAGTATATTTAGAAAGGTTGAAAGAAAAGTTTGAATCGACTTTTAATACGACATTTGAACAGCGAGAAATTGAGCTTTTAGTAGATAGTTTCAAGCGAACAGATGCTCTCTCTCCGCCTGTTTATATTCGCGATCGAAACTTCATTCCCTATAATGAGGCCAAAGAGGGGATTATTTCGGTGGATTTTGCTGGCGTTGGTAGTAAGAACGCTCATGCGGCCATGAATGCAATTATGGATCAAGGAAAAAAGAGACAAACTAAGCCTACTGATGAAGTCATCGTTGGTATTTGGGATCAGGTGGAAACGGTTACAAAGAATCTCAATATGGATAAGAGATTTCTCAATGAAAGTATTGGTGAGATCGATGGTTCAAAGGCAAAGGCCCATTTTTCTGGAGATGACGGGGTTTATTTTCCCAAGCAAGAATGGAATGCGCAAAAGAAAGTTGATTTTATGTCGCGTGTATCGAAACAGAACCCTAGTGGTTTTCGAGTGACCTTTGTCCCAAAGAAATTTGCTTCTGGTAAAGATATTCCTATTTCACAAAAGTCGAGCTTCATTGTTGAAGCTGAAACTGTAGAGAAAGATCTTAGAAAGGTTATTAATCGCAGGGACTCTCTTGGAAAAGATATTTCAGAAAATCTCTCTATTGGAGTTGACTTTGTTCCAAATGACCGTGGTCCGGCCAAAGTCTCTTTAATTGTTAAAGGTAATTTGAATGCTGTACAAAGAGATATGTTAGAAGAGACTGCAAAAGGCATTGTGAGTAAAGACAAAAACTTTCAAGGCATATATTATATTGAGTAATGAATGAATTATCATTAAGACCAATTATTTTTCTTTTCACTCTCGCTCTTTTTTTCATATTAGAGCACATCTTTAAAAGAAGAGAGGCGATCTATTTTAAAAAAGAAAAGTGGCATAGAGTTTTTTCAAATCTCTCTCTCGTTTTTATAGGAAATTTTCTCGTAAAGCATTTGCTCCCCTTTGCTCCCTATGGGCTTGCTCTTCTCGTAGAACAAGACAAAGTGTGGTCATTACAGCTTTTAGGTCAAATTGATTCTCATGTGAGCTTTGTTATAGGATTAATTAGTTTAGATTTCTTTATTTATTTTCAACATGTCCTCTCACATCGAGTTGCTTTTATTTGGCGCATTCATCGCGTTCACCATGCAGATAGAGAGTTAGACAGTACTAGTGCCCTTCGCTTTCATCCTTTAGAAATCTATGGATCAAGTCTTTATAAAATGGCCTTGATTGTTCTTATGGGATACTCATCAACGACGATCTTTTGGTTTGAAGTAATTTTAAGCTCTAGTGCTATTTTTAATCATTCTAATCTTTATCTGCCAAAGAAAATCGATCAAGTGATACGTCTTTTCTTTGTTACACCAGACTTTCATAGAAGCCACCACTGTGAAAATAGACTCAGGCACGATCGTAACTATGGTTTTTGTTTTTCTTTTTGGGACTATCTCTTTAAAACTTACGAATCGGTAGATTTCAAAGAACAAGAACAATTGAAAATTGGATTGAAAGAGTTCGAAAAAAAAGAGGAAACTCTTCCTCTTTTTAATCTATTAAAAATGCCATTTCGAAAATAATTAAGCTGCTTTTTTATAGCTTGTTTGAACGTGAGATGTTTGGTGCATCTCATTTTGGTATGTGTACCAAAGAAAATCGAGAGCTCTATCATTGTATGTTTTAATGATTCCAAGATAGACGAGTGATTCGATTGTTTCACTATTGTAAAAAGGAGTCTGCTCTTTTTGTAGATCGAAAAGTAGGTTCATCTCGTGTTCGATATTTTTTGTTTCCATAAGAGTAGCAACTCTTTGATCGATGAGATTTTTATAATTTGCCATAGTGACCTCCTACGCTTTTGAACTAACTTCTACATACTTATCGGCAATTCTATGATAGCCTTTAAACGTGTTTCTATTCTAGCAGGAAGGAATGTCCATGGACGTTAAAATCGCCGAATTAAAGGACGGAGAGCTCGCAAGGAAAATTGTTGAAGAGCTAAGAAATCAGTCAGTTAGCGCCTCTTGTCAGCGTGAAATCATTCCTGATCACGGTGAAATTTTTGGTCTTTATATTGCTAATGAGAGCGATAGAGAAAGGGCCATTGAAGTCTTTTGTCTGATGACAGGACTTGGCAGTCCAAGACCTAAGGAAATGCCAAAAGAGTGGCTTGCTATGCGCTCTCTTTCAATGGGTCCAGTGACTCTTGTCGTTTTGGTCCTTTGTGCAGTGGTATTCTTTAGCTGGAAGGTCATGGGCAGTGAAAATGTGTATCGACTTTTTCTCATAACAAATCTTCAAAATGCAGGTTTATTGGAAATTACCAATGGTGAATTCTGGCGCCTTGTAACTCCAAGTTTTCTGCATTTTGGATGGATGCACGTTATCTTCAACCTTCTTTGGTGGAAAGATCTTGGAAAGGTTGTGGAGAGCACTAAGGGCCCACTGTATCTTGTTCTCTTTGTCATTCTCATTTCACTTGGCTCCAACCTTGGGCAATACTATATTAGTGGCCCTCTCTTTGGAGGACTGTCAGGTGTCGTTTATGCTCTTTTAGGACGTCTTTGGGTTCAAAGACTTATAGATGATAAATTTGAATTTGGTCTTCCCAAGCAAGATGCTATCTTGATGATCGCCTGGTTCTTTTTAGGTCTTCTCAATATTATGGATATGAGGATGGCAAATATGGCCCATGCCATGGGACTGACTCTAGGAATGCTCTCTTATCTTCTTGTTCCAGAGTGTTTTAAGCTTTTAAAAAGCTATGCAAAATTAAAGCTTTACGGTGCATTGTTGAGCTTTGCACTGCTTATTCCGGTGATCACATATTTTGTTGAACTCTTTCATGGTAGAAATTAGCTGGTTTTTGTTTTTTGCGTGACTCAAAGCTTCAATGTTGTTAGAAGTGGGCCTTAGAAAAGATAAAACTTGAGGTCTTGATGAAAAAGCTAACAACAGCTCTGTTATTTCTATTGTGTTCAACTGCTTTTGGACAAACGATACTAGATAAGTGCTACCAAGCATCTTATGCTACAAATTACGTCTACGAAGACACTTTCAAGGTAATTATTGATACAAATTCTGAAGACTATTCTCTTCACTCTGAAAATAAACTTTGGAAACTTCTTTCTAACTCTGTTGTTAAGAAGCTTACTCTGCCTGAGGGAATTAGTGCAGGTCAAAGTTTAGAGGGCAAAGGCAAGATCATTGCTTCGTTAAAAGTTGATGTGGCCAAGTGGAATTACTCTAGTAATCTTCTCGAAGTTCTTGGGCAAATTAGCTTTGTACGAGTGGATTGTAAGTATAAAATTAAATAATTCGAGGGCCCTTTTTAAGGGCCTTTTTCTTTTTCTCGTCTTCACTCCCTCTCTTTCACCTCTACTATTTCGCACTGTAAACAAATTGTCGGCCGTCTAAAAAATGGACGATTATCCTATAGTAACTACTCAAATTTATTGGACCTTTGGCCGGCACTCTCTTTGCATTCTTATAGGGCGTACCTATGAATGATGAAACTGGAGGCCCAATGAGTTCACTTCCTCACTTTGAAAGAAGTCACAATTCACTACTAGAAGTTAACCAACTCATTAATCAGCGAGACTTACCAAATGCTGAAACATTATTAGAACAATTAAAAAGGATCGCACCTTCAGACAGACGATTTAAAGAACAACTGAGAAGTAAAATTCACTTCTTTAAAGGTGAACTTGATCGTTGTATTCATCTTCTTGATAAAGCAATGAATAATCATGGTGAGCATGTTGGTCTTCTTTGTGATATGGCCTATGCCCAGTATTTGAAAAAAGATTATTTTGAATTTGAAGAAACTGTCGCACGACTAGAGCAAGAATATAGAGACAATTATCTCGACTTTGGTCCTGAAACACTTATTGAGACGACAATTCGTCTAGGACATTTTTTTGAAGAGCTTGGAAACATTGAAAAGGCCATGAAGTTACATGAAAGAGTTTTAGAAGACCTTCATGATCTCGATGATGGAGCCTTCTATCGTCCTCATATTTTAGCGCAAGTTTTGCGTATTCAAGTTTCCTTTTCCCAGTTAGATCATGCAAGAGAGAATCTTCAATCTCTTCGTCGACTCATTCGCGGTGATCAAGATATTAAAAGAGATGCAGAAATCCAGCGCTCACTTGTTGTTGCCATCGATGCTCTCGAAAATAAAGATGAGGCCATTCGCTATCTAGGCGAACTTCAGTTAAATGAAGATGAAAAGCGAAAAATTGCAATTGAACTAATCGAAGCAAGACTTCGACGAGGAGAGATTGTTCATAAAGATCTATCAAAAACTATTGAGAACTCTCAGTTTGAATTTGAGAAATCTCTAGTGAAAATCATTAATGGCGAAAGTGTACTCTTTGCTAGAATTAGTAAAGACCTTCCTCTTGCTCAAATTTTAAAGCTCATGACCATTTCTATTCAACGCTCTAATGGGACAAGTGTTCTCATGGGTCAATTTGAATTTTTAATGGAAACGCTAAGAGCAAAAGATCGTGCTTATTGGCAAGCTCTTGTGGTTCTCGATGACAATGAAAAACACATTGTTGAAATCGATAGAAGCAATAGCAAAATTGCTCACAAAGGGATGATCTTAGATTTCAAGAGAAGACCACTGATGAAAATCCTCTTTTCTCTTTTTAAAGATGAAAGTACCAGGTCCGTTGATGAATTGATCCTAGCATTTTATGAAGTTGAATATTCTAGTGCTCACGAAAAGAGATTAAAAACAGCGATTAAGAAAATGAATCAAGATCTTTATAAGGCACTTTTAATCAATGAATTTTTTATTCTTGATTCTAAAGAATTAAAAATGAATGAAAGTATTTTATTAAAGTAGGAAACAAAAATGAAAATAGTAGTACTAACATTTGCCATTGTCTTTAACCTTGGGGCCCAGGCCGGAGTTTTAGATTCCGTTAAAGACTATTATGTCGAAAAGACGGGAAGCCCTCTTGAAAAAGTCGCTCGTGGTCTGGTTGCACCAAGTACTGCTTGTCTAGATTATATGGAAGCGCGTGGCTTCGAGCAAAATGATGACCTTTTTGATGCTTGTCTTGATCTTAATACTACTGAGAACTTTGAGTGTGCCTATCGTTTGTTGAGTAGTACAAGTGTTCGTTCCGGCGCTCTAAAGGCTTGCTCTGGAGTTGAAAGTCGTTATGCGCTCAATTTACAGGCGCAATTTATGAGAAAATATAATAGCACTCCTTTTTATACGGCGATCATTGCTTTTGGTGCTGTTGATAATGAGAGGGAGTATACTTGTATGAATAATTATTTTAGAAAAGATCGTTTCCAAATTAGTGAAGTCGAATCAAAGTGTTTAGAAGAGGAACCCTCTGTTCTCGATCAAAGAGAGTACGATATCATGGGCCATGTTCTTCAGCCTAGAACGGCAACTCGCTCAGTTAGTGAGACGGGAAGAACGCTTATGGAATCGATAAAAGACGTATTTAATTTTTAAAACAAAAGGCCCTTATAAGAGGGCCTTTTTTATTTTACCACGGACGATAGAATGTTGGCTTTTTCTGAGTGAGTGATTTTTCTAAAAATTCTAATAAATCACTTTTTTCTTCTGGAGTTAAAAAGAGCGGAGGCCAGACGAATTCATCGAGGTTCTCAAACATAGAGATGACTTCCTCTCTTACAAAAACTCTCTCAATATCACCTTGATAGCTATAGCGAAATTTTCGGTTAATATTACTTGTCGAGTAATGCATGAATGAGTGGCGAACATGATCATAGTGATCGATAACTTCACTTAAGTAGACAAAGGCACCATTGTGCATATAGGGAGCTGTTAGAGCAACGTTACGAAGGGCCGGAACTTTAAATTTGAATTTGTCCTCTTGGCTCTTTGTGACATAGTAGCGGCCATAGTCTTGTTTATTGGCGCTCTTTCCTGGTCCAATAGGTGGGATGGCAATATTTTTAAATTCAAAATTTGATAGGTGAGGACCATTGTGGCACTCTGCACATCGAGCTCTCTCACTAAAAATAATTGCCCCACGTTTTTGTTTGTCGCTAAGAGCACTTTTTTGTCCACGTAGATAACGATCCCATGGTGTGTCGTTAATGACAAAGGCATGTTTTTCAAAAGCATAGATCGCTTCGGCAACATGACCAATATTGATTTCTTCAACTTTTGTATCAGGAAAGGCCTTTTCAAACATTTTTTGGTAGAAACTTGCACTTGGTCCATAGAGAAGTCTTTCCACTAGGGCCTGCCATTTTTGCTCATCTGTTTTGAGATCGGCTATAGGGTTAGAGCCAGGCTTTCCAAGCATTTCTTCATGGGAGAGAATTGGAAAGAGGGCCTGTGCTGAGTTGGCGTGTGTGAGGGCCATTTTAATTTTATTTTCTATTGGATCTTTTCCACTGATATTCGCATTCGGCGTTTCGAAGAAGTCTTCACTTTCATTGTAAGAGACTCTACCATCCCAAAACATGAAGGCCTGTTCGTCAAAACCAACATTGAAAAGATGGGGAGCATTTCGTGGAAGAATTTCTCCATCAGATTTTACGCGAACTTTTCCATTGAAAGTAAGTCCAACACCAAGGGAGAGTGGAAGGCCATCACCTAGTCCCTCACTTACCGCGTGGCAAGTGGCGCAGTTGATATTGTGATTTCCTGAAAGGGCATTTTCAAAAAAGAGTGCTGCTCCAAGTTTCACTTCCCCCTCTGTTGATTCAGCTGGATCACCTAGGGCCTGATAATTAAATTTCTCAATATAATTTTGAAGTTCAAGATCGAGGTCGCTGGCCTGGATGTTTAGAGAGATGAGAGAAAAGAAAACTAAAAGAAATGAACCGTTCATCAGAATCCTCTTGTGTTCCTCTTAATAAGTGGTGTGTGTAAGTAAGAGGAACACAAGATAATTAAGTTGGTTTGAAGTGTCAAACTATTGTTGCTACATTCTACTTGGAGATTGAATCCCAAGGATAGAAAGACCCATTTCAATTGTTGAAGCAACGGCCTTTGAAAGGGCGAGCCTTGCAACTTTTATCTGCTGATCTTCTTCTTTGTTTATTGGGCACTCAGCGTAGAAGCTATTATAGAGCTTCCCAAGTTCAAAAAGGTAGCTTGTTAGATGAATTGTTTTATTCTGTTCATGACATTTTAAAGCGATATCATTAAATGACTGAAGCTTTAAAAGTAGGGCAACTTCTTGGTCTTTAGAAAGTTTATTCCAAGCGATATCTTCAGGGATTTCTAGATCAATCTTTTTAACAAGTGAATTGACCCTAGCATAAACATATTGAAGATAAGGACCTGTGTCGCCATCAAGTTTAAGCCATTCTTGCATATCAAAAACAATTTTTCTGTTATTATCTACACGAATCATTCCATATTTAATGGCACCGTTGGCGATAATTTTAGCCGTTGATTCGATCTCTTCATCTGACCAATCTCCGCGGTAGCTTTCGAGATAATTCTCTTTGATTGTCGATTCCATTTTAGAAATGAGCTCCATGAGTGGAACGATATTTCCCTTTCTCGAACTCATGGCCCCATCTGGCAGTTCAACAACATCGTAAGGGAGATGATAGCAGTCTTTGGCCTCTTCAAAGCCAATTTTCTCTAGAACTTTAAAAACTTGTTTGAAGTGAAAGCTCTGGCGATCATCAACGATATAGATATTTTTCTTGATTCCAAATTCAGTAAATTTCTTAATGGCCAGCTCTACGTCTTTTGTCGAATAGAGTCCGTTACCATCGGATTTAATGAGAATACAAAATCCAAGTTTCTCTTCACTCAGATCCATTCCAATGGCACCATCGTCTTTTGTGAGATGACCCTCTTCATACAATCTTTTGGCCGTTTGAAGGGAAGGGCGATCCACTTCCGATTCAAAAAACCAGCGATCAAAATCAACATCTGCCCAAGAGTAAGCTTGATTCATAAGTTCAAGAGACCATTTCTTTGTCTCTTGCCAAAGATCAAAGTATTCACCACTTTCAGCCTCAAGCTCTTTTAAAATGGCCGTGAGCTCAGCTCTATTTTGATCTTCTTTATCTGTCCCTTTCTCATCTTCAAGTAGAAGGTTGGCCGTGGAATAAATCTTACCTAACCATGCCCCCTTATTTTCAGATGGGATATCCTCTTGTTTAACGTGTTTTTTTAGATACCAAAGACATTTTGCAACGTGTGTCCCAGAATCTCCTGGGTAGGTTGTGGCGATAACTTCTTGGTTACAATAGCGCTTAATACGAACAAGGGCATTTCCAAGACAGAGGTTTCTCATATGTCCTACGTGAAGCTCTTTGTGTGTATTGGGTTGCGAGTATTCAATCATCGTTTTAGGACGCTCATCAGTGAGATCTTTTTTAAAGAATTCTCCCGAGAGAATATCTTTTACGACAAGAGCACCAAAGGCTTCATTTGATAATTTAAAATTGAGATATGGCCCTGTTGGATTCACAGCTTCAATAAAAGTTGAAGTCTCTATTTTTGCCGCAATTTCCCCTGAAATTTGTGGCGGACCTTTTTTAAGGGCCTTTGCTAATGGAAAACATGGAAAGGCAAATTGTCCCATTTTTAAGTTCGGCGGAATCGAAATGAGATCATAAACTTTCTGTTGAGTCAGTCCGTGTTCAGGGTAGAGTTCTTCCAGTGCGTTAAAAATCTTTTCGCTAACGAGATTTAAAAGTGGGTTATGTAAAATGGCCATAATCTTCCTTAGTGTTTTTTCAAGGGGATTCTTTGATACAATAGGGGATAATATACTGAAAAACTTCGCTTCCGACTAGGGGTAAGTACTTGCGACTTTTAATTCTTACGGCCTTTCTTATCACTTTTCCATGTTTGTCTATCGAACAAAAGCACTCTCGTGACTCTAAAGAAAATAAGTATGAAACAAAAGAGCAGATTGATGCCTTTTTTCGCTTTGAAAATGAGCCAAAGATTTCGAGTGAGTATCGAAGAGGCCAATTTCTAATTTATGATTGTAAGAAAAAGAGCTTTATTTGTGTGGATAAAGATTCTTTTGAACTGTGCAAGTCAAAGAGATTGGAAATGAGAGAGCTTAAAAGCCGTCACTTGAGCTGTGCTCCGCTAAAAGACTTTAAAGATCAAAAGGTTTGCTTTGATAATCAACTCGACAATATCTATCGAGCGAGAATTAAAACATATTGTTATACGAGAAAAAAGAGACTCAATTTATAAGTTCTTATACATGAGGATGTGTTCACCAATATCTTCGACATTGAAAACTTCACCTGTTTTTTCAAAGCCTACTTGCTGGTAAAACCCTTGAGCACTTGTTCTCGCATCACACCAAACGAGATTACAAAAGTTCTGTTTAATTACTGGAAAGGCAACTTTAAGCAACTCACTTGAAAGTCCTTTTCCACGATGTTCTTCCAAAGTGGCCATTCCTCTTAGTTGGAATTGGTTCTCTTCTTCGAATGTGTCGTTTTTGTGGTAGAAAAATGAAGCGATACTGACAAGCTTTCCATCGACGAAGGCGCCGAGGTGAAATGTTTGTTCCTCTTCATCTCCTTCGAAAACACATTTTTCTAAAGGAAGGTGAGGAGCAAGCACTTGCTTGCGAATATTGTGAGTGTCACTTGCGCTGATTCTTAAAACTTTCAAACTTATCCTATGGTCAATTGCTTTGTTGGTGCGATTGATCGTAGTACCGATCAATTCGAAGCATTGATGTTTTATAGTTCATGCTTGGCCATATTACAAGTTATGATTAAATTAACCTCGAGATTCGAAAGAGGATCTCCATCGACTTCTCAGAGAGTGTGTTAGCAAATAATTCAAAAACCATATTGGGAATTCCCGTGTGCTTTCCCTTCCATTTTGCTTCACTATAAAAGAGACAGCGATTGTGAGGGCCTTGATAAACGTGTATGGTTCCTTTGAGTTCTTTTAAGAACCCTTTGTCAAAGCTAAAGGGGTAGCTGCCTTTTTTGGTAATTCTTGGGATTTTAAAATCGAGAATCATGTTGAAGGGCAGTATCGCCGATTGCATGAAAAAACGAACTCGATTTGTTTTTTCGCTATATTGGCTTTTTTTAATGAAGTCGAGATACTCGTGATAATTTTCGTATTGGGAGAGTTTTGCCAGTGCAGTGTGGCATGAGTTTGGGTGTAGACCTGAAATGGAAAAGTCTAACTCTTGTAAACGATTTCCTTTTTCTTCAATAGTTCTTATTGTTGTCTTTCGATAGATTTGCCCATTTTTGATGCGCGTCACAATGCTGTCTTTAAAAGGAAGTTTATTGAGTTCAGAAGCCAAAATGTTGGAATTAAACAAAATAACTATAAAAAAGCTCGTAATATTAGTCAGATAACGCATTGTCTCTTTTCACTACCTTTATGGCCTAATACCATGGATGTTACAAAAGGATTTTAGCTTAAACTCGCCAAGAGGGGAATGCACGGATGGCCAATATCGAATCAGTCAAAAGAAAAGGTCGCACAAAAGACGCTGTCATTGAGAGTAAAGATCAGCGTTGGCACTGTCGTAACCGAATCACACTCGTTTTTGGAAGTAACGATGTGGAAGAACTTGATACGTATGTTTATGACGACTCAGGGGTTGTCTTTAAAACGGTTCAATTTCATCAGGCCAAAAGTAAGGCCATTGAAGAGATTCTCGATAACTGTATTGATGAATATTATCGTGGACACGTCACGGAAGTTCACACCTATCTTTCTGAAGATAAGAAAACTGTTGCCATTGAAGATAACGGGATTGGTTTTCCTTATGAGAAGGCCAAGCAAGTTTATTCTGAATTTAGAACTGGTTCTAAGTTTAAAGATGAAGAGGTTGATGAGAAGGGATTTCTCCATAGAACTCTTGGTCAAAATGGGCTTGGAGCAGCGGCCACTTGCTTAACGGCCGATCTTTTTAAGGCGAGAATCAGACATTATAACTCTAAAAAAGAGCAAACTTGGACTTTTGAAGATGGAGCATTAAAGGCGAAAAAAACAAAGCCAAAACCATTTAAAGGCCACTCAGGTGTTCGTGTTGAAGTTGTTCTATCAAAAGAAGTTTATAAAAATAATGTGATCGATGAGGAGCTTCTAAGAAAGCGTATCATTGATCTTGCTTACAATAATCCTGGTCTCGCCTTCTATTTCAATAAAGAGAAGTATCACTTTAAAAAAGGTCTATTCGAGCTTGCTCAAAGAGTTGATGAAGCTACGGCGCAGCACTTTGGTGATTTTGATTATGTTTATGAAACAACCAATACAAAAGGGAAAAAAGTTAAAGGGAAAATTGATATGTCCCTCTCTTTTTGTATTGATAAGTCTTCTGAAGAAAGAGAGAAATTTATCTCTTTTGTGAACTCCACTCCAACATATGACGGTGGTTTTCACCACGATCGTGTGAAGAGAATTTTTATCAACGCCATTAAGGCCAAGCTTGAAAGAGCCGCCAAGAAAGAAAAGTGTTCAGTTGTAGATAATGATATCCTCTCTGGTCTGACATTTATTTTAGGAATTACGATGCCAAACCCAAGGTTTGAGTCGCAAACAAAGCGTAAGCTTGTTCGTGATCTTCAGCTTGAAAAAGGGATCGAGAATTTTATGGAAAAGAATGTCGATAAATTTCTCAGAAAGAATAAGGAATATCTCGAAGTTGTTTTAGAAAGAGCTAAGTCTCGCCATAAATATCAGGCCTTAAAAGAAGCTTCGAAAAAGGCCAAAAAACAAAAGAAACAAAGAGTTGAAAAACTACTTGATGCCAACGAAAGAAAGCATCGTGAATTGTGTTCACTATTTATTTGTGAAGGGGACTCGGCCATTGGTGGTCTACGTTCGGCCAGAAATAAACTCTATCAGGGTGGTATCGCCTTGAAAGGGAAGCCGATGAACGTTGCCCAAGCTGGGATCAAAGATATTCTAAATAACCAAGAATTTCTCGATATCATGGCCAGTGTTGGTCTTGTTCTTGGTCAAAAAGCTGAGATTGATGATCTTCGCTATTCAAAAATTGTCTTTCTTGCCGACTCAGATGTCGACGGTGGACATATTAACACTCTTTTAACGAACTTTTTCTTTCAGTTTTGGCCAGAGCTTTTCGAGCAAGGGGCCATTCAGTTAGCGAAAGCTCCTCTCTTTGAAGTTATCACTGATAAAGGTGTTAAGTTCTTCGAAACACCAGGTCAGCTAGAAGACTTCAAAAAAGTGACAAAATTAAAAATTAAAGAAGTTCAGCGAAATAAGGGACTAGGTGAGATGTCGCCTGAGGCCTGGAAACACGTTATGAATAGAGAGAATTATACAAAGATCTCTATTGATCAAATGAGCCGCGCCAAAGAAATGCTCAATGTGTGCTTTGGAAAAGATACGAGCCTTCGAAAAGAACTTCTCATCGATCAAGAGAGTTCTGATGTTACGGTCTCTCGCTCTGCAGAGAGACAAAAATCATATGATAAAAAGTCTAAAGCAAAAAAAGAAGTAACAAAGAAAGAAGAAACTTCTTCGCAAAAGAAGACAATTAAGAAGGTTGAGAAGAAGGCCGCTAAAAAAGTAGCAACTTCTTCTGTTAAGACTTCTTCTGTTAAGACTTCTTCTGTTAAGAAGAAGAAAGCCGCAAAGAAAGCGACGAAGAAAGTTACGAAAAAGAAAGTTACGAAGAAAGTTACGAAGAAGGCGGCCAAGAAAAAGGCTTCGCCAAAGAAATCAATAGCTGAGATGATCGATTACGTTTAAAGGATAACAGTTCATGGAAGAAAGATATTTACACGCCCTTGAGTCGGTGCCACTACAGGAAATTGTTAAAGAAGAGTATAGAACTTATCAGATCTATACACTTATGGATCGTGCGATTCCATATCTTCAAGATGGTTTAAAACCTGGGCAAAGAAGAATTCTTTTTACTCTTTGGAAAAATCAGTCAAAAGGGCTTATGAAAGTTTCTTCTGCCACTGGTCTTGTTCTCACGCTTCACCCACATGGTCCCGCCTCTGTTGAGTCGGCCATTGTTAATATGGCCCAGGATTATACTTTCTCAAACAATTATCCTCTTATTGATAAGAAGGGATATTTCGGAGAGAGAATGGAAACTCAACCAGCTGCTTCAAGGTATATTGAATGTAAGCTAGGTGAAGTTGCCAAGATTCTTCTTTTCGATGATATGAACCAAGTTGAAATGGCGCCAAACTATGATGAAAAGGTCATGGAGCCAGTTGGCCTTCTTCCAAAACTTCCACTCATGCTTTTAAATGGAGCTGAGGGGATTGGTACAGGTTTCTCTTCTGTCATTCCAAGCTTTAATCACAAAGATATTGTAGCTTCTATGATCCAGATGATTGAGAAAGGCAAAGCAAAGAAGATTAAACCTTATGTTCATAGTTATTCGATGGACATTGAAAGCGATGGGAAAAATCGTTTTCTTTTCAATATGAAATTTGAAAAGATTGGTGATAAAATATTTATAACTGAACTTCCTCGTGGATATGACGCTCAGAAAATTTATCGTTATTTAGCAAAGTATATCGAAAAAGATTTTATTAAAGACTTTATCGATTCATCTGTTGATAACGAAATTAAGATCGAACTTCTCTTTAAGCGTGGTCAAAACCCAACACTTGCAGAAGTTCAAAAGGAGATGGGGACAGCTTCATCACTTGTTCCTAACTATACTCTTATTTCTGAACGAGGGGTTAGGATCTTCGATCGCCCTGAAGAGATTATCGAAATCTTTACAAACGAGAGATTGAAAGTTGTAAAAAGACGTTATGAGCTCAGATGTAAGGATTTAGAAGATAAAATTACTCAAAATAATGAGATCATTAAATTTATTAAGAATAAAGAATACGAGACGGCAACAAAGTCGAAAAACAGAAAGACCTTTGTTGAGTACCTCTCAAAGAAGAAATATGTTTATTCGGACTATTTAGCCGATATGCCTATTTACCGTATGACTAAGGAAGAAGTTGCCAAAAGGCAGTTAATGGTCAAAGACGATAAAGCAAAACTTAAAGAATATTCAAGAATTGCCAAGTCGAAAAAACTCATTGAGAAAAAGCTTATTGAAGAACTAAAAGATGTTAGCTCAAAGCTCTCTGAGTGGATTAGAAAGCGCGATAAGGACAAAATGAATCTCATTAAGAAAATGGAAAAAGGGCAAAAAAAGAAAGTCGTTAAGAAGAAAACAAAGAAATAGTAGCGGCAAAAAGTGCTAAATAAAGCGGAAGAAATTTTTTTTATAGATAACCTTTGAGAAGTTTGCTAACCTTATGAATATATAGGGTTTTAGACTTTGGTATTCATGGAGGAAGATTATGAGTCTAACTAAGGCTGATATCGTTGAAAGAGTTTACAAAGAGGCAGGATTTTCTAAGAAAGAGGCTTCTGATCTTGTAGATCTCGTATTTAAAATCATTAAGGACACTCTTGCTAGAGGAGAGAAGGTAAAAATCTCAGGATTTGGAAACTTCTCAATTCGTGACAAGGCAACAAGAGTTGGACGTAACCCACAAACTGGGGATGCGATGGAGATTTCTGCTCGTCGTGTTTTAACGTTCAAGCCTTCACAGGTCCTTAAAGAAGACGTTACTAACAGGTATTCTCACCGCATCGATGACAAAGGTGTTGAGGATAAGTCGGTAGCACCGAAAGATGGAATCCCACGTGCTTTAAGTTCTTTTATGAACAACACGGACGATTCAATTGAAGGTGACGACCTCGATTAATTTCTTGGAGGAAATTCGTGCAATCGCCAACAGCAATTGAGATTCCAAACAAGTCTCACTTTAAAGTGAACGAAGTTTGTAATATCACAGGTGTTAAGCCTTACGTTCTTAGGTATTGGGAAACAGAATTTGAACAAATCGCTCCCAAAACTAATAGCTCAGGACAAAAAATGTATGAGCAAAAAGATATTGAGGCAGTTCTTTCGGTGAAAGTTTTACTCTTTGACCAAAAGATGACGATTGAAAAAGCGAAAATGGAAATGGATCGCACTTATGGTGTTCCTTCTCCAGTTGTTGCTTCTGACGAATTTAAAGCGGCTGACTTTGTTGAAGTTAAAAAAGAAGAGGCCGTTGTCTCGACTGAAACTTTAGCTAAGGCTCACACTAGTCGTTCTCTAAGTGATCGTGACGTTCAGAAATTAGTGATGGCCAAGGCCAAGTTAAATTCTGTTCTGATGTTATGCACTGAGATCGAGCAAAAGCATAATTGGATTTAAGTCCATTTTTGTGTGTTCGCTTACCATTTGCATATCGTTGTTTAAAAGACTTCTAATCTTCATATAATACATCTCGAGAACAGTTTCTAAGTTCTCGAGCTTGTATTGTTTGACAAGCTCTTTGGTTCTTTTAAGCTCACGACTTAAAAAATTAAGACAATTTTCTTTTGACTCGTCTCTTAGCCACGGATTGATTGCCAATTCATGCTCAGTTAACTTTTTTTCTGTAAGTTCAGTTAAGTCATCAAGAAGCTGGAAGTTTACGCCAAGTGAGTAACCAATTCTGGCGATGTCTTTGGCCATTTTTAAAGATAAATCTTCTTTTGAAAGAATTGCTCCACCTAGTAGTGCTAATTGAATGAGCCTTGCTGTTTTTAATTTATGTGTTTCTATCAGATTAGAAAAAGAATCATTCATTTGTTCACTTAAATCAAGACATTGGCCGTGAATGAGACCCTTGGGTCCTGTTGCATGGCTGAATATTCGCATAACCTCTTTAAGGTTCTTCGAATTTATTTTAGAGCAGAGTCCAAACGACATGATGAGAAGTCCATCTCCGGCCAATAAGGCCTTCCATTGTCCGTACTTAATGTGTGTTGCAGGTTTTCCTCTTCGAGTTTCATCATCGTCCATGCACGGCATATCATCGTGAACGAGTGTATAGCTATGATGAATTTCGACAGCACTTGAAAAATAAGAGAGGTTTTCCAGCACTCTTTGATCGAAGCTTTTATTCAGATCTTTTGCAAGTGCCTTCGTTAGAAGCGGTCTAAAGGCCTTGCCTGGGGGAAGAACGGCATAATCATAAATCTCTTTGAACTCATGTTTAGGAGCAAAAGAATTTATATGACTTTCTAAGTCATTAACAATAATTTGGCGTTCTTTTTCAATATCAAATGATGATCTTGTCATAATTTCCCCACTTCGATAGGGAATTTACCAGTTCTTTGGGTAACTGTCACTTGCTTAGAGAAATTCAGGCATTCCTGGTTTTGAAATTTGTCCTTTCATTTTCACTCTAAAGTAGCCTTGTTTGTCCTGCTTATCTTTTGGCAAGATCATCTCAAGGATAGAAACGCTTTTAAGAAGTGATTGTCCAAGGCGAAATTGTCCTTGTAGGTCGTAAGAGCTCGCTTCAAAGCGTAGAAGATTTCTTCTAATTGTCCCTTTGAATTGAGCATTTAATGGAGATTCAGGGGTATCCCTACCAAGTATCAGGTTTTCAATTTCAATTGATTTCGGGGCCACGACGGCCTTTAGAAGAACGTTTCCAATTGCAAGTGAAGGGATTTCAAAATTTTCAACAGTCGTGTTGTTGATTTTAAAATTTGTCGACTTTAAAAGAAAGTCACCTTTGTTGAGACGATTATTCTCGAGATAAAAACGTCCCTCTAGATTAAAGATCCCTTTGAAAAGAGTTCCTTTATCCATAACTAAGTTTAAAAGGTCTGAGTGAATTGTTGAGTTTTTAAGTCGAATGAGTGTTTCTGAAAAGCTTGGAACAATAGCAAGCTTTAAATCAGTCGAGTCTTTTGAAACATGTGCATGAAGAGATGGACCAAAAGGTGAAAGACTAGGGAAGCCTACATTCGCTGTGGCCGAATGAAAAAAGATCTCAGCGCCTCTTTTCCCAAAGCATCGACCATCAATTTTTAACTTATCAATCTTAATTCCCAGTGGGAAAAAAGTTGTTTTAATATTGTCATAGCTCATGGGGCAATTTCTATTGCTTGTTAGGGCAGAATCGACAAGGCCAGTAATGACTTTCTTTACAGGAAAGTTAATAAAAAGAGAAAACATGAAGACGCATAGTGCGACTAGGTTTAGCTTAAAAATGAATCCAAGTTTGAGATCATAGACATTTTGTGCGATTTGGCTAAATTTAGATTCTCTACCTTCCACGTCTATTCTCCGCTTTTAGAGTATTGAATGATCTCGATACTCCCTTGAACTGTTTCTGTTTTCGCATTTCTATTGAGGTTTAAGCTTTGTACTTTCATTTTCTCATTGGCAAGAATTGACGTGAGAAATTCTTTTAAATCTTTGAGACTAAATTCTGAGACTACAAGTGTTGCTTCAACTTTAGTAATCGTGCCAGATGGCAAAGTACTTTCAAAAGTAGAGATTGTGATTTTCTTATTATCGATCCCTCTTAGAGAGCTAAAAGCATTAATTCTTTTTCTCAAATCTTCTTTCGTAACGACTTTATAAGGAGAAAGGAGTGAACGTGAAAATGAGTCAAATTCAGCCTTACCTTTACGGTAGCTTTTAATTGATGAAAGAAGCTCCTCTTTCGTTTCAATTCTGCTTTTTTGAAAAACGTTCGTCAGAGCAAGAGCACCAACAATAACAAGAGGAAGAACAGTTGAAAGGATTGTCAGAGTGTAATTAATGGCCTTTTGATTCTGTTCAGAGAGTAAACGCATTTCATCAGATATTTTCTGATAACTTTGCGATGATTTAAAGGCCTCTACCTGTTTCATTAGGGCTTCATCAATTGGTCTAAAAATTTTAGATTTGGCACTCATTCAAATTTCCTAATTATCAAACTTTACTTCAAGAAGAAGAGTCTTCTTTTTGAGATTGAGTTTTAAATTTTTAAGGTCACTTTTTTCTAGTTGTTTGACTAGAACTTCTAATTCTCTGATTTCTTCTGATTTAAAGATTGCCTCAGAGCTAAAGCTATCACTTGTGAAGTTTATAAGGTCAATGAGATCATTTCTACTTACGGCATTAGAAAGACTGAGCAATGGTGAAATTGCATCAACTTTTGTTGCGGCCATGATCGAGTTAATTTCTTGTCTCATTGAGCTTTCTTTATTTTTGATCTGCTTATAAACCGTTTCAGGTTTTTTTCTATAGAGAGAGGAAACAGATCTCTTAAGTTCTAAGTTTCTATCTTTTAATTCTTTCAAAATAACACGATCGAGATATCGTTCTGTGTGGTTGAGAAGAATCTGCTTTTCACCAATAAGAAGAATAATTAACAGTAGTGAAAAGGCGAGAACTCTACTCACAACGAATGTAGAAGAGTGTAGATTAATCCCTGCACTTGTTGAGGATGCGTATTCTTTAGTTAGAAAGTTTACTGGATTTAACTTGGATTGTTGTGACATAGACATCATGTAAGAGAGTCCAAAACTGTGAGCGTTGTCTTCTCCAACTTGTCTTGCAAGGTTCTTATGTGGAAGAACTTCTACAGGTGTTCCGAGTTCACTGATAAGGAAATTCTCAATATTCGTAATGTTTGAAGATCCACCTGTGATGAAAACTTTTTCTACTGGTTGACCATAGTTAAGGCGGTAACCAAGCATCCAACGATTCATATCGTGAACAAGTGCAGAGAAAGTTGTTCTCATTAATTTCGCAAATTCGGCTTGATCCTCTTCAACTTGCTCAAGTTGCTCAGAAGTTAGAAGAAAACAGTTTTCATGTTTATAGTTAACTGCTTCATCACGTGAAATTTGATAAGTCTCACTGATAACTTCATCAATTTGGGCACCGGCCGTAAAACTAATGTGAGAGGCGACCATATCTTGTGCGTTAAAAAAGTAGGCCTTAGCTGTTTGATGACCAATATCAAGAATACAAAAGTTTCCTTCTAGTTTCTTAAGGTCAATATAGCTTTGAATTATAGAGTGTTCAGTCGTTAAAATGGCGGGGATAATTTTATGGAATTTTAAGCTTTCGTAGTAGGTATCAAAATACTCGAGTTCTGAAACGTAGACGGAAGATTTATAGTGGCCATTTCTTTTAATAAGTGATTTTGCAAAGTGTGCTTTTGAAACTGGATAGGGAAGATTCTCATCGAGTTGAAATGGAATCATCATATCAGCTTTTTTCTTATTACTTACTGGAAGATCGAGAAAACGTGTCGTTAGAGACGTCGAAGGAAATTGAAAAACGAGACGACCATCAAAATTTGCTTGTTCAATATATTGATGGATAATCGTATGTTGAATTTCTTCAAGACTTGCATCTTCAGGAAATTGACTGCGCACACTTTCAATAACAACCTCGTGATTGTCGAAAATGTTAAGCTTCTTTTGTTCTAATTTTCCGTGCAAGAATTTAACTGAGTAATTTCCTGCATCAACAGTAATAATATTCATACTCTATATTCTATCAGAAGCAGAACAAAAAGCTCCAGAAAAAAAGAATTTTCCTATTTAAATAACACGCAAATCGACGACTCGTGGTTCCATGAGAAAGACCTCTTCTTTTTCTTCTCCGGATTTGTTTGAGTTGTTATTTGTTTGACTTTGATCTTGATCATTATCCTGATTAACTAGGTCGGTTTTGTTCGTTTGAGTTTTTGATGAACTATTCTTATTATCTTTACTGATTGGTTTAGGTTTAACTGGTAAATCAATGATCGCCTCAATAGTATAAGTTGTTTCATTAGATTTTCCGGTAGAGGTCACTTTAAAAAGCTTTCCAGCAACACCTAATTTTAAACCTGCGTCATTCAGTTCTTTGATTCTTTTGTCAAAAGTTGATGAATCAACAATTCCAAGTTTCTCAACAAGGGCCTGCTTAAATTCCTCAATATTTTTAAATGGGCTTGGTTCTATCTCTTTTTCTGGATCACCATCACGGTATTTGAAAAATTCTTTCACTTGATCATCAGTAATCGAAGGGAAAATAACCTTGAGATCTCCTGCAGTGATATTGTTCAATTGAATAAAAGTAACTTCATTGACTGAAAGGCGAGGCTTAATCAGTTCAATTAGCTCATCATCCCAGCCTTGAAGAAGGTGGAGTTCTTCCAAGCTCGATAGTGGAGCATGTTTTGGGGTGATATTGTAAGAGCTGTATAAAGGCTCAATTTCTCCTAATTCAACATCTTTAAAATCACCGGGTTCATTAACAAAGAATTTAAGTTCTTTAATGAGAAGAGTAGGTCGAATATTGGCAAATTTTGTTGCAAACCTCTCGCTTGTCTCTGATTTGTTTTTAATCAAACTTTCCAGTGTTGAGATCAACTTCTTTTCGATGAGAACTTGAGGAGATTCTTTATCACTTTCACCATCATCATCTTGCGAATTTTGTGAGTTTTTGTCCGATTCATTCTCGTCTTTTTTTGGAATCCTAAGAAGATTGGGATTCAAAAAACCACTAATTGATTGCATCGAAAGGGTGATTCCTGAATTCGGGCTTAATAGAGAATCTTCTTCAAACTTTCCGATGGCCTGTTTTTGAATGACATTTGCACCATCTGGTATGGGTATAGGGTAGACAAAAGGGTAGGTTACCATCTTCTCTGCAGTTGAAGGAGGGATGACTTTCTTAATAGAAGGGTTTTTTTCAAGAAGATTCCAGGCTTCTTTGTAGACACGAAGCTTTGCTAGCGAGACGTTAATTCCTGATTCAGCATTAAGCTTAGCTTGTGCTTTATCAACGATGTTGTAGCCCTTATAAGAGTTCCACTCGTTGAGAGTCATAATTTCCATTGAAAGGAAAGTGAGTGTTACTAAGCTAATAAGAACAATAACGAGAGTAAATCCCTCTTGGTTTTTTCTAGTATTTTTCATTACTCTTCTGCGCCCCTATCCTCTTCATCTTCATCTTGGGAGAGACCATTACCTAAGAAGCCTCCATTGGCCGGAGTGTTATTTGATTTCGTATTTTTTTGATTGGCCTTCAGTGCTTTTTGGTATTCTTCCCAATCTTTCTTAGTATCAAAGTTTGGCCACTGAACGCGAAAGACACGATTAAATTCTCTTGGACCTAGACCTGGGTTACTCCAAAGAACCTTTACCTTGAAAAGTCTTGGGGCCTTACCATTGAGAAGTTTTATATTGTCGACAAATTTTCCTTTGATACCAATGGAACCTTCATCTTTTTTCCAAAATAGAAATTGAAGCTGTTTTACATTTTCAAGAAGTGTAATTTTCTTTTGAGAATCCCAGTCAAATTGAGGAGCATAGACATTCTCTGCAATAGAGGTTCTAACAATGCGTTGGTTATAGTCTTTATTTTTATCCTCATACTCATCATCAGGGCTTTTTTCCATATCTGTCACACTGTAGCGTATCCAAGAATAATTTGATTGCTTACTATTTTTTAGAACGCGCCTATGGTTACTTGTATAAATAATGAGTGTATTTTTCTCTGGAGAATCTAATAGGGGAATTGGTCTAGCGTCTTGCGCTACTTTTGGAAAAGTTTCT
The DNA here is from genome assembly GCF_028649655.1 of Halobacteriovorax sp. GB3. NCBI lineage: Bacteria > Pseudomonadati > Bdellovibrionota > Bacteriovoracia > Bacteriovoracales > Halobacteriovoraceae > Halobacteriovorax > Halobacteriovorax sp. GB3. The sequence continues at coordinate 878,864 of NZ_JAQSLN010000001.1, forward strand.
GAATTGTCATAGGCCTTGGCCCTTTGATCATAGGAAGAGTTCTCATCACTTGAAGCTTTACTCGATTGCTCAACTGTATAATAGAGTGGCGTGTAGATGGCATTAATGTCTTGTTGAATCTTTTGAAAGAACGATTCTACTTGATAGTAAGGAGGGTCTTCATCTGAAAGAGTATCTAAGTTTGTTGTGACTGTATCGATCGTTGAGATCATTCCCATTGATATAAAAGTAATCAGAAAAAGACCAACAAGGACTTCTAACAGAGAGAAACCATTTTGTGATGAGGATGAATTAGAGTGCATCAATTTTCACCATGGCCTTGTCGTTATAGAGATAGCTAGAAAGAGAGAAAATATTCTCGGGTTCATCAGGATCAATAACTTCGATTCGTACTTGCCAGATCATTTCCTTGATATTGTTTTTTACATTCTCCATAATCTTTTGGTTTGTCTGTGCATTCTCATCTTCATTCTGCTCATCTTTTCCTTGGATTTGGTCTAGACCAGGGATTTCAAGCCTTTTATATGTTGTCTTTATTTTATAAGTTTTTTCGTATTTGTCTGAGCCATTTTCTTCTTTGTATTCAAAATTAGTTTCTTCGGCCGTTAGAGTGAGGCGCTCATCAAATCGAGGAGGATTCTCTATGAGAAGATTCATTTGCTCTTCACAGATTGACTTCATAAGGAGCTCTTTTCTTAGTCGGTCAGATTTAGTGAGATTACTTGTTGAAGTGAAAATAAACGTTAAGGCAATGGTCGCTCCTAAGAGGAGGGCCATCAATGATTCGATGATGAGATAACCATCTTGAGATCTATGTTTTTCTATTTTTTGAGCCATTCGTTGTAGATTCCTTCTACAATTTCCCTAATTTCTTCTATTTGTTTGCCTCTAATATCATAATACCTTCTTTCTGTACGAGATGAGAAGGGCTCTATGGTTAAGGAGACTAGCTCGGAAGTTGTTCCAAGGATAATAATCCCTGCATCTTTCTCTCCATTAGGGAATGTATAAAGAGCTATTTTTCCTTCCGTTACATTAGATTTTAGCAAAGAAGATCCAATAGAGAAAATGCGTACAGTACTGGCAATTTCTACTTTACCTTCTTCAAGCTCAGGAAGGGGTTGAAAATTTTGTTCTTGTTTTTTTGAAAGAGCTAAAAGCTCTTCATCGTCCTCATCTTCATCAATTTGAAACAGCTCAGGATCTATCGTGATCTTGCTATCTGTTCCATATTGAACAGTATAGATTTGAGGCGTCGAAAGAATAACTGGGTTATCTGAGTATTCTAGGTCAGTATCGCTTTTTAAATCAAAGAAAATTCTTGTAAATGAGTTTCGATAAATTGCTTCAGATTCGCTAAGAGCAACAGCTTTTTCTAGAGTTGATGCCGCTTTATCTAGCTCGGCGCGGTCGGTATCAAAAAAACCGATCATCATCGTTGCTGTAAGTGCTAGGATAGCAAGGGCCACGAGAATCTCAATGAGCGTGAACCCTTGCTTATTTTGAACAAATTTATTCATGAAATTAGTTCGATTGCTTGTCCTTTAGGTAAACATCGGCATCTTCGCCTTCTCCACCTTCAAGTCCATCACCACCAAATGAGAAGATATTGTAGCTTCTTCCATCTGAAGTGTAGTTGTATGGAGAGTCCCATGGATCGAGAGGTACTTCACCATCTTCAACGAAACCATTTGCTGGATAGCTTCTACACTCACGTCCAGAAGTTGGTTTAGCAACAAGAGCATCAAGACCTTGCTCAGACGTTGGGTAGAAACCACATTTTCTTTTGAAGTCTTTTAAAAGACCTGAAAAAGAGTTCATTTGAATTTTAGCCGATTTCACACGACCTTCATGAAGTTGGTCAAAAATACGTCCAGCTACAAAAGTACCTGCAAGACCTAGTAGAGTAAGTGCAATCAGAATCTCGATAAGAGAGAAACCTGATTGTGAATGTTTCGCTGTCTGCGCTGCAGTTTGTTTAGCAGTATCCATGAAATCTCCTTCTTTATGAATGGATTATTTAATTGAGTTTAGTTCCATCATTGGCATGATAACGGCAAAGACGACAATGGCAACCCCTATACCCATAACTATAATCATTATAGGTTCAAGAATTGACGTGAGTCCACTAAGCTTAGAATCTACCTGCTCTTGATAATTTTCAGCAACGATTTTAAGCATAGGCTCAAGTTCACCAGATTTTTCTCCAAGAGAAATCATATGTGTCACCATAGGAGGGAAGTAACCCGATTGCGTTAAAGGACCAGCAAGAGTTGAACCTTCGGCAACGCTAACGCGGGACTTATCAATGGTTTCTTTCATGTGAACGTTACCAACAAGATTTGAAACAATTTTAAGTGATGCTAATATCGGAACACCCGAATTGAGGAGTGTTGCTAAAGTTGAGGTAAAACGTGCGATATTGATCATGGAAACAATTCTTCCCGCCTGAGGAATTTTTAAAACGATTCCATCCCAAGTTCTCTTTCCCTTTGGTCTACTTGTCCATCTCTTAAAGAGATAGAAAAAGACAAAAGGCATCGCAATAACGATGAACCAGTAATTGATAAGAAAATCAGAAATCGCAATACAAACCTCAGTTAGTAGTGGGAGTTCCATTTTCTTTTTTTGAAACATTTTAGTAATTTTTGGAATAACAAAAATAAAGATGATTAAAAAAAGTAAAAAGGCGATAGTCATCATGATCACTGGATACATGAGGGCACCTTTTACTTTTGTTTTGAGTTTTACTTGTGACTCTGTAAATTCTGCAAGTCTTAAAAGAACAAGCTCAAGAGTTCCCGAACTCTCTCCGGCCTCAACCATATTAACGTAGATATGATCAAAGATTTTAGGGTAATCACCAAGTGACTTTGCTAGGGAAGAACCTTCATTAACTTTTTGGCGAACCTCTGAGAGGACAAGTTTTAATTTTTCACTTTCTGTTTGGTCAATCAGTGCACTAAGGGCCTCGACAATTTGAACCTTGGCCTTCAAAAGAGTGGCGAGCTGACGAGTCATTAAGGAGAGATCATCTACTGAAACACCTGAGCCAAACGTTATGGTTCCAGGAGTTTTTGAAGAAGATTTCTTTTCTTTAATTTCAAGAAGCATAATCCCTTGGGCCTTCGCTTTTTGCTTAGCTTGCCCCAAATTTTCTGCTGTAATGCTTCCTTTGATATCAGTCCCTTTTTTATCGAGACCTTTAAAAGCGTATATCGCCATAGAAAATTAATCCTTATTCTTCTGTCACTTCTTCTGAGTTAATTGCTCTAAACATTTCTTCAATTGATGTATCACCTCTGAAAACTTTAACGAGGGCATCTTGGCGAAGAGAGTGCATTCCATGTTTCATTGCTACTCTTTTTATCGTACTTGCATCAGCTTTCTTTAGGACAAGTGGACGAATATGATCATCGATCATTAAGAGCTCCGATACAACGGTCATTCCACTATAACCTTTGTAGTTACAACGAGGACAACCTTTGGCCTTAAAAATCGTGGCATCATTTGGCACAGAGTGGGCACCAAGCATTTCCATATCAAATTCAGTTAGATTTGTATGAGGCTCTTTGCAATCAGGGCAAAGAGTTTGAATAAGTCTTTGAGCTAGAACCGCCGCTAGTGATGAGGCGATAAGGAATGGCTGAACACCCATGTCGATCAATCGGTTAGGAGCTGAGGCGGCATCGTTGGTGTGGATTGTTGAAAGAACAAAGTGACCTGTAAGTGAGGCCTGAACTGCCATTTCTGCTGTCTCCAAGTCTCTGGTTTCCCCAACCATGATGACATCAGGGTTTTGACGGAGGATAGAGCGAAGGGCCACTGCAAAGGAAAGCTCGATTCTAGAATTAACCTGAATCTGAGAGATTCCAGGAATTTCGTATTCCACCGGATCTTCTACAGTAATAATCATTCTATCTGGAGTGTTGATCTCATCAAGCATAGCAAAGAGAGTTGTCGTCTTTCCGTGACCAGTTGGTCCTGAAACGTAAACAACACCGTGCTTTCTCTGTGAAAGTTCAATGAGATTGTCGAGAACTTGTCCGTGAAATCCAAGAGACTTCAAGTTTAGGATCGTATTATTTTTTTCGAGAATCCTCATAACTATACGTTCACCGTGTTGAACAGGAACAGTCGAAAGACGAATATCAATGTCCTTTCCGGCCATTTTAATTCGAATACGACCATCTTGAGGAAGACGTTTTTCTGCAATATCAAGCTTGGCCATAACTTTAATACGTGAGGCCACGGCCGAATGAGTTTTGAGAGGCTGTCTTAGAATTTCGTTCATGACTCGATTGATACGAAAGCGATAAACTGATTCTTTCTCATAGGGCTCAATATGAATATCGGATGCTTTTTCTTTAACGGCCCTAAAAATAATAGAGTTTACAAAGCGAATAACAGGAGCTTCATCGGCGCCAGCATCGAGGATATCGATAGGACCGTCTAGATCAAAGCTCTCTTCAAACTCGTCTTCTAGTGTGTCGACAAGGTTCTTATTGGCCTTCTCGTATACACGGTTAATAGCATCATTTACTTTCAAAGGAGAAGAAACGATGATTTTGATTTCTTTTTTAAAGATCTCTCTAAAATCGTTGATTGCATCAAACTTAAATGGGTCTGTCATAACGACAGAAACAGAAGTTTGAGTTTCTAAAATAGGAAGAATTTCATTTTGCTTTGAGTAGTTAATTGGAATCTTATTGATGATTTCTGGGTCGATTTCATCAACTTTGATCTCATTCATGTAGGGGATTTCTACCTGATGACAGATTACTTTGATAATGTCATGTGGGTGAATGTAACTTTTCTTTAAAAGAATCTCCCCGACCATGAGTCCAGATTCTTTTTGCATATCGAGAGCTTCTTGTAATTGCTCTTGAGTTAGCGATGTATGCTTAAGGAGAAGTTGTCCAATCTTCTCCTTATGAAATTCTACTTTTTGTAAAATATTTTCATGAACCACTCGGATTCCCCTTACTACTTATTGTCTTGTGTCTTTTGAACACCAGCTTGTTTTTTAGAAATCTCTTGTGCGATATTCTTGTAATTAGGAACAATCATATTTGAACCGACATCATTATTGCCGATACCTTCTGAGTTTCTGTTCTCATCAAGAAATTTCTTATTCTCTTTTTCATCGTAGAGAGGACCATCTTTTTGTTTTTTAACTTTTTCGTAAAGACCTTTAACTGTCGTTCCAAATGGATCTTCTTCACCCATAGTGTCTTTTAAGTGGTGATGACGACGATTAAGTATATCTTGAACATTATCAGCTGCACCATAGTAGCTTGAAACAATTCTTGGAGTTAGGAAGAAAGTCATATTAACTTTTTCAATTCTATTGTCATAGTTTCTAAAGAGCCATCCAAGGACAGGAATATCTCCAAGAAGAGGAACCTTGCTTTCTGTTTCAGATTCTTTATCTCTCATGAGACCACCCATGGCGATTGTGTCTCTATCTCTAACAACAACACTTGTAACAGTTTTTCTTGTCGTCGTTGCAACACCTTCCGATCTAAGACCATCTGGTAGGGCACGGTTAGAAAAATCATCAATTTGTTGGTCAATTTTCATTGTGATAACTCTTGTTGCCTTGTTAATTTGTGGCGTAATTTTAAGAGTTAGAGCAACTTTTTGTTGTTTTATCGATACTGAACTTGATCCGTTGGCAGCATCTGTTCTCTCTGGAGTTGGAACTGTTTCACCAACTTCAAAAACACCTTCTGTATTGTCGAGTACCATTAGAGCAGGTGTTGCAAGGACGTTTGTATTACCATTGTTTGCAATGGCCCTAATGAGACCGTTGATTGTCTTAACTTCGACATCAACTCCATTCACTTGAGTTGTGACTTTACTTCCGATTCCACCACCGATAAATAGACCACCAAGGCTTGTAAATTGTCCACCAATAAGGCTTAGAAGATCTTGTGAACCACCAAGGAATCCCGCTCTATCAGCATTTCCTGAACCGTAAGCACCGATGATATTAACACCGTATCCTTTGTTTTTAGAAAGATTCGATTCCATAATAAGACCTTCAACAAAAACTTGGTCAGATGGAATATCGAGTTTCTTAATAACAGACTTGATAATCAGGTAGTCTGTAGGCGATGCCGTTACAACAAGCGCGTTATTTTCTTTATCTGAAGTAATCTTAACATCGTTAGCAAATAGTGAGCTTGATGAGTCATTACTTGAAAACTTTGAAAATCTCGATGTTGCCTTTTTCGCTGATTGCGTGTTTGAGACAAGAGAAGAGAGAGTTTTTGAGATCGCCTCTGAACTTTTGTGGTTGAGGTAGTAAACGTGAATCTGACCAGACTGAGAAGAAATGGTCTTTTGATCAAGTTTATCAATAAGTCTCTTAAGTTGGTTCGCTTCATCTTCAGTTGCCATAGCAATGATAGAGTTTGTTCTCGGTTCAGCAGTAAGTTTGATATCTGAAATTGAGCGAGTTGAACTAGAACGGATTCTTTTCGTCTTAGCTGAGTCACCCTTTAAGATACTGTCGAGAAGTTTTGCAATCTCTTGAGCAGAAGAGTTCTTAACAGGGATAATTTGAAGAGACTCTTCGTGGCCAGGGACGTCAATGAAACGAATCAGTCTTACAAGTCTGTTAATATTTGTCCCAGAATCTTGAATGATAATTGTATTAGTTTGTTTGATTTCAATAATACGTCCATAACGTGACATGAATGGTCTAAATGATCGAGTTAACTCACTTGAAGAGACGTTTTTAAGAGGAATAATTCTCATTGAGAAGTTTTCCGTCTCTGGAGTATATTCACCTGTATAGATTTTTGTAGGCGTGTAGCGGATCTCTCTGGTTTGTACAATCTTATAGAAAGCTCCAGACTTAACAAGAGTGTAGCCTTTCATGTTGAGGGCCGTAAGAAAGGCCTTCCACGCATCACCAACAGTAATAGGCTGAGGCGCTGTGATCGACACTTTACCCTTAAGGTCTTTGTCCATAATCAGGTTGATACCAGTTAACTTTTGCATATGCTTTGTTAATTCTTCCAGGGAAGTATCTTCAAAATCAAAAGTTGTAATAACCTCTGGACCAAATGCTGTTTCAGGGTTGAGGTTAACGTACTTGCTATTTTTAGCAGGTAGATCGCCTTGGATATCTGATTTATCTCTGCCAAAAGCATCTTTACCTGAATCGGGAACAAGTGTGCTCACTGATTTAGGGTTCGAATCAAATTGAGTCTTTGATTCATACTTTTTGAAGCTTTGGGCATAAGCGTTTGGCGCTAAAATAGCCGCAACTGTTAGGGTAGTTGAAAGAGAAATGAATTTCCTTTTCATGTGCACACGATCCTTCGTCATATTTTTCTATTCAAAGTTATAATCAAAAACTTGATCTACTCCATCACGCTTGACGCTAATTGAGTATTTATCATTATTCTTTAGCTGACCAAATAAGGCCATGAGCTCATTAATATTAGAGTACTTTTTACCATTGATGGATGTGATGATATCTCCATTTTGTACATTGAGTTGAGAGAATGGACTTCCTGGTACAATCTCAACCATTTTAAATGAAAGTGTTCCATCTGGGTTTTTAATTGGAATAGCTCTCGCCTGTGTTAGGAGAGTTCCAACATTTTTGAGCATTTGGTCACGATAAGATTTTTTTATCGTAAATGAGTTTCCTGTTTGCTTGATACTGTCATTTTTAGTTTCAGCAATAAGTTTAGATCCGACTTCAGGGGATACAACTTTAATAGGCTTTAATCTCTCTTTACTCTTTTTACTCTCAATATATTCACATTCACCACTTCTTAGATTTTTAAAGATCACTCTTGCACTGTCAATCTTTCCAATCTCGGCCATTCCGTTAATTTTGTCACCTTCATAGAGGCTGAGCATCTTTCCACGGTTTTGAACTGAGGCGATCGATTTCACAGAGTCCTGAAGAACAATCGTATTAAGCAGTTTAAGTGGTAGGGCGCTTTTTGTTTTTGCGTTGTGGCAAATGAGGTCTTCGTCAATTTTAACAGGTCCCTTGGGCCCCTTTGGTACGTTGCTTTCGTTTAGTTTGATGTTGAAAGGGTTGGTCCTATCGAGAACTGCTACTTCTTGACGCCACAACACTCTTTGATCAGCGCCAAGAGAAGGGGCAGAGTCTTTTTTCTCTGAGCTTACTTGCTTTTCAAGAAACTGAGAGGTGAGGCTCCCACCAACATAAGAGGCGACGACAACACTTGAAACAAGGAATCCCTTGTGAATGGCCGGTCTTAATTCTGGTGAGTAAAGTGTTTTCATAATGTCATCAAATGTTAGACTTTTTAGGTCTATTTTATTGGATAACATTGTCAAAGATGAGATTTTCGAGTCAGATTCTTGTGAATTTTTTGAAAGTAGAGACTTTATAGAAGCAAGCGCTGCTTGAAAAAAGTTGGCCTTTTCTCCTTCGTCTTCTAATTCATCATTGATATCAATAACAACTTCTTCATCGTCAATTGATGAGAGAACTAATTCATCTTCAAATTCATCATATTCTTCATCTTCATGAAAGTTTTTATGTTCTTGTTCCTGCGCTTGGCTTAGAACTTGATCAATTGAAGGAATTTCCTCATGAGTCTCAGTTGTTGAAGGGGAGTATTCCTGAATTTCTTCAGGTCTCGATTGCATGAGCTCTTCAAGCCCTTTGTCGATATCTTCGTCGCTTGGTGTTTCAAAGTCTGGCGGAAGATCCTCAAGTTCTGTTGAGTCCGCAAACTCTAATTCACCTCTCGATTCTAGTTCACTGAGAGCGTGTTCAGCTGTTTGCCCGTCTGCAGTTGGATCAAAATCTTCATCATCAACAATAAAAAATTCTTCTTCAGAACTGTCTGAGTGTTCATTAAGTTCAATTTGGTCATGCTCTACAGGCTCTTCAAGAGTATCATCGATAATGACATCAGAAGATTCATCCATTTGTATTTGGATTTCCTGTGTCTTTTCAAGGGCCTCGAGGTCCTCGAGTTCGTCCTGATTTTCTTGGTCGTCAAACTCGTAACCCTCTTCTTCATGGGCTTCGGCATCACCTTTTTTGAATTTATTTTTTAACTTGTCTAAAAACTTCAAACGGTTCTCTTTTGTTTTCGAAGAAAAATTATCGATTTCTATTATACTATACTATTTTATTTTAAGCGACTTAGGGGTCTCCCTTCAAGTGTGAAGGTAAAGGAAAATTATGACACATAGAAAACCGTGTAAAAGTGTCGGGAATATTTTTATGTTTTCATATTTCCTAGTCCATTGCTACAATAATGATAAATCGAAATAATTCTAACCATGAAGGACTATGTATGACGGATAAAAAAGAACCGGTATTAGATTCAGTTGTTGGATCTCTTTTTTATGGAGAAGTGGATGAAGCTGCCGTATTCCCATTTCCTCATTTCAACGAAGAACAAGTTGAGATGGCCAAAGAGATGACTTCTGCTGTCGCAAAATTTGGCGAAGATAATATTGATGGAGAAAAATTTGATCACGAAGCAGTGATTCCAAAAGATGTCATTGATGGACTTGCGGCCTTGGGGCTTTGCGGTCTTGGTGTAGCTGAGGAACATGGAGGAATGGGGCTAGATTATTCTCTTTATTCTCGTGTTTTTGCAGAAGTTGCTTCAATGGACGGTTCAACTGCGACAATGCTTGGTGCTCACCAGTCGATTGGTTATCGCGCTCTTTTAAATGAAGGTTCTGATGAGCAAAAAGAAAAGTGGCTACCAGTTCTTGCTAGTGGTGAGAAACTTGCTGCATTCTGCTTAACTGAACCAGGGTCTGGTTCTGATGCTTATTCAATTAAGACTAAGGCCGTTAAAAATGATGACGGAACTTATACGATCACTGGTCAAAAGCTTTGGATTACAAATGCTGGATCAGCTGATTTCTATTCAGTATTTTGTAAAACTGATCACGAAGTGAATGGGGAAGTGAAAGAGAAGATTTCATGTTTTATCGTTGAAAAAGATATGGAAGGTGTCTCTTTTGGTGAAAAAGAAAATAAAATGGGAATCCGTGCTTCTGAAACTCGTGCGGTTTACTTTGATAAAGTCGTCGTTCCTGCATCAAATATGATTGGTGAGCCTGGTAAAGGTTTTAAGATTGCAATGAACGTTCTCAATTCTGGTCGTCTTTCTCTAGGTGCTGGATGTGTTGGTGGAATGAAGACGATTCTAAAACTTGCAACTGAACACGCTAAAGGAAGAAAGCAATTTGGAAAATCAATTGCTGAATTTGGAATTATTCAAGATAAGCTCTCTTATATGGCCGCTCGTTGTTATGCAACTGAATCAATTGTTTACATGACAACTGGAAATATGTGTAAAGGTCTTAAAGACTATTACTTAGAAACAGCAGTATGTAAGATCTATGGTTCAGAATCTCTTTGGACTGTTGTAGATACTGGAATGCAAATTGCTGCTGGTAACGGTTATATGAAAGAATACCCATATGAAAGAATTATGAGGGATTCAAGAATTAACCTTATCTTTGAAGGAACAAATGAAATTCTTCGTTGTTTCCTTGCTCTTTCTGGAATGAAAGGTCCAGCTGATGGACTGAAAGAACTTGGTAAGGTTGCCGATGTTTCAAAAGCTCTTCAAGATCCAATTAAGTCTCTTGGTGTTCTTACTGACTTCGCTAAAAAGAGAGTTAGCCGTGTAATGTCGAAGACTCTTACTGGTGTTCATCCAGAACTAGAAGACTACGCAGCAAATTTCTCTGGCATGTTAGGTGGATTTGCTAACCAGGTTGAAAATACTCTTATTAAATACGGTAAGAAAATAATTGATCATGAACTACCTCAGCAAAGAATTGCCGACATGGTTATTAATCTCTATGTCATGATCGCCGTTATGTCGAGAACGACAGCGATTCTCGAAAAAGATGATGTTGCTCAAGATAAAAAAGACTATGTTCTTGGACTTGCTAAGATTGCTCTTAAAGAAAGTCGTAAAAACTTTGTGAACAATCTAAAGTCAATGCATAAGAACAATGACAAAACTGTTGAGAAGGTAAGTAAGTCTGTTTGTGACTACGATGGTTACGGACTAGATATTATTGATTACTAAAAATTATGAAAAAAATTGCATGGACGCTTGCTCTCACACTAGGACTGATCTCATGTTCTAGTGTGAAAGAGCATTTTAAAAAGAAACGTGAAGTCAAAAAGTCGCGACGAACTGTTCGCAACTACGGACCTGTAGAAAAAGAATCTCCAACATTTAAAGATGCGACAAAAGAGCTAGGACTTGATGGCCAAAGCGCTATCCATCTTTATGCCGTTGATTTTGATGGTGATGGTGATACAGATCTTGTAAGTCTTCCCTCTTATTATTCCGCTCCACGCTTTTTTAAAAGAACGAAAAAGGCCAGATTTACTCAGGTTGAAAGTCCTCTTCCTGAAGGTGTTCAGGCTTCTTATTTAATTTTTGCCGATTTTAATAGAGACGGCCTTTACGATCTTATCGTAGGGGTTCTCAATCAAAAAACTGAACTGACTCCTCGGGCGCTTCGAATCTTTGTCGGCCGTGCTCCTGATAAGAACAATCCTCATTTTCGCTATGAAGAATTTGTTAATCCAGTCGATAGGATGAAGTTTAATCCTACTTCTTCACTCGCTATTTTAGATTACGATCTCGATGGTGAGTTGGATGTATTTGAGGCCAATTGGTTTGATCTAAAGGAGAACCCTCCTGGACTTGTGACAAATCGAATTTTTAAAGGACAATCGGACAAGACTAAGCAGGCAAAGGAAGTAACTTATCTTTTAGAAGATGAATTAAAATTTAACGAAGATGAGAAACGTTTTGTTAATGCCCGCCCGACATTTGGTGTGGGGATTTGTGATTTAGATGACAACGGTTACCCCGATATCATGACATCAAATTCAGATGGTCATTTGAATAAATTATGGATGAACCTCTATGATCGAAAAAATAAAGATCGTATCTTTAGAGACTACGCAGAGAGTTCAGGGTTTGCTCAAGATGATCTTGGTAAATTAAACCTAAGAGGTGGGGGAAATAGCTTCTTTGCCGTTTGTAATGACTATAACAATGATGGGATATATGACGTTTTAACAGGTGAGTTAACTCGAAGTATCGATAATGAAACTCGTGATAGATCGAGTGTTCTAACTGGTGCTTCACCAAATTTTCCACCAAAGTTTATTCGAAGCGAATATTACATGAGTGATGGAACACTCAATTGGAATCAAGGGGATCGACGCGCTATTTGGGCCGACTTTAATAATGATGGACTCAGTGATGTGCTAGTTGAAAATTCAGGTTTTCCTCCTCACTCAAGACTCATTCTCTTTGAACAAACAAAAGATCATGAGCTCGTAGATAAGGGAAAGGATTATGGGATCGATTTAGTGAATCCTTCCGGAATAATTTCACTTGATATTAATGGTGATGGGAAGATGGATTTTATCTCGGGGCAATCTTCATTAAGGGCCCATGGAATGAAGCCACGTCTCTATGCATTCATCAATAAAACAGAGAATAAGAATAAAGGATTGCGTTTTTACTTAAGAGGTAAAAAGGCCAATACTTTTGGAATTGGAGCAACAGTTGAGCTTGTTTCTAGTAAGAGAACTCAAAAGCGTTTTGTTGAGTATTCCAATGGAAACCTTCCATCTCAAAATGAGGAAGGGATTCACTTTGGGCTTGAAGAAGGTGAGAAGGCAATCGAGCTTCGCGTTCGTTGGCCTTATTTAAAAAAGGGCAAACCACAGCGCTGGGGCTATGATCTAGAGAACTCAAGTAAGAGTTATCAGCAGTTCACTGTCTGTGATAATGGAAAGTTGGCCAAGGGTCGAGTAAAGTATTGTCGCTAAAGTGGCCTATGGACCAGGCATGACTTGAAGTAGCTCTCTAATTTGCTTAGGCATTGTTTTATAATTTAGTGTCGTTAAGTAGATCTCAGACTTTGGTAATTCTGGCATTTCTGTAATCACAAGATTATCAGTTTTCTTAAGAACGTGGTCAGGGACCACGGCAATTCCAACATTATTTTTTACAAGATTAATGATCGTTGAAATAGAATCAACATTAGTGATGCGCTCGCTTCTTTTCTTTGTTACCGAAAAGAGGTTGTCACCCTCTGAGAATGTGATCCAACGGTATTCGTGAAGCTTTTGAAGATCAACTTCGCTCTTAGAGATTAAGACCAATTTCTCATCAAAGAGTTTTAAAGAAGAGATTAATTCTGATTGAATATTCTCAATTGAGAAAATCGCATCAAATCGTCCTTCTTCCATTCCTTTTCTAAGTTCTGGGATATCGGCGATATGAATGTTCATATTGCGATCATATTTTTTGTAAAACTTCACGAGCACAGGATTAAACCAGGTCTTGAGAAGACCGTTAAGAATCCCAATTTTAAGAGGACGGTTGTCTTCTTTTTCGAAGATATTCGAACTTACTTGGTCAAAGCTTGTTGCCGCAATAAAAAGTTCTTTTCCCTTGTGAGTGAGAAGAACCTTTTTCGATGAACGAATGATAAGCTCTTCGCCAACACTTTCCTCGAGGAGTTTTATCTGTCTAGAGACCGCCGATTGGGCAATCTTAAGCTCTTCAGCGGCTTTAGAGAAACTTTTATTTTCTGCCGTTAAAATGAAGGCCTTGAGATAGCGATAATCCATGAATTATCCTATTTCGTGAGTTCTTTTAGAGGAGGGATCTTCGTTTCGTCTTGGCGCCAAAACTTTCCCTTGTAGAGATCTTGTGAGTGATTTGTAATAACAAAGCCCTCTTGGTTTTCTTCAAGATTTTGGATGAACTCTACAGTCGTTTCACCGAGATAGAATGCAGCAAAAGGATCAACAATAATTTCTAGTTCTGTTTCATTGTTTTGAACTGGAACAATAAAGTCATCGTCTTTTAGATCTGTGAAACCTGCAGAATAAGTGAACCCATCACACTTTTTCCCAGAGATTAATAAGCGAAAATATTTTCCTTTAAGAGTAAAGTCATTATCTATAATCAACTCTAGTTCTTGGAGGGCCCTATCAGTAAATGTGATAACGGGAGGAACGATAAGTTCTCTTTTAATCTTATTTTGGGTTTCGAGCATAATTCACCTGTGGGTTGTGATTTCGATAGCATAGGCGAGTCCCTCTTGTTGAGAGAGTATGTTTTTTCGACTATGATGCAATCAAGTTCGGTTTTAGTATCGAACGCGAATCTATTTTACAAGCAAAAATTATAAAAGAAGGAAGACTCTATGAAACTTTCCTATAAAATCGCCATAAAAAACCCTGAAAACCATATGTTACAGGTCGTCATTCATGGACGCAAAGGGCCAGAAGAAAACGAAATTTCTTTTTTCCTCCCTAGTTGGTCGCCAGGTTCTTATTTAATGAGAGAGTACGGAAAAAATATTCGTACATTTAAGGCTGAAATCGCTAATGGTGAAGTTCTTTATCATGAGCAAGTTGATAAAGGAGTATATCGCTTGGACTGGAATAAGAGCCAATTGAATACGCCTTCAGACGAGTTTCAAATCACCTATGAGATTTACTGTCATGAACTCACTGTGAGAACTTCTCATATCGATCGCTCTCACGCATTTATTCATGGACCTAGTGTCTTTATGGGTGTTGTTGGTAAAGAGATAGAAGGGCCTACTTTAGAAATTGAATTTCCTCCACTTTGGTCTAAAGTGACAACGGGTTTAAAAGATATTTCAACAAAGAGAGAAGTGTTTCTCTATCAAGCTAAAAACTATGATGAATTGATTGATACACCTGTTGAAATTGGTTGTCATGAAACAGATGGTTTTCGCGTTGAGGGAATTGATCACGAACTCGCTTTTTACGGGGGAACCTTTCCTCATAAATGGGAACTAAAAGAAGATATTAAAAAGATCGTTGAACACGTTTCAAAGACAATGAGAGATATTCCTTATGATAAGTACACGTTTATCACTCATTATGGCCCTGGTCTCTTTGGTGGTCTAGAACACTTAAATTCGACGGCCCTTCAGTACTGCTCGCGTTCAATGACTGAGAGAAAGAAATATGTGGGCTTTTTAGAGCTCGTTGCCCATGAGTACTTTCACACGTGGAATGTAAAGCGTATTCGACCAATTGAACTTGGTCCTTTTGATTATCTCAATGAAGCTAAAACGAGAATGCATTGGTTAACTGAAGGCCTAACATCTTTTATGGATCAGCTCTTTATGTATCGATTGGATTTCGTTACTTTAGAGGAGTATCTCGAATTGATGAAAAAGAATCTCAATCGCTATTATTCAATTCCTGGTAGAAAGTTTCACTCACTTGAAGATTCATCTTTTAATTCTTGGATCAAACTTTATCGTCCAGATGAAAACTCTAATAACTCATCAATTAGTTACTACCTTAAGGGAGGGCTTGTCTTTTTTGTTCTCAATATCATGATGAATGAAAAAGGAAAGTCCATTACAGACTTATTAGACGCTCTTTGGGATGGCTTTAAGAAAAGACCTGAACAAGGTTATGTTAAAGAAGAAGTTTTAAAAATGATTACAGATATCGCTGGAAAGGATGTTTGTGATTACTTTGATACAATGATTTCAACAACCAATGAAATTGATTTTGAGGCCTTCTTCAATAAAGCAGGTATTGAAGTAGAGTGGGAGAGTGCTCCAAAGGTATGGCTTGGACTCACGCCTAAATTTCTCACTGATCGCGTTGTCATTTCCCAGGTTGCTCTCGATGGCCCAGCTTATAAAGGTGGACTCAATGCAGGAGATGAAATTCTTGCGATTAATGGTCTTAGAACTTTGAAAGATGGCTTTAATGATTATGAAAGCTATATGAGTGCAACTGATTCATACACGTTCACAATTTCTAGACTTGGTTATATTCAAGATGTTGTTGTTAGCCCTAGTGCAGGTCCTAAAATGATCAAAGGTTTCAAGGTTGTCGATAGCACAAAGGCCAGTCAGTGGTTGAAAGCGAGAATGCCACAGTGATAAGAGATAAATTTTGGGAAAAATATAAACTAGATGAACTAAACCAGCAGGAGTGGGAAGCTCTTTGCGATGGTTGTGGTCGCTGTTGTTTAGTAAAATTGGAAGATGAAGATACAGGAGAGGTACACTATACCTCGATTTCTTGTCGTCTACTTGATCCTGAGACTTGTCGATGTACAAATTATGAAAAGCGCATGACCCTCGTTCCTGGGTGTATGAAGCTTGGTCCAAATTCATTTGAAGAGTTCTCTTACCTTCCTAAGACTTGTGCTTATCGTAAATTGCATGAAGGTGAGCCACTTGAGCCTTGGCATCCTCTTATTTCAGGAACACAAGAAAGTGTTCATAAATCAGGTGTATCTGTCGCCTACAAAGTCTTTCCTGAAAACAAGGTGATTGTTGATGATATTCAAGACTTTGCAATTGATTTTGATGATGATCTTGAAGAGGAGTAAGTAAATTGAAAAAGACTTTGTGTTTGTTGATACTTTCCCTTGTTAGTTTGAATAGCTTTCCTACTATGATTGGTCATAGTTATGGGAAGTTTGAAAAGGGAATCTTTAGTGAAGTCACTCATGGCCTACGCGCATACAAGCATAAAGAGAAAATCAAAAAGAATGACCCCTTTCATTTAGGTTCAAATACAAAATCAATGACTGCCTATATGGTGGCAAAGTTAATTAATCGCGGAGATCTTAGTTTTGAAACAAAGATTTCTCGTATTCTAAAAATGAAGATGCACGAAAGTGTTTCGTCAATTACGATTGGCGAGCTTCTATCCCAGCGATCAGGACTCGTTATCGATCTTCTCTCTCTCGATAAGGGAGAGTTTTTTAAGTCATTTTTAAAGTCTAAACTCTCTGGCAAAGAAGATCGCAAGAGACTTTTAAGCCGAGTGCTTTCTATGAAGGCCACGGGAAAAAAGGAATATCACTATAGCAATATCAATCACATTATTTTGGGCCATATCTTAGAGATTGTTCACCAAAAAGATTTTGTAGATATTTTAAAGAGTGAGCTCTTTATTCCTCTTAAGATGGAAGGTTGTGGTCTGGGTGCTCCTGGAAAAAGTAAGCGCTCTCCCGATGCCCCGTGGATGCACTATCAAGTGGCGAAAAAGATTTACGCTCTTCCCCCTGGGCCTTTAAGTGATAACCCGAAAGTTTTTTCTCCCGCCGGTCGAGTGCATTGCCCACTTAGTTCTTGGGCAAAGTTCTTAGAAGAGACCATGCGTGGAATTCGTGGGGACAGTAAGACATTTAAAAATGCTGTTCGAGTTGTCTTTTATTCTACACCTAAAAATTCAACTTATTCTTATAGTGGATTTATTAGTGTGTATCGAGGGTGGGCCAGAGGTTATGCCTATATGCACTCAGGTTCGAACACTTTAAGTTCTTCCCTGGTATGGCTTGCTCCAAGCTTAAATCGTTTCTATGTTGTCGCGGCCAATAGTGCTTTCGATGATTTTCATAGTGAACTCGATAAAATTATTGGAACTATGATCGAATCTCGTTGAGATTTGTCACACTAGTGTCATCATAGTGAATTTATTTGAAACTCTATTTACAAAAAACTGATTTCATGAAATAAGTTTGATGACTCAAACTTTTAGAACGAATTATGGAAATTGAACATCGCCATTCATTATTATTTTCAAAACTTATGAAGATAAGTCTCTGTGTGGTTGTTCTCTTTCACAGTGGTATTTTATTCTATCAAAAACGAGATCTCATTAAATCTATCGTCTATTCAAAAGATAATTTCCAAAAGAGCCAAGAGCGCACTGTCGTTCACTTTGTCGCACCTAAAAAGGTTCAGCCAATACAAAAGTTAAAAAAGAAGGCCAAGACAAAGAGTGTTCAAAAAAAGAAAGTACAAACACCTCCTAAGAAAGTAACGAGGGCCAATAAGGCAAAGAAAGAAGTTAAAAAATCTGCTGGGATCAATACTCTCGAAGCAAAATTAAAATCACAGATCAAAGATCTCATTCTTAAAAACCGCTATTATCCTCGTATGGCAAGACGTCTTGGTCATGAGGGCGTTGTCGAGGTTAAATTTACTATTGGTGTCGATGGAAGGTTGGTTGAGCTTTCTTTGGATAAAGAAAGCCCTTATGGAACGCTCAATAAAGGGGCAATGCAGACCATCCGGAATATTGATCGATTCCCTGTGGAAAAAGAACTCTTCTTGAACAATCGCTATACAATAACTGTTCCTATTGAATTCTCTCTTGAGTGATTTCTATTTTTCTTTTTTAAACCACTCAAATCCTTGGTTACAACCAAGAACATTAATCTTCTGGTCGCCATCCCAAGAGAACTCACATTCAATTGTTCTTTCGTTACCATAAGATTGAACAGTTAATTCTGCTCTGTAGTTTTCATTTTCTAGAGGAAGACATTGGTGAATGACTACACTTGAATCAAAGCGAATTTTATCTTCGAATTGTTGATAGAGGTGAGTGCAATCTAGTGCCATTGAATTCAGTGAAAGAATGAATCCAGCAAGTAGTGAAAACTTCATTTTATCCCCATAGTGATATGTCATCTAACGATGAGGTTTTTTATCGTTTTCAATAGAAATGGTCAAGTATCAATCGATGGTGACATCGGCCAAGAGAGCAAAGCTAATGAGAAGTAAATCATCTGCCCTAAGCTCGTAGGCGTAATCAACCATTCCAAGGGCCCTAGAGGGGTTGGAAACCAGACCAAAGTGAGAGTCGTTAATCCAAAGGTCTTTTAGGACAAATGTCTTCTCCTGTAAGGTTTCGATATAGGGAGAGAGTGCTTTGAACGCCGCCTCTTTTAGAGACCATAGAAGAAGGGGGTCTGCTTGTAGTTCGAGAGAGTCGTGGTCATTAAAGTAAAATTTATTGATACCTTCTTTGACTTTTCTTTCTCGAAGTTCAATATCGATTCCAACGCTGATGAAATCACCTTTTTGAACCACGAGACCTACACCATGACCATCTGTGTGAGAGAGTGAGGCAAGTAGCTCTTGATTGTTTTCAATGTGAAGGTGGCGCTCGATTTTAACATCTTCTGGTTTCACTTGAATATTGATTGTCTCAAGGGCACCACTAAGGGCCTTCCTCGAAAGAAAGTGGCTCCAATCGTGCACAGGGGTTTTCTTTATTCCCTGAAAGCTTTCTGGCAGTGTTGAAAGTAATTCTTTTGACTCAATACAATATACAATATCCATAAGTTTTATATTGCTAAAGTCTGCGTTATTTGTCATAACTTTTTTTAGATTATCTTATAAATATTTAGTTAAATTCTCAGGAGTTGCTCATGCTACCTCACGAAGTTCAAGCGCTAGTGGCGAAAGTTGCATTTTTACTTGTTGCGACATCTCTTTTATGTATGAGTAAAGCAAGAAGTGAAGAAATCTCTTTAAAACCTGCTGTCACTTTATCAACTCAGATTTCTAAGTAATCTCTCGGTCTCACTGACTTTTGATTCATTAGCGAGAGTTTGGAAAACCCTAATTAACTTCATTTTTTCTCATCAATTTCAAAACCTTATAATAATTTTAAAATGATTAAGAAATCTAGTTTCTAGTGGACACTGGGACCTGTGTTTCTTATCATTTAAACAATAAAATTTTTCTATAGCAGACAAAAAAGTTTAAGGAGAAACAATGTCTAGTGAAAACCTTCGTAGTATTGCCAAAACAATTGCCATTGATAGGGAAGAGCGTTTTTTTGATCGTCCAGTAGATCAAAATGGGAATTACAAACGCATTAGTGAGTATTACGGGGAAAATGTTTTTCACTTTTCTGATGCTCACGGAATTCCTGAAAATATTAGAAAGGAACTTGAAGAAGTTTCTCAGACAGGAAAGAAGCTCAAGCGAGAGCATGCTGATATCGTAGCTAAAGCTGTAACAGAGTGGGCCCTTTCAAAAGGTGCAACTCACTTTTGTCACTGGTTTCAACCCTTAACGGGATCAACTGCTGAAAAGCATGATGCATTCTTAGACTTTGATCATCATGGACTCCCTATTGAGAACCTCTCAGCATCACAACTAATTCAAGGTGAACCAGATGCTTCAAGTTTTCCAAACGGTGGTTCGAGAGCTACTTTTGAAGCTCGCGGATACACGGCCTGGGACATGACATCACCGATGTTTCTGATCGAAGGACAAAGTGGAAAGACTCTTTGTATTCCAACGGCCTTTGTTTCTTATCATGGTGATGCTCTTGATATTAAAACTCCACTTTTAAGATCTATTTCAAATCTCTCTGATCTTGCCTGTGAGTTTATGCAGATTATTGGTTTTGAAGAGACAAAAAGAGTGAGCGTCACTTGTGGTGCTGAACAAGAGTATTTTCTCATCGACAAGGCCTTCTATTTTTCTCGCCCAGATTTAGTGATGACAGGACGTGCTCTTGTCGGTGCTGATGCTAAGAAGAACCAGCAGCTCGATGATCACTATTTTGGGGCCATTCCTGAGAGAGTTTTAAACTTCATGGAGGAACTCGATCTTGAGCTTCATAAGCTGGGAATTCCTGCTAAGACTCGTCACAATGAAGTCGCTCCTGGACAATTTGAACTTGCCCAAATTTTTAGAGAGGCCAATATTGCAGCTGATAACAATCAACTTGTCATGGCGACGATTAAAGAAGTGGCCCTTCGTCACAACTTTATCGCTCTTTTACATGAAAAGCCTTTTGCTGGTATTAATGGTTCTGGTAAGCACTTAAATTGGTCTATGGCCACAGATCAAGGAGTGAATCTTCTTGAGCCTGGTGCTGAAGTTCACAACAATATGCGCTTTTTGGCCGTAACAAGTATTGTAGTAGAAGCAGTTAAAAGAAGAGCAAAGCTTCTTCGTGCTTCCATTGCCTCTGCAGGTAACGATCACCGTCTAGGTGCCAATGAAGCTCCTCCAAGTATTATGTCTGTTTTTCTTGGTGATACGATTGGAAAGATTTTTACTTCCATTAAAGAAGGTAAAGATATTGAAAAAGATGTTGCCGTTACTCTCGATATGGGAGCGAAACAACTTGTTCACCTTCCAAAAGATAATACAGATAGAAATAGGACATCTCCTTTTGCCTTTACGGGAAATAAATTTGAATTTCGCGCCGTTGGTTCGGCCAAGGCGATTGGACTTCCTCTTTGTATTTTGAACTCAGCTGTTGCAGAAGTTTTCGTTGAGTCCAA